>CANFKS010000111.1 GCA_947447625.1 Rhodospirillales bacterium | reverse complement strand
GGCAGGCGGGTACACCGGTCTCCTATCACGCACAGATCGTGAATAACGGCAATGCGGCGGCCTATAATGTAACGGCGCATGATGTGGTCCCGGGCGACATCTTGGCGAGCGGCCTGGTTGCGAGCGGCGGAAGTGCGGCAGTGTTGAATAACGGCACCATTGCCTGGACAGATGGGACGCTGGCGGCGGGGGCGACGATCGATCTGACGTTTACGGGGACCTTTAAGGATACGGTCCAACCGGGGGCAGTGCTGACCAGCACGGCGACAATTGACGCTTACGCGACCCAGGTCAGTAACGGGAAGACGCTGTCGGTGAGCACGCAGAGTGTGACCGAGACGGTGATATTGGCGCCGAGTATCAGCATGACCCTGAAATCGGTGTCGGATGCGGCGCTGGGGACGTCCTCGACCCATATCACCAATGGGGAGACGCTGACCTATGCGGTGATGATTACGCCGGGGCATGGCACCCAATCGCTGAAGGTGGCCGATCTGCTGCCGAGTGGCTTGACCTTTGTGTCGGCCACGGTGGCGAGTGCCGGGGGGATGAGCGGGATCGCCACTGGAGCCATCTCGCCGTCCGCCAACGTGTATAATCTGGGCACCAATGTCGTCAATGCGGCAGCAAATACTGGGGTGATTGAGCTCGATATCGTGGCGGTTGTGACGAATAGTCCGGCGGTGGGAAGCGCGATTGTTAATACGGCCACGATCACGAGCGCCGCGGTGGGGGGCAGTGCCGGCAGTGCTGCGGTGACCAGTAACGGCCTTACAGAGACGGTGGTTGGGCCGCAGCTTGCGATCACCCAAACCAATGTCGGAGGGCCGGGCCAAGCGGGCCAAACGGTTTTGTACGACATTCATGTGGTGAATACGGGTGGATCGAGCGCCTATACGGTCGCGATCGCTGATGTTTTGCCTGCTGATATGACGGTGTCGAATATCCGGACCACCGGGACAATCAGCGGCGGCGGGACCATCAATGGGGGGACGGCGCTGCTCAATGGCGGGACGATTTCCTGGACCGACGGCACCATCGTCGCAGGCGGCACGGTCGATCTGCTGTTTACCGGCACCTATGCCAACACGGTCCAGCAGGGCGAGACGCTGACCAACACGGCGACAGTTTCCAGCTATAAGAGCCAGCCGGGGAATAGTTACTCGCCCGCGGGAATACCGGGGCCATCGTCGAAGACGAATGCTGTGGTGCTTTCGCCGAGCATCTCGATGGCCTTCCTGTCCGGTAGTTTGACGCTGCATCAAGGTGAGATCGCGAATGGTGAGAGCTTGACCTACGCGCTTTATATCGTGCCGGGTTATGGCACGCAGAACTTGACAGTGACGAGTCTATTGCCGGCGGGTCTGAGTTATAAATCGGCGCGCGTTGCCAATCTTGGTGGGATGACTGGGGTTAATTTGCAGGTGGTGAGTGCGGGGACGTATTCACTTGGGACTGTGGTCAATCCGGTGGGGAATACCGGCACACTGGAACTGGACATCACCTATCTCGTGTCGCCATCCAACATTACTGGCGCCCAAATCGACACATCCGCGAGCGTGACCGCAGCGCCGCTGACCGGCGTTGCTTCCCCCGCGATCGCGAATAGCGGGACGGTAACGGAGACTGTGATAGGGCTTTCGATCTCTGAATCCCTGAAGCAGGATACTGGAGTTTCCGATACGGATAATTTCACCTCAAAGTCGAGTGTTACGGGAGTGGTGACCGGGGCGAGCCTTGGGGCCGGCGGCACCACGGTGGTTCTCAAAGAACTCGTCAACGGACAGCTCCGAACCGTCGCCGGGACCATGACATATCCGACTGCTTCGACCTGGCAATTTGTGCCCAGCATCAGCTTGGCCGATGGGATCCATAATTTCATTGTCTCGTTGAGCAGTTCTCCCACAACAACAGCCAATCTGACGTTCACCTACGCCACCAAGCCGCCGGTTGCGCCATCGGTTCTGCAGCTACCGCTGAATAAGGCGGTCCAGTCAGCGGCGCAGCGTCTTTCCGGTTTGGGATGCAACGATACGACATCTTCCAATGTCATCTCAGGGAAGGGCATTGTCGGCAGTTTTGTCGAGGTTTCCGATTTGGTCGCCGGGCGTTTGGTGGTGGTGGGATCAACCGTGGTGGGTGCGAGCGGGACTTGGTCGGTGACGGCGGCAGGTCTGAGCCAGGGAATCCATCATTTTGTGGCGACACAGAAGGATTTGGCGGACAATAAGAGCGCACCCGGCTATTACGACATCGTCTACGACACGATCGCACCGCAGGTAACGGAAATCGTGACCCGATCGAGCGGCAAAATCGTGCAGATTACGGGCGTCGGCGATCCTGGCGCGCTTGTGACCCTCAGCAATGGTAAGGCAACGATCGGCACGACCACGGCCGGTGCAAATGGAAGTTGGAAATTTCTCCCTCCCGTCAGCGTGGCTTCAGCCTTGGGCGTGCAGGCCACGGAAGTCGATTTTGCACATAATGTGGGCGTGGCAATTGCTGGAAGCGGGATCTCTTATACTGTCCTAAAAGGAAATACGACGTCGCTGTTAGACACCGGAACCGGCACGACGCTGAGTGTGGGCGTTGGGATATCAAACGTGCTCCTCAATCTCGCTGCGGATGCGACCGCCAAGCTCAATCTGATCGGTGGCAGTGCGCAATATGGAGGCTTGAATGGCCTCAATGCGGCGCTGATATCCGACCAGCACGGCGGTTCGCTGCTCTCGTTTGGTGGCGGAACCATTGATTTTGTGGGGTTGGCACCGGGCAATGCGTTCTTCACGGCCAGTCATATAACGCTTTCCTAGCAGCCTGATGATTTTTGCCGGAGGTTGCGTCGGGGCGAGGGAGGGACGATGTTTTGCCGGCACAGATTGGGTGGGCGTGATGGACGAGGATTTTCGCAAGGCGGCGCTGGACTATCATCGGCTGCCGCGGCCGGGGAAGCTGTCGGTCGAGCCGACCAAGCGGATGGCCACGCAGCGCGACCTGGCTTTGGCGTATTCGCCTGGTGTGGCCGCAGCCTGCATGGAGATCGTCGCAAATCCCGACGCGGCGATGGAATACACAGCGCGGGGCAATCTGGTTGCGGTGATCTCCAATGGCACGGCGGTTCTGGGGCTCGGCAATATCGGGGCGCTCGCGGGCAAGCCGGTGATGGAGGGCAAGGCTGTCCTGTTCAAGAAATTCGCCGGGATCGATGTGTTCGACATCGAAGTCAACGAGACCGATCCGGACCGGTTCTGCGATGTGGTGGCGGCGCTGGAGCCGACGTTCGGGGCAATCAACCTTGAGGATATCAAGGCGCCGGAGTGTTTCTACATCGAGGAGAAGCTGCGCGGCCGGATGGGGATTCCGGTGTTCCACGACGACCAGCATGGCACTGCCATCACAGTGGCCGCTGCGGTGCGCAATGGGCTGGTTTTGCAGGGCAAGCGGCTGCAAGACATCAAGCTGGTCACCTCCGGGGCCGGGGCGGCGGCGATGGCGTGCGTCGATCTGCTGGTTGCGATGGGGGTGAAGCCCGCGAATGTGTGGCTGACCGACAAGGATGGGGTGGTCTACGCGGGGCGGCCCGGGCTCGATGCGCGGATGGGGCGCTATGCCCAGGCAACAGAGGCGCGGCGGCTCGAAGAGGTGCTGGAGGGGGCCGATCTGTTCATGGGGCTGTCGGCGCCGCGCGTGTTGAAGGCGGAGTGGCTCGGCAAGTTCGCGGACAAGCCGATCATTCTGGCGCTGGCCAATCCGGAGCCAGAGATTTTGCCGGAGGCTGTCAGGGCGATGCGGCCGGATGCGATCATGGCGACGGGGCGCAGCGATTATCCGAACCAGGTCAACAACGTGTTGTGTTTCCCGTTTATTTTCCGCGGTGCGCTGGATGCCGGGGCGACGGAGATCAACGAGGCGATGAAGCTGGCAGCCGTGGAGGCGATCGCGGAATTGGCGCGGGCGGAGGCATCCGAGGTTGTGGTGGCGGCGTATGGCGGGACGGCGCCGGTGTTCGGGCATGAGTATATCATCCCGAAGCCGTTCGATCCACGGCTGATCCTGCAGATTGCGCCGGCGGTGGCGCGGGCTGCGATGGAGAGCGGCGTGGCACGCCGGCCGATTGCGGATTTTGCGGCGTATCGGCGGGATTTGGAGCGGTTCGTGTTCCGGTCCGGGCAGTTGATGCGCCCGGTGTTCGAGGCGGCAAAGAAGCAGCGGGCCTATCCCACGACGATTGTCTACGCCGAGGGCGAGGATGAGCGGGTGTTGCGCGCGGCGCAGGCGTTGGTGGATGACGCGATCGCGGAACCGATCTTGCTCGGACGGCGCTCGGTGATCGCGCAGCGGGTGCGGGAGTTGGGGCTGCGGATGGATCTGGAGCGCAGCGTGCGGGTGCTGGATCCGGCGGAGGATGACAGCGTGTTCGCCTCGCTGGTGGGGGATTACCAGGAGTTGGTGGGGCGCAAGGGCGTGCCGCCGGCGGCGGCGGGGCATCGGTTGCGGACGCGGACCACGGTGGCAGCGGCGATGATGCTGCGAGGCGGCATGGCGGATGCGGCGATTTGCGGCGGGAAGGGGGATTGGTGGCGGCAGATGGAGTATGTGATGCCGATCATCCCGCGGCGGACAACGGTTTCGCGGATCTATGCGTTGTCGTGTTTGATATTGCCGGCTGGCGCGATGTTCATTTGCGATACGTATATGAATGTCGATCCGACAGCGGAGCAGATTTGCGAGATGACGCTGCTGGCGGCGGATGCGGTGCGGGCGTTCGGCATTGTGCCGAAGGCGGCGCTGTTGTCGCATTCGAGTTTCGGGGCGTCGAATTCGCCCAGTGCGAAGAAGATGCGCCAGGCGCTGGGGATGGTGCGGGCGCGGGCGCCGGAGTTGGAGATCGACGGCGAGATGCACGCGGATGCGGCGCTGGTGGAGGGGATACGCTCACGCGCGGTGGCGGATAGTCCGTTGGAGGGGACGGCGAATTTGTTGATCATGCCGACCTTGGACGCCGCGAATATCTCGTTCAATCTGCTGAAGGCCGCGGGCGACGGGTTGCCGGTGGGGCCGTTGCTGCTGGGGATGTCGCGGCCGATCCATGTGGTGGTGCCGAGTGTGACGGCGCGGGGGATCCTCAATGTGAGCGCGCTGGCGGCGTTGGAGGCGCAGGCGGCGCGGGCGCGGCAGGGGTAGGGCGCGATGTGGGTACTGCTGCTGGGGGCGCTGTGTCTGGGCGCGGTGATGGCGGCGCTGGGAATGTTCTCCAAGGCGCAGGTCAAGACGCTGAAGCAACTCGGCATATGGGTGGGGGCCATTGGGGGGCTGTTGCTGGCGGCGCTGATGCTGTTCACCGGGCGGGGGGCGACGGCGCTGTGGATGTTGGTGATGCTGGGGCCGCTGGTGTGGAGTTGGGTGGTGGAGCGGCGGCCGCCGGGGATTGGCGGGTTCGGGGGGATGGGGGGCGGAGCGGTGCCGCCGCCGCGGGGGGCGATGAGCCGGGCGGAGGCGCTGGAGGTGCTGGGGTTGAAGGCGGGGGCGTCGGCCGCCGAGGTGAAGGCCGCGCATCGGCGCTTGATGCAAGGGGCGCATCCGGATCATGGGGGTTCGGACTGGCTGGCAGCACGGATCAACCAGGCGCGGGATGTGTTGCTGGGATGAATTGCGACATGTCGGCTTCTGCCGGGGTGTGAACGAGGGCGTGCCACAATTCGGCCTATGTGGCATGGTTCTCCTGCGTCGTTGCCAGAATGAGGAACTTCATCGTGACCAAACCGCTTCGCAAGGCTGTCCTGCCCGTGGCCGGGCTCGGGACCCGGTTTCTGCCCGCCACCAAGGCGATGGCCAAAGAGATGTTGCCGGTGGTGGACAAGCCCTTGATCCAGTATGCGGTCGAGGAGGCGCGGGCGGCGGGGGTGCAGCAGTTCTGTCTCGTGACGGGGCGGGGCAAGACGGCGATCGTGGAGCATTTCGATATCGCCTACGAGCTGGAGGCGACGTTGCGGGCACGGCACAAGGAGGCGGAGTTGCGGATGCTGCGGGAATCGCAGTTGCCGCCGGGCTCGATTGTGACGGTGCGACAGCAGGAGCCGATGGGGTTGGGGCATGCGATTTGGTGCGCGCGGGCGTTCGTGGGGGACGATCCGTTCGCGATCCTGTTGCCGGACGATCTGGTGTTGTCGGAGACGCCGTGTTTGCAGCAATTGGCGGAGGCGTATTACCAGACCGGGGGGTGTGTGGTGGCGGTGACCGAAGTGCCGCATGAGCACACGAACCGGTATGGCATTTTGGATATCGGCAAGGATGATGGACGGCTGGTCGAGGTGAAGGGCCTGGTCGAGAAGCCGAAGCCGGAGGATGCGCCGTCGGATTTGTCGATCATCGGGCGTTACGTGATGGTGCCGGAGGTGATGCAGTATCTCGGCATGCTGGAGCGGGGCGCGGGCGGGGAGGTGCAGTTGACGGATGCGATGGCGAAGCTGATCGGGCAGGTGCCGTTCCATGGGTTGCGCTATGAGGGGCGGCGGTTCGACTGCGGGGACAAGATCGGGTTCCTGGAGGCGCAGATCGCGTTTGCGCTGAAGCGGCCGGAGATGGCGGGCGCGGTGCGGGCATTTTTGAAGACCTACGTCTGAGGGGATATGCGATGAGCTTCGTTCACAATTTCGATGCGACGGTGCTGCGCGAATACGATATCCGCGGGATCGTGGGTGCCACGCTGCATGAGGCGGATGCGTTCGCGATCGGGCGGTGTTTTGGCACCGTGGTTTCGCGCAATGGCGGGACGAATGTGGCGGTGGGGTATGACGGACGGTTGTCGTCGCCGGGGCTGGAGGCAGCGCTGGTGAAGGGGCTGCGGGCATCGGGGATGGATGTGGTGCGGATCGGGCTGGGGCCGACGCCGATGCTGTACTACGCCTCGACGGTGGGCAAGACGGGGGGGGCGATCATGCTCACCGGCAGCCATAATCCGCCGAACTACAATGGGTTCAAGATGATGCTGGCGGGAAAGCCGTTTTTTGGCACCCAGATCGGCAATCTCGGGCGGATGGCGGCGGCGGGGGATGTGGTGGCCGAGGGGGATGGCGGGGTCAGCACGATTGATGTGTCGCAGGCGTATATCGAGCGGCTCGCCAAGGATTGGGATGGCGGGGATCGGGCGCTCAATGTGGTGTGGGACAACGGCAATGGCGCGGCTGGGGCGGTGCTGGAGCGGTTGGTGAAGCTGCTGCCGGGGACCCATACCGTGCTGTATCCGGAGATCGACGGGACGTTCCCGAACCATCATCCCGATCCCACGGTGTTGAAGAACGTCGAGGCGTTGATCCATGAGGTGCAGGCGCGGGGCGCCGATCTCGGAATTGCGTTCGACGGCGACGCAGACCGGATCGGCGTGGTGGATGACAGCGGCACCATGATGTTCGGCGACCAGTTGCTCGTGGTGTTGGCGCGCGATGTGTTGAAGACGCATCCGGGGGCGACGATCATCGCGGATGTGAAGGCAAGCCAGGTGTTGTTCGACGAGGTCGGGCGGGCCGGCGGCGTGCCGCTGATGTGGAAGACCGGGCATTCGCTGATCAAGGCGAAAATGGCCGAAACCGGGTGTCCGCTGGCGGGGGAGATGTCGGGGCATATCTTCTTCAACGACAAGTGGTACGGCTTCGACGACGCGCTCTACGCCGGGGTGCGGCTGTTGGGGATCGTGGCGCGCATGGCGGGCACGCTATCCGACGTGCGGCGGGCGTTGCCACAAGTCGTCAACACGCCGGAGTTGCGGTTCAACTGCGACGATGTGCGCAAGTTTGCCGTGATCGAGGACGTCGCGGCGCGGCTGCGTCGCGATGGGGCGAACGTGGCGGAAACCGACGGGGTTCGCGTGCTGACCGACGACGGATGGTGGTTGCTCAGGGCTTCCAACACCCAGGCCGTGCTGGTGGCACGCTGCGAAGCCCATTCGGAAGCGGGGCTGGACCGCCTGAAAGCCGCCCTGGTGGATCAACTCGCCGCCTCCGGCCTCGCAGCGCCCGACTTCTCCGGCGCCAACGCGGGGCATTGATCCGGGCGCGGGGCGGTCAAGGCAATTAAGGCGAGGGGCTCTGCCCCTCGACCCCGCCAGGGGATGATCCCCTGGACCTCATTCGTTGGACACCATCGTCAACGGACGCGGGTTCGGGGCTTGGGTGGCTTGCGCGCCCCCGCTGGACGAATGGCGTGTGATGTCGCAGGCTGTCGGCGCAAGCGGCAGCAAGCCGTAATACAATCATGGAGGGACGGGCATGAAGTTCACGTGGTTCAATTTGATGCCGTGGCCGCATTTGCCGGATGATTTCCGGGAGACCAATCGCTCGGTGTGGGTGGACATCGATCAGGCGCTGTTTGATCCGGTGAAGTGCCATGATGTTTACAATGATTATCTGGATTTGCTGGAGTATGCGGATCAGCTCGGGTTTGATGGGGTGGGGATCAACGAGCATCACCAGAACGGGTATGGCCTGATGCCGTCGCCGAATATCATGGCGGCGTCGTTGGCGCGGCGGACGTCGAAGGCGGCGGTGGTGGTGCTGGGGAATTCGATCGCACTCTACAATCCGCCCCTGCGGGTGGCGGAGGAGTTCGCCATGTTGGACATCATGACGGGAGGGCGGTTTGTCGGCGGGTTTCCGGTGGGTACGTCGATGGACACGAATTTCTGTTATGGGACGATTCCGGGGCTGACGCGCGAGAAATATGCTGAGGCGCATGAGTTGATCATTCGGGCGTGGACGGAGAAGACGCCGTTTGCGTTCAATGGGCGGTATACGAAGCTGCGCCATGTGAACATCTGGCCGAATGTGTTGCAGACGCCGCATCCGCCGATTCACATTCCGGGTGGCGGGTCGGTCGAGACCTATGATTTCTGCGTGGATAATACGTATTCGTATTCGTATCTGAGTTTTTCGGGGTATTTGCGCGCCAAGGCGCTGATGGACGGGTATTGGCGGCGGGTGGCGGAGCGCGAGGTGGACAATTCGCCATATCGGGCGGGGTTTGCGCAGACGGTGTTTGTGGCGGAGACCGACGAGGAGGCGGAGCGGCTTTATTCGGAATATGCGTTCTATTTCTACAATCGGTGTTTGCATGTGTATCCGGGGTTCGCGGATGCGCCGGGATATCGGACGATCAAGACGATCCAGACCGGGGCGTTGAACCAATATATGCGGCCGACCTACACGAACATGACGTGGAAGGACCTGGTGGAGGGCGGGCATGTGATTGCGGGCTCGCCGGAAACAGTGCGGCAGAGGTTCGAGGAATTGATCAAGTCGCTCCGGGTCGGCAATATTTTTCTGCTGATGCATGTCGGGAATATGCCGAAGGCGTTGTGTCAGTATTCGACGAAGCTGTTTGCGGAGAAGGTGATGCCGCATTTGCAGGACATGTGGCCGGAGTGGAAGGAGGATGGGCGGTTCTGGTGCAAGCCGCTGGCACAGCGGGCGATCCCGGCGCCGTTGCCTGTCGCAACCCCGGACATGGTGCCTGCGCAATGATCACATCCCGTAAAATCAGCACCCGCGCCGGTTCGATCAATGTATTCGAGGGGGGCGAGGGCCCAGATCTGCTCTTCCTGCATGCGGCAGGCGGGGTCAGTGCGGATAATCCGTTCCTGAAGGCGTTGGCGCAGTCCTATCATGTTCGGGCGCCGCAATTGCCGGGGTACGGCGAGAGCGACGACAGCGACAATATCCACGATATGTTGGAGGTGACGCTCCATACGTTCGATGTGCTGGAGAAGCTGGGGATGAGCCGGCCGTTGCTGGTCGGGCATTCGCTCGGGGGGATGATCGCGGCCGAAATGGCGGCGATTGCGCCCAACGATGTGGATCGGATGGCGCTGATTTGTCCGGCCGGCTTGTGGCTCGATGCGCATCCGGTGCCGGACATCTTCACGCTGATGCCGCGGGAGTTTCCGGAATACATGTTTCATGACGCGGAGGCCGGCAAGGCGATGATGGCCGGGGCGCAGGGTGGCAACATGAACGATCCGGCGTTCCTGATCCCGTTCCTGGTGAACAATTCTCGGCAGTTGGGAATGGCGGGGAAGTTCCTGTTTCCGATCCCAGAACGCGGATTGAAGGACCGGATGTATCGGATCAAGGCGAGGACGGTGCTGGTGTGGGGGGCGAGTGATCGGCTGTTTCCGGCGCCCTATGCCCATGCGTGGAAGGAGGGGATTGCCGGCTCGGCGCTGGTGATCATCCCCGAGGCCGGGCATATGGTGCCGCTGGAAAAGACCGAGGCGACGCTGGCGGCGATTGGCCGGTTGCGCTGACCCCCCTGCCCTCCTCCTTGCCGCACGGCGAGGAGAGGGTTTTGTTTCTGGCTGGAAGGAGTGTCCGATGGGCTTCGATCTCGTGATCCGCAATGGGACCGTTTATGACGGGACCGGGGCTGCGCCATTTGTCGCCGATGTGGGGGTAAAGGACGGACGGATCGCGGCGGTGGGGCCGGGGCTGGCGGCAGGGCGGGAGGAGATCGATGCGGCCGGCAAAATCGTGACGCCGGGGTTTGTCGATATCCACACGCATTACGACGGCCAGGCGATATGGGATTCGCATCTGGCGCCCTCGGCGTTGCATGGCGTGACGACGGCGGTGATGGGCAATTGCGGGGTGGGGTTCGCGCCGGTGAAACCGCAGGACCGGGACACGTTGATCGCCTTGATGGAGGGGGTGGAGGATATTCCCGGGCCGGCGCTGCATGAGGGGTTGGATTTCACCTGGGAGAGTTTCGCGGAGTATCTCGATGCGCTGGAGGCCCGGCCGCGGGATATCGATATCTGCGCGCAGCTGCCGCATGCGGCGTTGCGGGTTTATGTGATGGGCGAGCGGGCGTTGCGGCTGGAGAATGCGACGCAGGAGGACATCGCGCAGATGCGGGCGATGGCCGAGGAGGCGATGCGGGCGGGGGCGTTTGGGTTCTCCACGTCGCGCACGATCAGCCACAAGACATTGGCGGGGGACCCGACGCCCAGCCTGCGGGCGCAGGAGGATGAGTTGCTCGGCATTGCGCTCGGCATCCGGGATGCGGGATCCGGCATGATCGAGCTGGTGTCGGACTGGAATATGCCGGATGTCGAGACGGAGTTCGCGATGGTGCGGCGCATCGTCGAGGCATCGGGGCGGCCGTTGGTGTTTTCGCTCGGGCAGCGGCATGACCGGCCCGAGGCATACAAGAAGCTGCTGGCGTTTTCGGACCAGGCGGCGGCGGATGGGCACGCCATAAGGCCGGTGTTTCCGCCGCGGCCGATCGGAATTTTGTTCGGGTTGTTGGGAAGCCAGAATCCGTTTGCGGGGACGCCGACGTATAAAACGCTCGCCCATCTGCCGGCGGAGGAGCGGGCGGCAGCAATGCGGCGGCCAGAGGTTCGGGCGGCGATTCTGGCGGAGGATCCCTATGAGGGGAGCAATTTCCCGCTGCTGCGCCGGCTGGGGTTTGAGCGGATGTTCGCGTTTGGCGATCCATTGAACTACGAGCCGGCAGAGCGGGATTCGATTACCGCGATTGCCGGGCGCGAGGGGCGGACGGCGGCCGAGGTGGCATATGACATGCTGACGGCGGATGAAGGGCGGAATTTCATTTTCGCGCCGTTGGTGAATTTTGCGGATTATACGCTGGATGCGGCACATGAGATGTTGTCGCATCGCAATGCCATCGTTGGGCTGTCGGATGGCGGGGCGCATGTCGGGTTTATATCAGATGGTAGTTTTCCGACGTTCCTGTTGACGTATTGGGGGCGGGACCGGTCACACGGGCGGTTCGATCTGGCGGAGTTGGTGCGGCGGCAGACCTCGGATACGGCGCATGCAGTGGGCTTGTTCGACCGCGGGGTGATTGCGCCGGGGTTGCGGGCGGATCTCAATGTGATCGACTGGGAGAGGCTGGCGCTGGAGCGACCGGTGATGAAGTTCGATCTGCCCGCGGGTGGGCGGCGGTTGTGGCAGGGGGCCGTAGGCTATGTGGCCACTGTTCAACACGGGCAGGTGACGTATCGTGAGGGGGTGGCGACCGGCGCATTGCCGGGGCGGCTGGTGCGCGGGCCGCAGGCGGCGCCGGTTCAATAAGAAGGTTGCGAGATCATGAGCGATTATCCTGCATTCGTTGATATCCGCGAGGAAGGGCCGCGCGAGGGATTCCAGATCGAACCGGGGCCGATTGCGACCTCGGAGAAGATCCGGCTGATCGAGGCGCTGGCAGAGACGGGGCTGACGCATATCCAGGTGTGTTCGTTCGTCAATACGCGGCTGGTGCCGGGATGGGCGGATGCGGAGGCGACAGTGCAAGGGTTCACGCCGCGGCCGGGGGTGCATTACACCGGGTTGTGGTTCAACGGGAACGGGCTGGAGCGGGCGCTTGTGTTTCGGGACAAGTTGACGCTGGCGGG
>CANFKS010000110.1 GCA_947447625.1 Rhodospirillales bacterium | reverse complement strand
CTTGGCGATGCGTCGCACCCCGGTGGCCGCGGCGGTGCCTGGCCCGGCGTGTCGCATCGCCGCTGCGTAAGACCGCTTGCATACGGGACTCTGATATGCAAATGGGGGGTTCTTACGGCCATAAAAATGCAAGGAGACGCCCGGGGTGTCAGACACCATCCTGGCTACGACAGGTCTGACCAAGGAGTTCCGCGGATTCGTTGCCGTCAATGACGTCAGCCTGACCGTGCGGACCGGCACGATTCACGCCCTGATCGGCCCCAACGGGGCCGGCAAGACCACGTGTTTCAACCTGTTGACCAAATTTCTGCCGCCCTCGCGCGGGAACATCCTGTTCAAGGGACGCGACATCACCGGCCTCAAGCCGGCCGATGTCGCGCGTCTCGGCCTGGTGCGCAGTTTCCAGATCTCTGCGGTGTTCGCGCATCTCACATCGCTGGTCAATGTGCGCCTCGCCTTGCAGCGCGCCCGCGGCGGCAGTTTCGATTTCTGGCGCTCGGAGGATGTGCTGTCGGTCTATGACGAGCGCGCCCGCGCTTTGCTCGACGACGTCGGCCTGTCCGACTATGTCGACACCCCGGCCGCCGAATTGTCCTATGGCCGCAAGCGCGCGCTCGAAATCGCCACCACGCTTGCGCTCGAACCCGAGATGCTGCTGCTCGACGAACCCACCGCCGGCATGGCGCATGAGGATGTCGATCGCATCGTGGCGCTCATCCGGCGCATCCGCAAAGGCCGCACGATCCTGATGGTCGAGCATAATCTCTCCGTCGTGGAGGGGCTGTGCGACACCATCACCGTGCTTGCCCGCGGCCAGGTGCTGGCCGAGGGCGATTATGCCGCGGTGTCCAAAAACCCCGACGTGATCGCGGCTTATCTGGGGACGACCGATGCTTGAAGTGCGCGGCCTGAATTCGTGGTACGGCGAAAGCCACATCCTGCACGGCGTCGATTTCGACGTGAAGGAAGGCGAGGTCGTCACCCTGCTCGGCCGCAACGGCGCGGGCAAAACCACCACCATGAAATCCATCATGGGCCTGGTGCCGCGCCGCGAAGGCAGCGTGACGTTCAAGGGCGCCGAGACGATCGACCTGCGCTCGGACCTCATTGCGCGCGCCGGCATCGCGCTGTGTCCGGAGGAGCGCGGCATTTTCGCCTCCCTCAGCGTGACCGAAAACCTCATGCTGCCGCCGGTGATCGCGCCGGGCGGGCTTGATCTGGCGACGATCTATGCCCTGTTCCCCAACCTCAAGGACCGCGCGGGCAGCCAGGGCACCAAGCTGTCCGGCGGCGAGCAGCAGATGCTGGCCATCGCCCGCATCCTGCGCACCGGCGCCAAGCTGCTGCTGCTCGACGAGCCGACCGAGGGCCTCGCCCCGGTGATCGTCCAGCAGATCGGCCGCACCATCCGCGAAATCAAAAAGCGCGGCTTCACCGTGCTGCTGGTCGAGCAGAATTTCCGCTTCGCCGCCACCGTGGCCGACCGGCATTTCGTGATGGAACATGGGCGGGTGATCGACATGATCCCCAACCACGACCTCGCGGCCAACATGGACAAGCTGCACACCTATCTCGGCGTCTAGCCGCATTCGATACCCCCAAGCCGGCCCCGCGAGGGGATCATAACCGGCACGACAAGGAGGCGACCGACAATGACGATTTCCCGCCGTACGCTGATTGCCTCAGCCGCCGCCAGCACGGTTCCCCTGGCCGCGGCCCGCGCGCAGAAGCCAACCCTCAAAATCGGCGTGCTCACCGATCTGGCAGGGCCCTACCAGGATATCGTAGGCCCCCTCGCGGTCGAAGCCGCGCGCCAGGCGGTCGAGGATTTCGGCGTGGCGTCCAAGGGCTACGCCGTTGAAATCCTGGTGGGCGATCATCAGAACAAGCCCGATATCGGCGCCGGCATCTCCCGCCAATGGTATGACCGCGATGGCGTGGACATCGTCGTCGAAGGCGGCTCCTCCGCCGTGGCGCTCGCCGCCTCCGAGGTCGCGCGCGACAAAAACAAGGTCTACATCAACTCGGGCGGCGCGACGTCGGACCTCACCGGCATCCGCTGCAACGCCAACACCCTCCATTGGGTGTACGACACGTTCATGCTCGGCCGCTCCACCGGCGGCGCGCTGGTTGGCGCGGGCGGCACGTCGTGGTTCTTCATCACGGCCGACTACGCCTTCGGCCATGCCCTGACCCGCGATGTGAGCGGCTTCGTCGAGGCGGCCGGCGGCAAGGTGGTCGGCAAGGTGGCAACACCCTTCCCCGCCACCACCGATTTCTCGTCCTACCTGCTGCAGGCCCAGGCCAGCGGCGCCAAGGTGATCGGCCTCGCCAATGCGGGGGCGGACACCATCAACTGCATCAAGCAGGCCAAGGAATTCGGCATCACCCAGACCCTCGGCGGCCTGCTGGTGTTCATCTCCGACATCCACTCCCTCGGCCTCGCCGTGGCCCAGGGCCTCGCCTGCACCGAGAGCTTCTACTGGGACCTCAACGAGCGCACCCGCGCCTTCTCGGCCCGCATCCGCAAGCGCGTGCCCGAACGCCGCCTCGGCATGGCCCAGGCCGGCACCTATTCCTCGGTGCTGCATTACCTCAAGGCCGCCGAAGCCATGGGCATCGCCGAAGCCAAGAAGGACGGCGCGCTCACCACCGCCCGCCTCAAGGCGATGCCGGCCGATGACGATGTGTTCGGCGCCGGCATCATCCGCCCCGATGGCCGCAAGCTGCATCCCTCCTACCTGTTCGAGGTCAAGAAACCCTCCGAATCCAAGGGCCCGTGGGACTACTACAAGGTGATGGCAACCACCCCGTCCGATCAGGCATTCCGCCCGATCAAGGACGGCGCCTGCCCGCTGATCAAAGCCTGACCGCACATCAAGGAGACCATGATCATGACATTGAGCCGCCGCAGCCTGATCGGCACCGCCGCCGCAGGCGCCACGCTTCCGCTCGCCGGGCACAGCGCCCGCGCCCAGGCCACCGGCACCATCAAGATCGGCCTGCTGAACGACCAGTCCGGCCCCTATCGCGACACCGGCGGCACCTCCTCGGTCGCCGCCGTGCAGATGGCGGTCGACGAATTCGCCTCCAAAGGCTTCAAGGTCGAGGTCATCAGCGCCGACCACCAGAACAAGCCCGACCTCGGCGCCCAGCTTGCCAGCCAGTGGTTCGACCGTGACGGCGTTGACGTGATCATGGATGTGCCGACCTCCTCGGTCGGCCTCGCGGTCGCTGGCGTCGCCAAGGCGCGCAACAAGCTGCACCTCAACATCGGCTCCGCCTCGGCCGAACTCACCAACGGGGCCTGCGCGCCGAGCGTGATCCACTACATCTACGACACCTACATGCTCGCCAAATCCACCGGCGGCGCCACCGTGAAGGCCGGCGGCGACAGCTGGTACTTCATCACCGCCGATTACGCCTTCGGCAAGCAGCTCCAATCCGACACCACCGCGATGGTCCTGGCCTCAGGCGGCAAGGTGACCGGTTCGGTCGCCTACCCGTTCCCCGGCACCACGGACTACTCGTCCTTCCTGCTCCAGGCCCAATCCTCCGGCGCCAAGGTTCTCGGCCTCGCCAATGCGGGCGGCGACACCGTGAACTCGGTCAAGCAGGCCAAGGAATTCGGCATCACGATGCGCATCGCCACCATGCTGATGTTCATCACCGACGTGCATGCCCTCGGCCTCGACGTGGCGCAGGGCCTGACCCTGACCGAGAGCTTCTACTGGGACATGAACGACAAGACGCGCGCCTTCACCAAGCGCTTCGTGCCGCGCTCGCCCAACAACTACCCGAACATGATCCACGCCGGCAATTATTCGGCAGCACTGCACTTCCTCAAGGCCGTGACCGACATGGGCGTGCCCGCCGCCAAGGCGTCCGGCTCGGCCATCGCGGATCGCATGAAGGCGATGCCGGTTGTCGATGAATGCTTCCAGGGCTCGATCCGCAAGGATGGCCGCGGCATGTTCCCGGCCTATCTGTTCCAGGTCAAGAAGCCGTCCGAGAGCAAGGCGAAGTGGGATTATTACAACCTGCTGCAAACCACCTCGGGCGAAGACGCCTACAAGCCGCTCTCGCAGAGCACCTGCTACTTCCTCAAGTCCTGACGCGGAATTCGGCAGCCCCCATGTTCATGATCCTCGGCTATCCTGCGCCCCTGATGTTCGGCCAATTGCTGCTCGGCCTGATCAATGGCGCGTTCTACGCCCTCCTCTCGCTCGGCCTTGCCGTGATTTTCGGCATGCTGAACATCGTGAACTTCGCGCATGGCGCCTTGTTTATGCTGGGGGCGTTCGTGGCCTGGGGGCTGCTGAATTTTCTGGGCATCAACTACTGGGCGGCGTTGATCCTGGCGCCGCTCGTGGTCGGTGCCTTCGGTGTCGTGCTGGAAAAAGCGTTTATCTCCCGGCTCTACAAACTCGATCACCTCTACGGCCTGTTGCTCACCTTCGGGCTCGCGCTGGTGATCGAGGGCCTGGCGCGCAATGAATTCGGCTCCTCCGGCGTGCCCTACCCGATCCCCTCGATCCTGCAGGGCGCGGCCAATCTCGGCTTCATGTTCATGCCGATCTATCGCGGCTGGGTGGTGCTGGCCTCGGCGATCATGTGCCTGATCACCTGGCTCGTGATCGAAAAAACCTCGATCGGCGCGACGTTGCGCGCGGCCACCGAGAACGCGCCGCTGGTGCAGGCCTTCGGCATCAACGTGCCGCGCATGATCACCTTGACCTATGCCGGCGGCGTGGCGCTGGCCGCCTTCGCGGGCGTGCTGGCGGCGCCGATCTACTCGGTCAATCCCAACATGGGCGCCAATTTCATCATCACCGTGTTTGCCGTGGTGGTGATCGGCGGCATGGGCTCGATCCTCGGCTCCATCGTCACCGGCTTTGGCCTCGGCGTGATCGAGGGATTGACCAAGGTGTTCTATCCGCAGGGCTCCTCGGTGGTGATTTTCGTGGTGATGGTGATCGTGCTGCTGGTCCGACCGGCCGGTCTGTTCGGCAAGGGGGCCTGAGCGATGTTCGGATTTTCCCGCCCCCAGGCCATCGCGTTCCTTGTCATGGTGGTGCTCGTCGCGGGCGCACCCTTCGTGCTTTACCCCGTGTTCCTGATGAAGGTGCTGTGCTTTGCGCTGTTCGCCTGTGCCTTCAACCTGCTGATCGGCTATGTCGGCCTGCTCTCGTTCGGCCACGCCGCCTATTTCGGCATGGGCGGCTACGTCGCGGGCTATGCGGCCAAGGCCTGGGGGTTCACGCCTGAACTGGCCATTCTGGCCGGCACCATCGCCGGCGGCCTGCTCGGCACCGTGTTCGGCTGGCTCGCCATCCGCCGCCAGGGCATCTACTTCGCCATGATCACCCTGGCACTCGGCCAGATGGCATATTTCTTCTGCCTCCAGGCGCCGTTCACCGGCGGCGAGGACGGCATCCAGCAAATCCCCCGCGGCAAGCTGTTCGGGCTGTTTTCCCTGCAATCCGACCTTGCAATGTATGCCGTGGTGGCGGTGCTGTTCCTGTTCGGCTTCCTGCTGGTGCATCGCGTGGTGCATTCCCCGTTCGGGCAGATCCTCAAGGCGATCCGCGAAAACGAGCCCCGCGCCACCTCGCTCGGCTACCGCACCGACAGCTACAAGCTCGCCGCCTTCATCATCTCCTGCGCGCTGGCGGGCCTGGCCGGCGGCACCAAATCCCTCGTCTTCGGCATCGCGACGCTGACCGATGTGCACAATGCCATGTCGGGCGAAGTCGTGCTGATGACGCTGCTCGGCGGCCTCGGCACCATCTTCGGCCCGGTGATGGGCGCGCTGATTGCAACGGCAATGGAAAACTATCTCGCCCAGGCCGGCGCCTGGGTCACGGTGATCCAGGGCGTGATCTTCATCGCCTGCGTGATCGCCTTCCGCAAAGGCGTGATCGGCGTGATCGCGGACAAGCTCAAGATCCATCTCTGACAGACCACGCCTGCCAATAATGGGGCGGCGCGAACCCGATCGGTTCCGCCGCCCTTTTATGGGGTGCGGCCGGTTTATTTGGTGCGATGGGCGGCTCCCGGTTTGCCCTCGCCGATTCCACGGTGCTAGGCTCGCTCCCAAGTCAATCACCGGAAACGCGCCCCCATGAGCATCGAAGCCAAACAGGACTACATCATCGTCGGCGCCGGCTCGGCGGGCGCCGCATTGGCCGCTCGCCTGACCGAGAACCCCGGCATTCGTGTGCTCCTCCTCGAAGCCGGCAAAGCGAGCCATCCCTATTCCTGGATGCCGGCCAGTTTCGGCCTCCTGATCGACAACCCCGCCGCCAATTGGTGCTTCCGCTCGGACCCCGAACCCGGCACCCACAACCGGGAAATCCCGGTCCCGCGCGGCAAGCTGCTCGGCGGTTCGTCCTCGATCAATGGCCTCGTCTATGTCCGGGGCCAGCCGATCGACTTCAACACCTGGGCCCAGTTCGGCAATCGCGGCTGGGCGTGGGAAGATGTGCTGCCGGTGTTCGAGCGGATGGAGCATTTCGAGGGCGCGGCCGGCCCCCAGCGCGCCACCGGCGGGCCGCTGCGCGTGTCGGTCCAGGACGACGAAAACCCGCTCTATGACGCGCTTTTTGCCGCCGGCGAGGCTGCCGGCTTCAAGCGCAACGCCGACTACAACGGGCCGGACCAGGAAGGCATCGTCAAAACCCAGACCACCATCAGCAATGGCCGGCGCATGAGCACGGCGCATTGCTACCTGCGCCCCGCGATGTCCCGCCCCAATCTGCGCGTGGTGACCGAGGCGATGACCCATAAGGTCATCCTCGAAGGCAAGAAATGCGTGGGCGTGCGCTACGAAGTGGGCGGGCAGATCATCGAGGAACGCGCGGGCCGGGAAGTCATTCTCTGCTCCGGCGCCATCGGCTCGCCGCAAATCCTCGAACTCTCCGGCATCGGCCGGCCCGATGTGCTGGGCCAGCACGGCATCGAAGTGCTGCATGACCTGCCGGCCGTGGGCGAGAACTTCCGCGACCATCTCAATGCCTGGGCCCAGTGGCGCATCAAGGTGCCGGGGGTTTCGTATAACGAGCGGATGGACGGTCTGCTGCGCAGAGGGTTCCAGTTCCTGAAATTCCTCACCACCCGCGGCGGTTTCATGAGCCTGCCCTCCGCCCCGCTGCTCGCCTTCCTCAAGACCCGCCCCGACATGGACAGCCCGGACGTGCAGATGCATATCGTCCCCTACGTCGTGAAGGACCGCAAAACCCGCCGCCTGCAGGATTGGCCGGGCTTCACCCTGTCGTGCTACCAGCTGCGCCCGGAAAGCCTGGGCTCGATCCATATCCGCTCGTCCAACCCCAAGGACCAGCCGGCCATCCGCTTCAACTTCCTGGACGAGTTGGTTGACCGCATCACGGCGGTCGAAGGCTTCAAAATGATGCGCAAGATCGTCGAAACGGGTCCGATGGATCAGTATCGCGGCGATGAATTCCTGCCCGGCTCCGACATCCAATCCGACGACGAAATCGAGCATTGGATCCGCACCCGCGCCGAGACCGCCTATCACCCGATCGGCACCTGCCGCATGGCGCCCGGGCCGAACGCGGTCGTGGACGACCATCTGCGGGTTCATGGGATCAGCGGGTTGCGCATCGCGGATGCCTCGATATTCCCCACCATGCCGTCGGGCAACACCAATGCCCCCTCGATCATGGTTGGCGAAAAGGCAGCCGATCTTCTCAAAGCCGCCTGAGATATTCGGTTTGTCGTGCGCCTCGCCGCAGGGGCTCCGACGGGCTTGTCCCCGCCGGAGCCCCTGATTGTGCCGCGATTGCCGGACGGATCGCGCCATAGGAGGGCGGATCGGGCGGGCCACGAACCGCTGCGCGACGGTTTTCGACATTAAATCACCCTGTCGCGCCGCATCCTGCCGTTTTATCATGATTTCGCCCTGGATCGGGCGGGAACAATCGGCCACACTCTTGCGCAATAAGGGGATGTGAACGATCCGGGAGCCGGCGCGTGCGCGTCGGCTTTTGCTTGTTTTCATGGCGTCGGATGCGGCGGTGACAGGGATGAGAATGGTGGGACGTGCGGACGGATCAGGGATGCGGCGGTTGGCATGGGCGGTTATGGCCGGGGCCATGCTTGCGCTGCCCGCTGCTGGACAAACCCCCCCATCTGGCGCCACCCCATCTGGCGTGACCCCATCTGGCGTGACACCGCCGGCCGGCCCACCGGCGGTTCCGGTCACGGTCGCGAGCGTCGCACGGGCGGATGTGCCGATCCTGCTGCGCAATATCGGCGCCGTTCAGGCCATGCAGGTCGCGCTGATGCGCAGCCGCGTCGATGGCACCCTCGAAAAAGTGCTCTTCGAGGAGGGCCAGGAGGTCAAGCGCGGCGACCCGATCGCCCTGATCGATCCCCGCCCCTACCAGGCCGCCCTCGACCAGGCCAGCGCCAAGCGCACACAGGACGAGGCACAGCTTGCCAATGCGAAACTCGATCTCGCCCGCTCGGTCGAACTCGCGCGCACGCAATCCACCCCGCAGCAGACCGTCGACACCCGCGCGGCGGCGGTTCGCGTCCTCGAAGCGACGATCAAGGCCGATGACGCCTTGATCGCCGCGGCCAAGGTCAATCTCGACTACACCACCCTCATTGCCCCGTTCGACGGCACGATGGGCCTGCGGCTGATCGATCCCGGCAATGTCGTGCGCGCCGCCGACACAACCGGCGTCGGCATCGTCACGATCGCGCAAACCAAGCCGATCGCCGTGGTGTTCAACCTGCCGCAGGATAGCCTGCCCGCCATCCGCGCCGGCATGGCGAAGGGCAAGCTGCTCGTCACCGCCCATTCGGCCGACGACAAAACCCAACTGGCCGCCGGCGAACTGATCACCATCGACAACACGGTTGACGTCGCCACCGGCACGATCAAGCTCAAGGCGCGCTTCAGCAACGCGGACACGAAATTATGGCCGGGTCAATTCATCTACGCCCGGCTGCAGGCCGACGTGCAGAAGGGGGTGCTGACGGTTCCGTCCATCGCCGTGCAGCGTGGCCCCAATAACCTCTATGTCTTCGTCATCAAGCCCGACAACACCGCTGCACTCACCCCGGTGAAAATCGGCCAGGATGACGGGCAGACCGTGATCATCACCTCCGGTGTCGAGGCGGGCATGCAGGTGGTGGTCAATGGCCAATCCCGCCTGCAAAACGGCGCGCGCGTCGTGCCGAGCCAAGCCAAACCGGCCAGCTGACCCGCTTTTCAGCCCCCCTCTTTCGAACGCAGCGAGAGCATCGCCCATGAGCATCTCCACCCCGTTCATCCGCCGCCCGGTCGGCACCTCGCTGTTTATGGCAGCGATCGTGCTGGTGGGGTTGGCCGCCTACCCGCTGCTGCCGATCGCGCCCTTGCCGCGCGTCGAATTCCCGACAATCAACGTCAACGCCCGCTTCCCCGGCGCGAGCCCCGAAACCATGGCCACCGCCGTGGCGCAGCCGCTCGAACGGCAATTCGCGCAGATCCCGGGTGTTGCGCAGATGACATCGACCTCGGTGCTCGGCGCGACCTCGATCACCATCCAGTTCGACCTCGACCGCAACATCGACGCCGCAGCACTGGACGTGCAGGCGAAGATGACCTCGGCGACCGGCCAGTTGCCGCGCAACCTGCCCTCGCCGCCGACGTTCTGGAAGGTCAACCCGTCGGACAGCCCGATCCTGATCCTGGCCGTCCAATCCGACGAACTGCCGATTATCGAAACCGATGATTGGGCGGACAACATCCTGGCGCAGCAGATCTCCACCATCAAAGGCGTCAGCCAGGTGTTCATCGGCGGCGAACGCAAGCGCGCCGTGCGGGTGCAGATCGATCCCGCCCGTCTCGCCGCCATGGGCCTCACGCTGGAGGACGCGCGCACGACGCTGTTCGTCTCGACCGCCAACAGCCCCAAAGGCACGATCGACGGCGAGCGCCGCAGTTTCACCGTCTATGCCAATGACCAGCTGGTCAAAGCCGCCGACTACAACAACCTCGTGCTTGCCTACCGCAACGGCGCGCCGATCCGCGTGCGCGACATCGGGCAGGCGATCGACGAGGCTGAGAACATGCTCCAGGTCGGCCATCAGAACGGCAAAATCGGCGTCCAGCTCGTCATCTTCAAGCAGCCCGGCGCCAATATCCTCGAGACCGTCGAACTCATTCGCGCCCAGCTGCCCCGCCTGCAATCGGCCATCCCGCCATCGGTGCATGTCAGCGTCGTGATGGACCGGACCACCACCATCCGCGCCTCGGTCGAGGAGGTGAAATTCACCCTCGTGCTGTCCATCGCCCTGGTGGTGATGGTGATTTTCCTGTTCCTGCGCAATCTATGGGCAACCATCATCCCCTCCGTCACCGTGCCGATCGCCCTGGTGGGGACATTCGCGGTGATGTATCTGCTGGATTATTCGCTCGACAACCTCTCGCTCATGGCGCTGACGATCTCGGTCGGCTTCGTGGTCGACGATGCGATCGTGATGTTGGAAAACATCTTCCGTCACATCGAGGACGGCGAAAACCCGATGGATGCAGCGATCAAAGGCGCGGGCGAAATCGGCTTCACCATCATTTCGATCTCCGCCTCGCTCATCGCGGTGTTCATCCCGCTGTTGTTGATGAGCGGCATCGTGGGCCGGCTGTTCCGCGAATTTGCCGTCACCGTGTCGATCGCCGTGGTCGTGTCGGCCATCGTGTCGCTGACGCTGACGCCCATGATGTGCTCGCGCTTCCTGCACCATGGCGACAGCAAGCACGGGCTGATCTACCGCATCATCGAGGGCGGCTTCGATCTGCTGCTGGCCGGCTATCGCCGCACGCTCGATATCGCGCTGCGCTTTCAGTTCATCACGCTGCTGGTGTTTTTCTGCACCCTCGGCGTCACCGGCTATCTCTATGTGACGATCCCCAAGGGGTTTTTCCCCGAGCAGGACAACGGCGTGATCATCGGCATCTCCGAGGGCGCGCAGGATGTCTCCTTCCGGGAAATGACGCGGCTCCAGCTTGAACTCGGCAAGGTTCTGCAATCCGATCCGGCGATCGAGAACTACTCCTCCAACGTCGGCTCCGGCGGCGGGCGGACCGGCAACAACGGCCAGTTCTACATTTCGCTGAAGCCTTGGGAGGAACGCCACGCCACCGCCCAGCAGGTGATCGCCCGGCTGCGGCCCAAACTCGCCAAAGTCGAGGGCGCCCAGTTGTTCCTGCAGGCCGGTCAGGACGTTCGGGTCGGCGGGCGGGCCTCAAAAACCCAGTATCAATATACCTTGCAGCACCCCGATGTGGGCGAACTCTATACCTGGGCACCCAGGGTTCTGGGCAAGCTGAAATCGCTGCCCGAGCTGCGCGATGTCGCGACCGACCAGCAATCCGGCGGGGCCACCGCGGTGATCACCATCGACCGCGACGCCGCTTCCCGCTTCGGCATCCAGCCCCAGGTGATCGACGACACGCTGTATGACGCGATCGGCCAGCGCCAGGTTACGCAGTACTTCACCCAGATCAACACCTACAAGCTCATCATGGAGGTGCTGCCCGAGGAACGCGGCAGCCTCGCCGTGCTCGACAAGCTGTTCGTCCGCTCCAACACCGGCCAGGCCGTGCCGCTCTCGACCTTCGTCAAGATCGACAGCACCAAGGTCGCGCCGCTGTCGATCGGCCATCAGATGCAGTTCCCCGCGGTGACGCTTTCGTTCAATCTCGCGCAGGGCATGGCCCTCGGCGAGGCGGTCGAGGCGGTCAACAAGGCGGTGCGCGAAATCGGCACCCCGGTGGCCCTGCAAGGCACTTTCCAGGGCACCGCCCAGGCGTTCCAGGCCTCCACCGCCAGCACGCCCTATCTGATCCTGGCGGCGCTGGTGACGGTCTACATCATCCTCGGCGTGCTCTACGAAAGCTACATCCTGCCGCTGACCATCCTCTCCACCTTGCCCTCGGCCGGCGTGGGTGCGCTGCTGATGCTGATGGCATTCGGCTACGACCTCAGCCTGGTGGCGCTGATCGGCATCATCCTGCTGATCGGAATCGTCAAAAAGAACGGCATCATGATGGTGGATTTCGCCATCTCGGCCGAGCGCAAGGATGGCGAAACGCCGTTCAACGCCATCCGCGAGGCCTGCCTGATGCGCTTCAGGCCGATCATGATGACCACGATGGCCGCCCTGCTCTCCGGTTTGCCCCTGATGTTCACCGAGGGCCCCGGCTCCGAACTGCGCCGCCCGCTCGGCTTCGCGATGGTCGGCGGGCTCGCGCTCAGCCAGATCCTGACGCTGTACACCACGCCGGTGATCTATCTTTACCTTGAGCGTCTGCAGCGCGCCCTCGCCCCCAGCCGCCGCGCGCGCTTGCCGGCCTTGGCCGAGAAGATGGGCGCCGCGGACTAACCTCCTCTCCCCTCTATCTCCTCGGCGTGCGGGCTGGCACTGTACGCCTGACGTCAGGGAGTGCGAGAGATGAGTGATCCGCGAGTGCGTGCGTTGCCGGTGCCGGGCGAGGCGCTGTTTGATCGAACGCCCGTTCTGGCTCAGGCAGGGCCGGCGGAACCTTTGGTTTATGACGCAGCGCCCCTCGCCTTGCGGCAACGGACGGTCAATTTCGCGGCAAAGCGGCTGACCGACATGGTTTACGTCAGCGAATTCTCTCCCGCGGAGGCCCAGTCCCGCCTGCGCTGGCGGGCCGCGGCGGCGCCGGGCGGATTGCAGGCCCGACCGGCCGCGACCGCCCTGCAAGCCGTGCTGGACGCGGCCGTGGCGGCAGGCCAGCTCGCCATCCAGCATGATGCCGCCGCCCGCTCTGTCACCGTCACCTGGACCGACCCCGGCTTCGGCCCCGCCGTGCGTGGCCGCGCGGTGGCACCGGCCGGGTATGGCGGCATCGTGCTGGGCTCGGCCGCG
>CANFKS010000109.1 GCA_947447625.1 Rhodospirillales bacterium | reverse complement strand
TCTCCGACGGCGCAGCGCTCAAGGCGTCGGACGTCAAGTTCTCGCTCGATCGCGCGCGCAACCCGAAAAACGGCGCCTGGACCGATATGGTCGCCTCGATCGACAGCATCGAAGCCAAGGAGCCGTCGACCGTGGTGCTGAAACTCAAGCACCCCGACCCGACCTTGCTGCCGGCGCTGGCGATGTTCAACACCGGCATCCTCCCCGAAGGCCCCTATATGGCGACCCCGGGGGCCACCGAGGACGCAAAATACAAGGCCTTCGCCGAGCAGCCGATCGGCACCGGCCCGTTCATGCTCGCCTCGTGGCAGCGCAGCCAGAAGATGGTCTTCAAGCGCAATCCGCATTACTGGGCCAAGGCGGCGGACGGCCAGGCACTGCCTTTGCTCGATGAAATCGAGTTCCAGATCATCCCCGAGGACGCCACCCGCCTGCTCAAGCTCAAGGCCGGGGAGATCGACGGCACCGAGTTCGTGCCGTTCTCCCGCGTCAAGGAACTTCAGGCCGACCCCAATCTGCGGATGGAGCTGTGGCCCTCCACCAAGGTCACCTACGTGATCCTGATGTGCAAGGACAAGCTGTGGAACGGCACCGACAACCCGCTCGCCAACAAGAAGGTCCGCCAGGCGCTCAACTACGCCGTCAACAAGGATGCGGTGATCGCCATCACCACGCTCGGCCTCGGCAAGCCGTTGCAATCCTTCATGTCCTCCGCCACGCCACTCAACATCATGGGCGGCCCGCTCTATCCCTATAATCTTGCCAAGGCCAAGGCGCTGCTCGCCGAAGCCGGGTTTGCGGGCGGCTTCGAAGCCTCGGTGATGATGACCGCGGGCAACCAGGACAGCACCAACAACCTCACCACGATCCAGCAGATGTGGAGCCAGATCGGCGTCCGCCTCAAGATCGAACAACTCGACAATCCCAGCAACGTCAAGCGCTACCGCGCCGAGGAATTCCAGATGCGCCACGGCGCCTGGACCGATGACATCGCTGACCCCTCGCAAATCACCTCCTACTTCGCCCATTTCCCCACGGTGCATGCGCTGCATTCGGGCTGGACCAACCAGAAAGCCAGCGCCCTCTACCTCGCCAGCCAGGAGGAAGTGGACCCCGCCAAGCGCAAGGCCCAATACAAGGAAATCCAGGAGATCTACATCGACGAGGCGCCGATCCTGTTCCTGTACGAAACCCCCTATCCCGTGGTGTGGCGCAAGAACGTGACCGGCTTTGTCCAAATCCCGCTCGGCAACAACTACTTCGAGAGGATCGCGAAGTAGCCCGTCCGGCATCGTCCCTTGAGTCATATCCCATGAGGCCCGCCGCATGAGTCGCGGCGCGTGGCTGCTTGCCCGCCTCGCCCAGATCGTGCCGACGTTCCTGCTCATCGGCATCGCCGTCTTCGTGCTGGCCCGCCTGCTGCCGGGCAACGCGGTGATGGCGATGCTGGGCGAGCGCGGCACGGACGAGATGGTGGCCCGCCTCACCGCGAGCCTCGGTCTGGACAAGTCGATCTTCGCCCAGTTCGTCGCCTTCCTCGAAGGCGTCGCATCGGGGCGGCTTGGCGATTCGCTCGCCTTCCGCATTCCCGTCACCCGTCTCATCGCCGAGCGGCTGCCGGTGACGATGCTGCTGACCGGCCTCGCCGTGGCCTTCGCGCTGGCCGCCGCCGTGCCGCTCGCCTTCGTCGCCGCGCTGAACGCCAACCGCTGGCCCGACCTGCTGATCCGCGCCATCTTCCAGGTCGGGCTGTCGAGCCCGATCTTCTATGTCGGCCTCGTCCTGCTCACCGTCTTCGCCGCCTGGCTCCGCCTGTTCCCGGTCGGGGGCTACGGCGACACGATGTGGGAGCACATCTATCATCTGTTCCTCCCGGCAATCACCCTCGGCCTCAGCTTCGCCGCCATCGTGATGCGCAACCTGCGCGCTGCGATCCTCGGCGTCATCAACGCCGAATATGTCGATTTCGCCCGCGCCAAGGGGCTGCGCGGCAGCGTCATCCTCCTGCGTCACGTCCTGCGCAACGCCCTCATCGCCACCGTCACCCTGGTTGGCCTTGAAATCGGCTCCCTCCTCGGCGGCGCCGTCATCACCGAGACCGTCTTCGCCGTCCCCGGCGTCGGCCGCCTGATGGTCGACAGTATCTTCGCGCGCGACTACCCGGTGATCCAGGCTCTGACCCTCGCCCTCGCCGTGTTCGTCTCCCTCGCCTTCCTGCTCACCGATCTCGTGCAGATGTGGCTCGATCCCAGGGTCGGCCGATGAAGCGCCCCCCCACGCCCTTGCTCGGCGGCCTCGCCATTCTGGGGCTGATGGTGGCCTTTGCCGTCGCCCCCGATGTGTTTTCACCCTACGATCCGCTCGCCTTCGACTTCTCTGCCCTCCTCGCCCCCCCCTCCTGGGCCCATCCCTTCGGCACCGACCAGTTCGGCCGAGACCTCCTGTCCCGCTCCATCTCGGCCGCCGCGATCGATCTGCAAATCGCCGTCTTCGCCACCTTCTTCCCCGGCACGCTCGGCGCCCTGCTCGGCCTGCTCATCGGCTGGTACGGCGGCCTCGCGGACGCCGTCATCGGCCGTCTGATGGACCTCGTCGCCACCTTCCCCTTCCTCGTCCTGGTGATCGCCATCGTCGCCATCCTCGGGCCCGGCCTCGCCAACATGTATGTCGCCATCACCATCGTTGGCTGGGTGCCCTATGCGCGGCTGATGCGCAGCGAGGCGATGGTGCAGAAAAACGGCGAATATGTCGCGGCCTGCAAGGTGCTGGGCTACTCCACGCCCCGCATCCTGTTCCGCCACATCCTGCCCAACGCCATCCGCCCCGTGCTGGTCTATGCCGTCACCGCGATGGCCCTCGCCATCCTGCTCGGCTCCTCCCTCGGCTATCTCGGCCTCGGCGCCCAGCCCCCCACCGCCGAATGGGGCGTGCTGATCGCCGACGGCAAAAACTTCTTCACCACCGCCCCCTGGATCGCCCTCTTCCCCGGCACCGTCATCGTCATCGCCGGCCTCGGCTTCTCCCTCACCGGCGATGGCCTGGCCGATCTGCTGGAGGTCAAGCGATGAGCCTGCTCGACGTCGTTGATCTGCGCGTCACCTTCAGCACCCCGCGCGGCCCGGTCCATGCGGTCGATGGTGTGTCGTTCTGCGTGGCTTCGGGCGAGGTGCTCGGCATCGTTGGCGAATCCGGCTCCGGCAAATCCGTCACGCTGCGCGCCATCCCCAAACTCCTGCACGCCAACGCCGCCGTCACCGGCACCGTGCGCTGGCGCGGCGCCGATCTTCACACCATGCCCGCCGAAGACCTCCGCCGCGTCCGCGGCGGCCAGATCGCCACCGTCTTTCAGGAACCGATGTCCGCCCTCAACCCGGTGCTGCCCATCGGCCTGCAGATCGACGAAGTCCTGACCGCCCACACCACCCTCGACACTGCCGCCCGCCGCCGCCGCGCCGTCGAACTCCTCGGCCTCGTCGGCATCGCCTCCCCCACCACCAGACTTGACCAGTTCCCCCACGAATTTTCCGGCGGCATGCGCCAGCGCGCCATGATCGCCATCGCACTCGCCGCCGCCCCCGCCCTCCTGCTGGCCGACGAACCCACCACGGCGCTGGATGTCACCATCCAGGACCAGATCCTCAAACTGCTGCTCCGCCTCGTGGCCGACCTCGGCATGTCCCTCGTTTTGGTAACGCATGACCTCGGCGTCATCGCCGAGACCTGCGACCGTGTCGCCGTCATGTATGCCGGCCGCCTCTGCGAAACCGGCTCCGTGCATAACGTCTTCCTCCGCCCGCAGCACGCCTACACGCACGCGTTGCTGCGCTCCATGCCCGGCGAAGGCGCCGCCCGTGCCATGCTCGTCCCCATCCCCGGCCAGCCTCCGCGGATCGACCGCCCCACCGCCGGCTGCGCCTTCGCGCCGCGCTGCAGCTTCGTCGAAGACCTCTGCACCACCACCCGGCCCCCCCTTATCGACGTCGCACCGCAGCATCGCAGCGCCTGCTACGCCGCCGCCCGCCTGCCGGTGCGCGCCGCATGACCGTCATGCTCGCCATCCGCAACCTGACCCGCCGCTTCCCCGCCCGACGCAGCCTCGCCGACCTCCTGCGCGGCCGCCCGCGCCAGGCCGTTCATGCCGTCGAACAGGTCAGCCTCGATGTCCACCGCGGCGAAACCCTCGGCATCGTCGGCGAATCCGGCTGCGGCAAATCCACCCTCGCCCGCTGCCTCGTCCGCCTCCACACCCCCGATGCCGGCAGCCTCGCCTTCGAAGGCGCTGACGTCCTCGCACTTGAGGGCCCCGCGCGCCGCGCCTACAACCGCCGCGTTCAAATGGTCTTCCAGGACCCCTATTCCTCCCTCAACCCGCGCCTCACCGTCGGCGAAACCCTCGCCGAGGCCCTGCACGTCCACGCAATCGTCCCCAAGGCCGACATCCCCGCCCGCGTCCGCGCTCTCCTCGACCTGGTTCACCTGCCCCACGACGCCGCGGCCCGCCGCCCCCACGAGTTCTCCGGCGGCCAACGCCAACGTATCGGCATCGCCCGCGCCTTGGCCGTCGAACCCCACCTCATCATTGCCGATGAACCGGTCTCCGCCCTCGACGTCTCCGTCCAGGCCGCCATCGTCAACCTCTTCATGGAACTGCAAGACCGCCTCGGCCTTACTTTGGTCTTCATCACCCACGACCTGCGCCTCGTCCGCCACATGACCCACCGCGTCGCCGTCATGTATCTCGGCCGCATCGTCGAAGTCGGCCCCACCGCCGCCCTCTTCGCCGCCCCGCGACACCCCTATACCCAAGCCCTGATCCGCGCCGTCCCCCAGGTTAAACCGGGCCGCCGCACCACCGAAGCCGCCGTCATCGGCGAACTGCCATCACCCCTCGAGCCGCCCCCCGGCTGCGCCTTTCACCCCCGCTGCCCCTTGGCCGACGCGACCTGCCGGCGGGATATCCCCGTGCTGGAGGGGCGCGGCGGGGCGTGGGATGTGGCGTGCCATCAGGCATAGGCGAAGCGCTTCTTTTTTGAAAAAAAGAAGCAAAAAACTTTTATCCGTTTGGTATCTCGGGAAATAGAGAAAAGGGGGGCGAAGCAACGATGTGTTGGCTTCGCCTCTCTCCGCCCCGTGCTGGTTATCGAGCGAAGTTTTTTGCTTCTGTCTTCAAAAAAAGCGCTTCCTTCCTCAATCCCGATAAGACGGATCAATCCCATCCAACCGCCGCAACAGCGCCGGCCACTCCAGCAGCCCGCGCCGGCGTTCACCGGTCGGCTTGAACAACCGGTTCGTCTGCGCCACCACCTCGCGTGACGGCATCCTGAGCGGCGTGTTGCACGACAGCGTCATCACCTGAAGCTGGCAGGCGCGCTCCAGCCGGAACAGGTTGTTGAACGCCTCGGCGATGCTCGTCCCCGTCACCAGCAGCCCGTGATTGCGCAGGATCATCACCTCGCGATCCCCAAGATCCGCCACCAGCCGCGCCCGCTCGTCGAGGTTCAGGGCCGGCCCTTCAAACTCGTGGTAGCCGATATCGGTAAACCGCATGGCGGATTGCGCGATCGGCAGCAGCCCGCATTCCATCGCCGAAACCGCCATGCCCGCAAGCGAATGCGTATGGATGACGCAGTCGACGTCATGGCGCGCCATATGCACGGCGGAGTGGATCACGAAACCGGCCTTGTTGGCGCCAAGCCCGGTCGGGTCGAACAGCTTGTGCCCCTCCTCGTCCACCTTGACGAAGCAGGAGGCGGTCATCTGGTCGTAGAGCAGCCCGTACGGATTGAGCAGGAACCGGCCGGGCTCCCCCGGCACGCGAACCGAGATGTGGTTCGCCACCATCTCGTCCATGCCGTAGTGATTGACCAGCCGGTAGCAGGCCGCCAAATCCACCCGCGCCTGCCACTCCTCAGGACTGACCTGGTCGCGGACCGACGGTGTTTTGATGATCCCGGTATCGTTCATCGGCATTCCCCTTGTTGTCGCCCGCGCCCAAGCCGCGGTGTTGGCGAAGTCTGGCACGCCCCTGCGTCGAGTAGAAGCCATCCCGGTGCCTACCCAACCCCGCGCCCCTCGGCTACCCTCGCCCGGTTCCGAGGGAGGAAAACACGATGCCGCGCCTGGCCGCCAACCTGTCCATGATGTTCAACGAGGTGCCGTTCCTCGATCGCTTCGCCGCCGCCGCGGCGCAGGGCTTCAAGGGGGTCGAGTTCCTCTTCCCCTATGATTTCCCCGCCGCCGACATCCGCAAGCGCCTCGACGACACCGGCCTCACCCAGGTCCTGTTCAACATGCCGCCGGGTGATTGGGCCCAAGGCGAGCGCGGCCTCGCCTCCCTGCCGGGCCGCCAGGGCGAATTCCGGGATGGCGTGAAGCGCGCGCTCGACTATGCTGCCGCCCTGGATTGCCAACTGATCCACTGCATGGCCGGCATCCCGCCCGCCGATCTTCCCTTCGCCACCGCGGCCGCCCTCTACGCCCAAAACGTCGCCTGGGCCGCTGAACAGGCCGCCGCCGCCGGCCGCCGCCTCTGCCTCGAACCCATCAACCACCGCGACATGCCGGGCTTCCATCTCAACACCATGGCCCAGGCCGCTGCCGTCATCGCTTCAATCGGCGCCGCGAAGGTCGGCTTGCAGTTCGACATCTATCACTGCCAGATCACCGAAGGCGACATCACCAAGCGGATGGAGCGCCACATGCCCATCATCGCCCATATGCAACTCGCCGACGTCCCCGCCCGCAACGAACCCGGCACCGGCGAAATCGGCTGGCCGTACATCTTCCGCCGCATCGACGAACTGGGCTACCAGGGCTGGGTCGGTTGCGAATACCGTCCGGCCGGAGACACTGTCGCCGGCCTCGCCTGGCGCCGGCAGTTCGGCGTCTGAACACCCCATCAACCGGAGACCACCCTTCATGAAAATCGGTTTTATCGGCCTTGGCATCATGGGCCGCCCGATGGCGCTCAATCTCAAGGCCGGCGGGCACGACCTCTACGTGCCGGATCGTCGCAGCCTGACCGACGAAATCCGCGCCGCCGCCCATGTCCTCGATGACGCAGCCGCCGTCACCGCGGCGTCCGACGTCATCATCATCATGGTGCCCGACACGCCCGACGTCGAACACGTCCTGTTCGGCGCCCATGGCGTGGCCGAAGCGCTGACCGCGGGCAAACTCGTGATCGACATGTCCTCGATCTCGCCCATCGCCACCAAGGACTATGCCGCGCGCATCAACACTCTGGGCTGCGACTATGTCGATGCCCCGGTCTCCGGCGGCGAGGTCGGCGCCAAGGCTGCCAGCCTCACCATCATGGCCGGCGGCACCGAGGCCGCTTTCGCCCGCGCCAAGCCGCTGTTCGACCTGATGGGCAAAAACATCACCCATGTCGGCAACGAAGCCGGTGCCGGTCAGGTCTGCAAGGTTTGCAACCAGATCATCGTCGCCCTGAACATCCAGGCCGTCTCCGAAGCCCTCACCTTCGCCAAAAAGGCCGGCGCCGACCCCGCCAAGGTCCGCCAAGCCCTGTCCGGCGGTTTCGCCTCCTCGCGCATCCTCGATGTGCACGCCGAGCGGATGATCAACCGCACCTTCAACCCGGGCTTCCGCATCCGCCTGCACCAGAAGGACCTCAACCTCGCCCTCTCCTCGGCGAAGGAAATGGGCATGGCTCTGCCCAACACCGCGACTGCCCAGCAGATGTTCTCCGTCGTCACCGCCCTGGGCGGTGCGGATCAGGACCATTCGGCCATGATCCGCGCCATCGAGCATCTTGCCGGGCTGGAAACTGCTTAATTTCGTGACAATATGTCATATAAAGTAAAAAAATATTGAATTAACCAACTCTTCACCCGTATGGTGAGCCTTGATGATAATTATGAGACGGCGGCCCGGCAGCGGGCCGCCGTCTCGGATATCGAAAGGTGGTACCATGCGCTTCACTGATATTGGCCAGCAACTCCGGGCCTACCGCCTGGAATCCGGCCTGCGCGCAGAAGAAATCGCCGCACGCCTCGGTGTCTCGCGCGCTGCCTTGTATCGCTATGAAAAAGGCGAAGTCATCAAGCTCGATACCATCCAGCGCCTTGCGGAACTCCTGAATATATCTCCCCTTTCTCTGCTCGGGATCGGTGTCGAATACTACAACCGCCCCGTTGGCTATATGGAACGCATTCGCCAGATCGAGGAGACCGCCGATCAGATACTGCAGGTCGATGGCATCATGTGTGAACTGACCACCACCGAAGCCTACGACACCGCACTCAGCGCCGCCCTCGCCGAAGCCGCGGAACACGCAGGCGGCGATCGCGCCGTGATCCGAGGTGCCAGCGAACAAATCCTCGGCATCCTCGACGCCCGCAAGCGCATCTACAACATCCGCAAACCCGCCATCATCAACATGATTCCGGTCGCCCGCATGCGACACTTCCTCGAACGCGGCATCGCCCCCATCATCGCCCCCAAGATCGCCCAGTCCGACCGCATGCGCCGCCTCTGCCGCCAGGCCGCTGCTGCCGAACTGCTCCACGTCGCTGAGGTCATGGAAGCCGAACCGATGGGCCTCCAATTCGGCCTGCTCCCTGCGGCCGAACCCTCCAGCAGTTTCAAGATCCTCCGCTCACGCGACCGCGCCACCATCGCCGTCAACCCCTTCCGCGCCGACGCCTCCCCCAGCAGCGCCGTCGGTGTCGCCATGATCACCGGCGCCGATGAAGCCATCGCCGCCCACCAACGCGTCGCCGAATCCCTCTGGCGCGACGCCGTCAAAGGCCCCACCGCCGCCGCCGCGGTGCGCGAACTCGTCAAGGCAGCCCGCGCCGACTGACACCCCGCCCCCGGTGGGCAGTTCCCTCCTGGCGCGGTAGTATCAGCCCAACCAGGAAGGACGGCGAATGACCGAACGGCTCTACATGGACGACGCGGCGCTGATGACCTGCACCGCCCGCGTGCTCTCCGCCACACCCGAGGCGATCGAACTCGATCGCACCGTCTTCTACGCCCGCTCCGGCGGCCAGGCCGGCGACACCGGCACCCTGCGCTGGGCCGGCGGCGAAACCGCCATCGCCGACACGCTCAAAGGCGAAGGCGACGCCATCCGCCACATCCCAGCCCCCGGCGCCACAATCCCGGCACCAGGCAGCGAAGTCACCTGCCAACTCGACACCGCCCGCCGCATGGCTCTGATGCGCATGCACACCACGCTGCATCTCCTCTGCGCCATCCTCCCCGGCGTCGCCGTCACCGGAGGGGCCGTCAACCCCGAAAAATCCCGCCTCGATTTCGACCTCGCAAATCCGCCCACCAAAGAAGACGTCGAAGCCGCCCTCAACGCCCTGATCGACGCCGACCACCCCGTCAGTACCGAATGGGTCGACGAATCGGTGCTCGACACCAACCCCGGCCTCGTCCGCACCCTCTCCGTCCAGCCGCCCCGCGGCACCGGCCGCCTGCGACTCGTGCGAATCGGCAACGGCGAGACGCCGATCGACCTCCAGCCTTGCGGCGGCACCCATGTGGCGCGCACCGGCCTCATCGGGCGGATGACGATCGTCAAGATCGAAAACAAGGGTAAACAAAACCGCCGGATGGTGATTGCGCCGGCACAGGAATAAGCAAGGGCTTCTTTTTTGAAAAAAAGAAGCAAAAAACTTTTATCCGATCATTGAGGGAGAATAACGTGAAGCCTTTGGTTTCTACGGAATGGCTGGCAGATTACCTCGGCGAGGTCGTTGTGTTTGACACGACGAAATACCTCCCCAACGAGCCGAAAGACGCGATGGCCGAATTTCGCGCCGCCCACATCCCCGGCGCCCGTTTCTTCGACATCGACGAAGCAGCCGACCCCGACACCACCCTGCCCCACATGGTCCCCAGCCCCGGCCGCTTCGCCAAGATCATGGCGAAATACGGGATATCCAACACCAGCATGATCGTCTTCTACGACCAGAAAGGCCTCGCCTCGGCCGCCCGCGGCTGGTGGCTGATGGGCCTGTTCGGCCACGACAAAGCCGCCGTGCTCGACGGCGGCCTGCCCAAATGGATCAAGGAAGGCCGCATCACCGAAGCCGGTGACGCGCCACCCCCCGCCGCAGGTCACTTCCTGCCGGCCTACCGCGCCCACCGCCTGCGCGGCGTCGGCGACATCATCGCCAACATCGCCTCCAAGGACGAACTGGTGCTCGATGCCCGCGCCGGCAACCGCTTCCGCGCCGAAGTCCCCGAAATCCGCCCCGGCATCCGCGCCGGTCACATGCCCGGCAGCGTCAACCTGCCCTACACCGAACTTCTCGCCCCCGATCAAACCCTCCTCCCGGTCCCCGCACTGCGCGCCCGCCTCGCCGCCGCCGGCGTCGACGGCTCACGCCCGGTCATCACCTCCTGCGGCAGCGGCGTCACCGCCTGCATCCTGACCCTGGCGATGACCCGCGCGGGCCTCCCCGCCGGCGCCGTCTACGATGGCTCCTGGACCGAATGGGGCGGGCGAACCGACACCCAAGTGGAGACCGGCGCATGACCGACAGCAAAAACCTCTTCACCCGCCTGTCCCACAACGGCCGCGCCGGCACCCATGTGCACGGCTTCGTCAACCCACCGGTCTATCGCGGCTCGACGGTGCTCTACCCCGACATGGCGGCCCGCCGCGCCTCCGGCTCCAAGCGGCTCGAACAGGCCCTCATCTACGGCGTGATGGGCACGCCCACCCACTGGCCCCTCGAAAACGTCGTCGCCGACATCGAAGGCGGCACCCGCTGCCAGATCGTCAACTCCGGCCTCGCCGCCTGCACAGTGCCCCTGCTTGCCTATCTCGGCACCGGCGACCACCTGCTCCTGCCCGACAGCGTCTACGGCCCCGTCCGCGGTTTCGCTGACAATCTGCTGGCCCGCATGGGCATCGAAACCACCTACTACGACCCCTGCATCGACGCCGCCGGCATCGCCCCGCTGTTCAAAGCCAACACCAAGGTGCTCTACCTCGAATCCCCGGGCAGCCACACCTTCGAAGTGCAGGATGTTCCTGGCCTCGCCGCCGTCGCCAAGGCCCGTGGCGCCAAGGTGCTGATGGACAACACCTGGGGCATCCATCACTTCCAACCTTTCACCAAAGGCGTCGACGTCTCGCTCCAGGCGCTGACCAAATACGTCGTCGGCCATTCCGACGTCCTGCTCGGCTCCATCACCACCAACAGCGACGAGGATTGGGAGCGCGTCCGCCTGACCTCCAACCAACTCGGCATGTTCGCCAGCCCCGATGATTGCTGGCTCGCCCTACGCGGCGTCCGGACCATGGCGGTGCGCATGGAACGCCAGGAAAAATCCGCCATCGAAGTCGCCACCTGGCTCGCCACCCGCCCCGAGGTCAAGGAAGTCCTGCACCCCGCACTCCCCGGCGCCCGCGGCCATGACATCTGGAAACGCGACTTCACCGGCGCCTGCTCGCTGTTCGGCGTCGTCTTCCAGCCCGGCTTCGCCCCTGAAAAAATCGACGCCGTCGCCGAAGCCCTGCAACTCTTCGGCATGGGCGCAAGCTGGGGCGGCTTCGAAAGCCTGGCCCTGCCGAGCGCCGGCCAAAACCGCACCGCCGGCACCGGAGACTTCGGCGGCCCCGCAATGCGCCTGCACGTCGGGCTCGAACATCCCGCCGATCTTATTGCCGATCTTGAACAGGCGATGAAGAAGTTGCACGCGAACGAAGTATAGCAAGAAAGCGCTTCTTTTTTTGAAAAAAAAGAAGCAAAAAAGCTTTATCTATGAATTCTACGCGGGAAAAAGAGGCGAAGCCAACAACACTGGCTTCGCCCATGCCCCCCGCCGCAAACGGATAAAAGTTTTTTGCTTCTTTTTTTCAAAAAAGAAGCCCTTCCTTACTTCCCCGCACACTCCGCACACACCCCCTCCGCCTCCACCGTCGCCCCGCTGACCGCAAACCCCACCCGTTTCGCAGCCGCAGCAAGCGCATCTGCCAGATCATGATCATCCAACTCCGTCACCTTCCGGCACGTCCGACAAATCAGGAACTGCACGGGATGCCCGAGGTCATGCCCATGCGCATCGACACACCCAACGAAGGCCGACAGCCGTTCGAGCCGATGCACCAGCCCCTGTTCCTGCAAAAACTCCAAGGTGCGATAGACCGTGGGCGGCGCCGCCGGTCCGCGGCTTGCGCGCAGCCGCTCCAGCAGATCATAGGCCCCGGTCGGGCTCTCCGCCTCCAGGACAAGACCCAAAATCTGCCGCCGCAGCCCGGTCAGCCGCACCCCGCGCGCCGCGCAGGTCTTCTCCGCGCGATCGAGCAGGCGTGTCGTATGGTCGCTGAACGTCTCGGTCATCGGAAAATCTTTGCACGAAAGCCCTGCGCACAGGATAAGACGGCATGAGCGATAACACCACACACGACCCAATCCTTGCCGCCATCACCTTTGATGCCAACGGCCTCGTCCCAGCCATAGCCCAGCAGCATGACACGGGCGAAGTGCTGATGATGGCCTGGATGAACCGCGAATCGGTCGCCGAAACCCTCGCCACCGGCCGCGTCTGCTACTTCTCCCGCAGCCGCGGCAAACTCTGGCGCAAAGGCGAAAGCTCCGGCCAGCAGCAATCCCTCAAGGAACTCCGCCTGGATTGCGACGGCGACACCATCCTCCTCCTCGTCGACCAACTCGGCGTCGCCTGCCACACCGGCCGGCGGGACTGCTTTTTTCGCGCCGCCCGCGATGGCGCCCTGGTCGAAATCGCCCAACCCCTTATCGACCCTGACGCCCTCTACGGCCACGGCCACAAACATGGCTAAAGCCATCCCTCTGACGGTGCTGACCGGCTTCCTCGGCGCCGGCAAAACCACCGTGCTCAACCACCTCGTCCGCCAGCCCGCAATGGCCGGCGCTGCCGTGCTGGTCAACGAATTCGGCGAAATCGGCCTCGACCACATCCT
>CANFKS010000108.1 GCA_947447625.1 Rhodospirillales bacterium | reverse complement strand
GTTGCTGCTGCTGGTGGCGTTTACCCACTGGCCGGCGGCGACGACGCTGATCGACAGCTTCTATGCCACGCCGAAGGGCAGCCGCCCGCCGCGCTTCGTCGGGATCGAGAACTACACCGACCTGATGTCCGATCGGGTGTTCTGGACGGCGCTGCAGAACAACGCGGTCTATGCGCTATGGACCATCCCGGCCTCGGTGATCCTGGCGCTGCTGATGGCCCTTGCCGTCAACACCGCGATCCCGGGGCGGGCTTTGGTGCGGATGGCGTATTTCACGCCGACGATGCTGCCGATGATTGCGGTCGCCAATATCTGGTTGTTTTTCTTCACGCCGGATTACGGGCTGTTTGACCATATCATGGGCTGGTTCGGCGGCGGGCGACACAACTGGCTCGGCGACCGGGAAACTGCGCTGGGGGCGATGATCGTGGTCGCGGTGTGGAAGGAGGCGGGGTTTTTCATGATCTTCTACCTCGCCGCCCTCCAGGCGATGCCGCCGGACCTGAAGGAATGCGCGGCCCTTGAAGGCGCGTCGCGCTGGACTTTCTTCCGCCGCGTCACGCTGCCGCTGCTGATGCCGACGACGCTGTTCGTGCTGGTCAATGCGGTGATCAACGCGTTCCGGCTGGTCGATCATGTGGTGGTGATGACGCATGGCGGGCCGGACAATGCGACCAATCTGCTGCTCTATTACATCTACCAGGCCGGTTTTCGGTTCTGGGACACGGCGCTGGCGGCGACGTTGACGGTGGTGCTGCTGGGCCTGCTGGGCCTGCTCGCCTGGTTGCAGTTCGGCGTGCTCGGCAAGCGGGTGCATTACCGGTGAGCGCGCCTTTCGTGAGCACGCGATCGCTCGAAATCCTCGGCGCCTGGCTGCTCGCCATCATCTGGGTGCTGCCGCTGCTCTACGCGGTATGGACCGCGTTTCATCCGGCCGAGTTCGCCACCAGCTTCACCCTGCTGGCCCCCCTCACGCTCGACAATTTCCGCCATGCATGGGACGCCGCCCCCTTCGCGCGCTACTTCCTCAACACCACAATGCTCGTCACCCTCATCCTGGTGGCGCAGTTCCTGATCTGCACGCCGGCGGCCTTCGCCTTCGCGCGGTTGGAGTTTCCCGGACGCGATATCGTGTTCGGCGTGGTGCTGGTGCAACTCATGGTGATGCCTGACGTGCTGCTCACCGGCAACTACCGCACCATGGCGCAACTCGGGCTGGTCGATACCATCCTGTCCATCGCGCTGCCCTATCTCGGCTCCGCTTTTGGTATTTTCCTGCTGCGCCAGACGTTCCGCCAGATCCCGCAAGCGCTTGACGATGCCGCGCGCCTGGAGGGCTGCACGCTGATGGGCCGGCTGTGGCGGGTCTATGTGCCGTTGGCGCGGCCGACCTACATCGCCTACGGGCTGGTGAGCGTCAGCTACCACTGGAACAATTTCCTGTGGCCGCTGGTGATCACCAACTCGGTCAAGACGCGGCCGCTGACGGTCGGGCTGTCGGTTTTCGCCTCGACCGACCAGGGGATCGACTGGTCCATCATCACGGCGGCAACGCTGATGACGAGCGCGCCGCTGCTGTTGGCCTTCCTGCTGTTTCAGCGCCAGTTCGTGCAGAGCTTCATGCGCGCCGGAATCCGTTAGAGCCTGATGATTTTTGGCGGAATCGCCAAAAAGCCTGAATCAGGCGATAAAACAGAGTGTTAGAGCGGGATTCCCTCTGATTGCGACGGCACCCCGGCCTAACGCTTTGTCCGCTCGCCCTTCGTTCAGCCGATCGTGTGATAGGCGCGGCCGAAATAGAGCAGCCCGCGGTCCTGGTTGGAGTGCACGGCGTCGACTTCGCAGATGAACACGGTGTGGGTGCCGACTTCGACGGTTTGCGCGACCCGGCAGTCAAACGAGACCAGCGCATCGTCAAGCACGGCGGCGCCGGTCGTCAGGGTGGACCAGTTGCCGTGGTTGAAGCGGTCCTCGCCTTCGACGCCCGTCATGCCGGCAAAGATCGGCGAAAGCCCCTCATGGCCGGCGGCGAGGGTGTTGACGCAGAGGATGCCGTTGTCCTTGAGCGCCTGGTTGGAATCGCTGTTGCGATTGAGGCAGACCAGCAAAGTGGGCGGCGTGTCGGTGACGCTGCAGACAGCGGACGCGGTGAAGCCCCGTTTACCACCGGGCCCGGCGGTGGTGATGATGTTCACGGCCGCGGCGAGACGTGCCATCGCGTCCCGGTAGGATTGCTTGTCGACCAACGCCTGGTTCCCGTATGTCTCGAGCGGGATGCCGTCTGATAGGCGAAGGCATCCCGCGCTAACGCTTTGTTTGATCGCCTGATTCAGACTTTTGCCGATTCCGCCAAAAATCATCAGGCTCTCCTGCGCCGACAATGCCTTAAAAATGCAAATTTCCAAAGGCGGTTGCGGCGCGCCGAACGGATGCGCATCCTGCGCGGATGGATCGTTCTGTGGTTTCCACTTCCCTCTCCCCGAACCAGCCCCGCCGGGCGGTGCCGCATTACTTTCTCTACGGCGAGCATGCGAGCCGGGCGGCGCCTGGATTTGTACACATCGAGACGCTGAGTTCGCGCTCGGCGCTGCATAATTGGGAGATCGCGCCGCATCTGCATGATGGGCTGCAGCAGGTGTTGTGGGTGCGCGAGGGGGGCGGGGAGGCGCGGCTGGACCGTGAACGCGTGGCGTTCGTGGGGCCGTCGCTGATCGTGGTGCCGGCGGCCGCCGTCCATGGGTTCACCTGGCAGCCCGGCAGCGAAGGCCATGTGCTGACCTTGGCGAGCGATTATGTGGCGACATTGACGCGGGGCATCGAGGTCGACGTTGCGCACGGGCTTGATGTCGCGCGGGTTTTGACGTTGCCGGAAGGGGGCGAGGAAGCCCGCGTGATGGAGGGGATTTTCACGCGGGTGGCCCATGAGTTGAAATTCGGCGCGCGCGGCATGGCAACAGCGGTGGCCGCGCAGGTGCAATTGCTGATGGTGTCGGTGGCGCGCCTCGCGCCGCCGGAGACGGCCGCTGCGCTGCCAGGAGCGGAGTTGTGGCAGCGGTTCCGCGATGCGGTGGAGGCGGGGTTCCGCTCCAAGCATGGCGTGGCTGACATCGCGGACGCGCTGCCGATGACGCGCGGACGGCTCGATGCGCTGTGCCGCCGCCATGCCGGGCGGACGGCGCAGCAGGTCATCCATGACCGCATCGTGCTCGAGGCCCAGCGCGGCCTGATCTACACCGGCTTGACGGTGGCCGAGATCGCCTATGGACTGGGGTTTGTCGACCCTGCCTACTTCACCCGGTTTTTCGCGCGGGAGGCCGGCGAGACACCGGGCGAGTTCCGCCGCCGTCACCGTGATCCGCAAGGAGGACAAGTCGCATGAACGATGTATCCGTCTCCCCGTTCGCTGGGGGTGCTGCCTATGTGCAGGGCCGCTTCGTGCCGATGGCTCAGGCGAATATCTCCATCCTGGACTGGGGGTTCACCCGCTCGGATGTCACGTATGACGTCGTGCATGTGAAGCACGGCGGATTTTTCCGCCTCGGCGATCACCTCGACCGATTCGCCGGATCGATGCTCAAGCGGCGGCTGGCGCCGGCCGAGGACCGGGTGCGGATCGAGGAGATCCTGCATCGCTGCGTGGCGTTGGCCGGGCTGCGCGATGCCTATGTGGCGATGCTGTGCGCGCGCGGGCGGCCGCGGGTGGGCGGGTCGCGCAAGCTGTCGGATTGCGAGAATCACTTCATGGCCTACGCGATCCCCTGGATCGATGTGCTGACGCCCGAGGTGCAGGAGCGTGGCGGGCATTTGTGGATCGCCTCCGTGCCGCGCGTGCCGGATGCCTCGTTCGATCCGACGGTCAAGAACTACATGTGGGGCGACCTCACGACCGGGCTGATGGAAGCACAGGACGAAGGGTTCGACACGGCGGTGCTGTGCGATGCGCAGGGGCTGCTGACGGAGGGCCCCGGATTCAATGTGTTCGTCGTCAAGGACGGCAAGGTGAGCACGCCGGCGCATGGCAGTCTGGGCGGCATCACCAAGAGATCGGTGCTGGAATTATGCGCGATGGAGGGCATTGCGGCAGCGGTGGAGGATATCCCCCGCGCCGCGCTCGAGGATGCCGACGAGGTGTTCCTTGCCACCACGGCGGGCGGCGTGATGCCGATATCGCGGGTGGGGCGGCGCATCATGGGCAATGACCGGCCGGGCCCGCTGTCGACGCGGCTGAAGGATGTCTATTGGCGCAAGCACACCGAGGGTTGGCACAGCACGCCGGTGCGCTACGAACTCGCGACGGTGTAGGACCATGGAATTCCTGACAGCCACCGAGGCGATGATCGAGACCTGGCACGGCGTAAAGCCGCCCAACGAGCCGGCGCGGCGGTTGGCGGCCGATCTCGCCAACACCATCCGTGCCTTCGAGGGGGTCCGCGACGGCATGCGCTTCGAGGACGAGCCAGCCGGATTCGAGGCGGCGCTCCAGGCGGTGCGGGAGCCCGGCACGTGAGCGGCTTGTCGGACTTGTCGCTCGTCGAAGCCGCGGACAAGGTGGCATCGGGCGAGGTGACGTCGGCGGCGCTGCTGGAGGCGTGCCTGGCGCGGCTCGACGCGGTCAATCCCGCGATCAATGCGGTGATCTGGCTCGACCGCGCGCGTGCGCGCGCGGCGGCGGCGGATGCGGATGCGGCGGTGAAGGCCGGGGGCAAACTCGGAAAGCTCCATGGCGTGCCGCTGGCGCACAAGGACATGTATTATCAGGCCGGCCTGCCCGCGACCTGCGGCTCGGCGATCCGGCGTGATTTCGTGCCGGATTACACCTGCACAGTGGTCGAGCGGATGGCGGCGGCCGGTGCCTACAGCTTCGGCGGCCTCAACATGGCGGAGTTCGCGCAGAACCCGACCGGGCACAACCGCGCTTTCGGGGACTGCCACAACCCCTGGAACCTGCCGCATATCACGGGCGGCTCGTCCTCGGGCTCCGGCGCTGCGGTGGCGGCGGGGGCGGTCTATGCCTCGCTCGGCTCCGACACCGGCGGGTCGATCCGCCTGCCGGCTTCGGCGTGCGGCGTGACAGGGCTCAAGCCGACGCAGACCAGGGTGTCGCGCTACGGGGTGATGCCGCTGTCGTTCAGCCACGACAATGTCGGGCCGCTGGCGCGAACAGCGCGGGATTGCGCGCGGTTGCTGGGGGTGATCGCGGGGCATGATCCGCGCGATCCGACGAGCGCGCATAATGCGGTGCCGGACTACGAAGCGGCGCTGGATGGCGATTTGCGCGGGGTGCGCATCGGCGTGCCGACGAATGCGCTGCTGCCGTCGGCCGATGCGCCGGTGCGGGCTGCGATTGAGGCGGCATTGCGGGTGCTGGAGGGGCGCGGGGCCGTTCTGGTGCCGATTGAGCTGCCCTATATGGCGGAAATCTCGGCCTATGGCGGGATCGTCTCGCGGGTGGAGGGCGGTGCGATCCATGCCAGATGGATGCGTGAGCGGGCGCAGGATTATGCGCAGCATCTCTCGGGGCGGATCTATCCGGGGCTGGCGATTCCGGGGACGTATTATGTCGAATCACTGGCCCGTCGCGGCCCTGTTCTGCGCGCCTTTGCGGCCGAGGTGTTCGGCGCGGTCGATCTGATCGCCACGCCGACGATCCCGACGGTGCTGCCGACCTTGGCCGATACGGATATCGACAACGGTCCGGCGGGGGCGGAGCAGCGGTTCCTGGCGGTGTCGATCAACACCAGGCCTTTCAACTATCTCGGGCTGCCCGCGATCAGCGCGCCCTGCGGCTTTGACCCGAACGGCTGCCCGATCGGATTGCAACTGGCCGGGCGGCCCTTTGCCGAGGCGCGGCTGTTTCAGGCGGTGGATGCCTATCAGCGCGATACGGCGTTCCATGCGATGCGCCCGGCGGTGGCGGCGGCATGATTCTGCCCCGGGTTGCATTCATCGGCACCGGCGGCACGATCGCCTCCCTCGGCGCCACGCCGCTCGATGTCCAGGAATATGGCGGGGACGGGCTGGTCCTGAGTGCCGATGAAATCGTGGCGCACTTCCCCGATGTGGCACGCGTGGCCGAGGTGGTGCCGGTCGCCTACAAGGCGGTGCCGAGTTCGCGGATCTATTTCGAGGATTGGCAGGCGCTGGCGGCGCTTTGCCTGAAGCTGGAGCGTCAGGACCCTGACCTTGCCGGCATCGTGATCGGCCATGGCACCGGGAGCCTTGAGGAGACCGCGTATTTCTTGTCTTTGACGTTGAAGGTCAAGCTGCCCGTGGTGATCACCGGCAGCCAGCGCCCCTCATCGGCACTGTCGAGCGATGCCGGGCTCAACCTGGTCAATGCGGTGCGCACGGCGGCGAGTGCCGAGGCGCGCGGCATGGGCGTGCTGGTGCTGCTCAATGACGAGATCCACGCCGCACGGGATGTGACGAAGACCTCGACAAGCCGGATGCAGACCTTCCGCACCGCCGATTTCGGGGCTCTGGGGCAGGCTGATGGCGATGCGGTGGTGTTTTATCGCCGGCCGCTGCGGCGGATGGCGCCGGATACTGAATTCGATATCGCGGGGCTCGCGGCGTTGCCGCGGGTGGATATCGCCTATGGCTACACCGGCAGCGACGGCACGGCGCTGCGCGCCTTCACCGCGGCGGGGGCGAAGGGGCTCATCTATGCCGGGTTTGCACCGGGCATGTCGACCCCGGAGGATGCCGCCGCGATGGGCGAGGCCGTGGCGGCCGGCGTGGTGGTGATGCAATGCACCCGGGCGGGCAGCGGGCGGGTGTTTCGCGGCAGGAGGCTGCGCGAAGCCGGGATTTTGGTGACCGACAACCTCACGCCGCAGAAAGCGCGTCTGCTGTTGGCGCTGGCCCTCACGCGGTCATCCGATCCGAACGAAATCGCGCGGATGTTCGCCGCCTACTGAACGCTGCGTCCGGACCGGTGGCGATACCGGGTCGCGATTTCGGCGAAACATCGCGATGGTTTCAGGCGCGATGGGCCGCGATCAGGAATTCCTTGTTGCCTTCCGGGCCGGTGATCGGGCTGGTGGCGATGCCCTGCACGGTCCATCCATCGAGCCTGGACCACCAGGCGCGGACGCGTTCACACACTTCGTCATGGACCAAGGGATCGCGCACAACGCCGTTGCGGCCGACCTGATCGGGCCCCGCTTCGAACTGCGGCTTGATCAGCGCGACCGCCCAGGCACCGGGGGCGCAGAGGGCGAGGGGGTTCGGCAGAAGTGTGGCAAGGCCGATGAAACTCGCATCGCACACCAGAGCCTCGATCGGGTCGCCGATCTGCTCCACGGTGAGATGTCGCGCATTGGTGCGCTCATGGACGACAACGCGCGGGTCGGTGCGCAGTTTCCAGGCGAGTTGCCCGTGTCCGACATCCACGGCATGCACACGGCCTGCGCCATGCGTGAGCAACACATCCGTAAAGCCGCCGGTCGAGGCGCCGACATCGAGACATGTGCGCCCCTCGGCCGACAGGGCGAAGGCCTCGATGGCGTGAACCAGCTTGAGCCCGCCGCGGGAAACCCAGGGGTGATCCTGGCCGCGCACGTCGAGCGCCGCGTCTGGGGCCAGGGTCTGCCCCGGCTTGGCGACGCGCTGTTCGCCGCTGAACACTTTTCCCGCAAGAATGATGGCTTGCGCCCGGGTGCGGCTTTCGGCCAGGCCGCGTTCGACAAGGAGTTGATCGGCCCGCACCGGGGTAGGACGCTTTGACATGGCCAGAGAATGCCGCAAGCCGGGAGACTTGTCGCCCTCCCCTGCCAGGGATGTGCAAGGCGGAGGTTGCGACGGCGCAGGTGCTTATGTATATCGGGGCTTCGTACGCCTCGTCGCGTCAGCCGACTTAGCTCAGGGGTAGAGCAACTGATTCGTAATCAGTAGGTCCGGGGTTCAATTCCCCGAGTCGGCACCAGTTTTTCCGACACATCATGCCCTGACCGCCGCTGTCGCGCAGTCCTGGTCATCACAGTACGGAGTCCAGCCATGACCCCGACGGGCCCGTACCCCTATGCCCTGCTCATCCGGCCCGAGCCGGAGATGCGGGCGGCATGACCGGCACGCTCGCCCTCAATATAGTGCATTTCGCCCGGCTGCTGCGCCGGGCCGGGCTGCCGGTGGGGCCTGCTGATCTGCTCGCTGCCGCGGATGCGCTGACCCATCTGGATCTCGGCAGCCGCAACCAGGTGCGCACCGGCCTGCGCGCCACCATGATCCATCGCCACGAGCACGCGGATCTGTTCAACCAGGCTTTCGCGCAATTCTGGCGGGACCCGGATGTCGTGCGCGCCAACGCCGCCATCGAATTCCTCAGCGCCGGCCGCAGCCCGCCGCCCGAGAAGGCGCCGCCTGGCGCGCGCCGCCTCGCCGAGGCGATGGCCAAGCCCCGCGCGCGCAAGGAGCCCGAGGCGCCGCAGCAGCAGGACGTCGACATGGTGATGACCGTGTCCGACAGCGAGCGGCTGCAGAAGATGGATTTCGAGGCGATGGGCGCCGAGGAACTCTCAGACGCCAAGGCCGCACTGCGCAAACTCAGCCTGCCGCTCGACCTGCGGCAGGTGCGCCGGCGGCGGCCCGATCCAACCGGGTCGCATTTCGACCTGCGCGCCACCATCCGCGCCAGCCTGCGCCAGGGCGGCGAAATCCTGTCCATCGCCCGCACCCGGCGCGTGGCAAAACCGCCGCCGCTGGTGGTGATTTGCGACATCAGCGGCAGCATGGCGCGCTATGCCCAGGTGCTGCTGCATTTCCTGCACGGTGTCGCCAATGATCGGGACCGGGTGGCGATCTTTCTGTTCGGCACGCGGCTCACCAACATCACGCGTCAGCTGCGCCACCGCGATGCCGAGGTCGCGTTCCAGCTTGTCGCCCATGCCGTGCCGGACTGGTCGGGCGGCACCCGGATCGGCGAGGCGCTCGGCCTGTTCAACCGCCAATGGGCGCGCCGCGTGCTGGGTCAGGGGGCGGTGGTTCTGCTCGTGACCGATGGGCTCGATCGCGACGGCGCGGCCGGGCTGTCCGAGAACATGGAGCGCCTGCACAAATCCTGCGCCCGGCTGATCTGGCTCAACCCGTTGCTGCGGTGGGACGGATTTGCCCCGAAATCGCAGGGCATCCGCGCCATGCTGCCGCATGTCGATGATTTCCGTCCGGTGCACAACCTCGACAGCCTGCGCGCCCTGATCGCCACCCTCTCGACCGCGCCCAACCCGCGGGCGATGGAAAAATGGCGCCTGACCAGATAGCGGCGGCGCCAAGGGGAGGGGGGTCACTATTCCCTCCAGTATATCGTGAAATCAGAAATTTCAATAAGTTAGACTTGACCTCGGACCGTGAGCGGTGACACGGTTCGTCCCGGTGCACGCATCTCGGGAATGCGTGTGAAACACTGCATGGCGGAACGCCAGGAAGGGGAGAAAACGATGCCTCAGGTAACACTGACGGTAAACGGCAAGAGCGCGACCGTCGAGGTCGAGGCGCGCACATTGCTGGTCGAACTGCTGCGCGAAAAGCTCGGGCTGACCGGAACCCATGTCGGATGTGACACCAGCCAGTGCGGCGCCTGCGTCGTGCACGTCAACGGCGTGTCCGCCAAGTCCTGCACCATGCTGGCCGTCCAGGCTGATGGCGCGTCGGTCACCACCATCGAGGGCCTCGCCGCCCCCGACGGCACCCTGCACCCGATGCAGGAGATGTTCCGCGAACATCATGCCCTGCAATGCGGCTTCTGCACGCCCGGCATGGTGATGGCCGCGATCGACCTCGTGAACAGCAACCCGCAGGGCCTCAGCCAGAGCGAAATCCGCCACGGCCTCGAAGGCAATCTCTGCCGCTGCACCGGCTATCACAACATCGTCCAGGCGATCGATGCCGCGCAGGGGATCATGCACGGGGCCGCCGCATCGTCTGACGACTGACCTCCAGCACGCCTGACCGGAACGCCAAACCACAATGCGCGCGCCCCACGCGTGGCCGCGCACCGCAGGAGACATCACATGAACGCAGTTTTCGAGGGCATCGGCGCCTCCGTTCGCCGCAAGGAAGACCTCCGCTTCATCAGCGGCCGCGGCAACTACACCGACGACATCAACCGCCCCGGCCAGACCTACGCCGTGATCAAGCGGAGCGACCGGCCGCACGCCACAATCGTCTCGATCGACACCGCGGCGGCCAAGGCGGCCCCTGGCGTCGTCGCCGTCTACACCAGCGCGGATCTCGCCGCGATCGGCGGCCTGCCCTGCGGCTGGCAGATCCACTCCAAGGACGGCTCGCCGATGGCAGAGCCCAAACATCCCGTCCTCGCCGAAGGCAAGGTGCGCCACGTCGGCGATCCGATCGCCGTCGTCATCGCCGAAACCAGGCAGCAAGCCAAGGACGCCGCCGAACTGCTGGACATCGTGCTTGAAGACCTCCCCGCGACAGCCACCGTCACCGACGCGATGAAGCCCGGCGCCGCCGAAGTCCATGACGGCATCGCCGGCAACCTCTGCTACGACTGGCACCTCGGCGACGCCGACGCGGTGGCCGCCGCCTTCAAGACCGCCCACAAGATCGTCACCCTCGATCTCGAAAACAACCGCCTGATCCCCAACGCCATGGAACCCCGCGTGGCGCTCGGCGATTATGACCGGTTCAGCGGCGACTACACGCTCTACACCACCTCGCAAAACCCCCACGTCATCCGCCTGCTGATGGGCGCCTTCGTGCTCGGCCTGCCCGAACATCGCCTGCGCGTGGTGGCGCCCGACGTCGGCGGCGGCTTCGGCTCCAAGATCTACCACTACGCCGAGGAAGCCATCGTCACCTGGGCGGCCGGCAAACTCGCCCGCCCCGTGAAATGGACCGCCGAACGCTCGGAAAGCTTCATGTCCGACGCCCATGGCCGGGACCATGTCTCGACCGCGCAGATGGCCGTCGATGCCGAGGGCAGGTTCCTGGCGATGAAGGTCCATACGATCGCCAACATGGGCGCCTACCTCTCGACCTTCGCCCCCGCGGTGCCGACCTATCTCTACGCGACCCTGCTTGCCGGCACCTACACCACGCCGGCGATCTACGTCGAAGTGAAGGCCGCGTTCACCAACACCGTCCCGGTAGATGCCTATCGCGGCGCCGGCCGGCCCGAGGCCACCTTCCTGGTCGAGCGCCTGGTTGACGCCGTCGCCCTCGACCTCGGCATGGACCGCGTCGCCATCCGGCTCAAGAACTTCATCCCGCGCGACGCCTTCCCCTACCAGACGCCGGTCGCCCTGCAATACGACAGCGGCGACTATTTCGCGACCCTTGAGGCCGCAATGAAGTCGTCCGACTACGCCGGCTTCCCCGCCCGCAAGGCCGAGGCCGCCGCCCGCGGCAAGCTGCGCGGCATCGGCGTGTCGACCTATCTCGAAGCCTGCGGCATCGCGCCCTCCAAGCTCGTCGGCCAACTCGGCGCCCGCGCCGGCCTCTACGAAGTCGCCAACGTGCGCGTTCACCCCACCGGCTCAATCACGGTCTTTACCGGCACCCACAGCCACGGCCAGGGCCACGAGACCACCTTCGCCCAACTCGTCGCCGACCAGCTCGGCGTGCCGCTGAGCCAGGTTGACGTCGTGCACGGCGACACCAGCAAGATCCCCTTCGGCATGGGCACCTACGGCTCTCGCTCGCTGGCCGTCGGCGGTTCGGCCATGGTCAAGGCGATGGACAAGATCATCGCCAAGGGCAAAAAAATCGCCGCCCACCTGCTCGAAGCCTCCGCCAACGACATCGAGTTCAAGAATGGCGTGTTCTCCGTCGCCGGCACCGACCGCTCCAAGACGCTCGGCGAAATCGCCCTGACCGCCTACGTGCCGCACAACTACCCGATCGAGGAAATCGAACCCGGTCTCGACGAAACCGCCTTCTATGACCCCGCCAACTTCACCTTCCCCGGCGGCTGCCATATTTGCGAAGTGGAGATCGACCCCGACACCGGCGTCACCACGATCATCAACTTCAACGCGGTCGACGATGTCGGCCGTGTCGTCAACCCGATGATCGTCGAAGGCCAGGTCCAGGGCGGCGTGGCGCAGGGCATTGGCCAGGCGCTGCTCGAAAACGCGGCCTATGACGAAAACGGCCAACTCCTGTCCGGCTCCTTCATGGACTACACCATGCCGCGCGCCGACGATCTCTCGAACATCACCGTCGGCACCGAGAACACCATGTGCACCCACAACCCGCTCGGCTCGAAAGGCTGCGGCGAAGTCGGCGCCATCGGCTCCCCGCCCGCGGTGATCAACGCGGTGTGCGATGCGCTCGGCATCCGTCACATGAACATGCCCGCCACGCCCGAAAAAGTGTGGACCATCCTCAACAGCCGCTCGGCCGGCTAAGCGGAGAGAAACAGATGTACGACTTCGCATACCAGAAGCCGACCAGCACCGCCGCCGCCGTCAGCGCGATGGCCACCGAGGACGCCAAGGCAATGGCCGGCGGCATGACGCTGATCCCGGTCCTCAAGCAGCGCCTCAACAAGCCCTCCGTCGTGGTGGACCTCGCGGCCCTCGGCCTGTCCGGCATCAACGTCACCGCCGATGCGGTGGTGATCGGCGCGATGACCACCCACGCCACCGTCGCCGCCTCCGCCGAACTGCGCCGCGCCATCCCCGCCCTCGCCCACCTCGCCGGCATCATCGGCGACAAGGAAGTGCGCCATCGCGGCACCATCGGCGGCAGCCTCGCCAATAACGATCCGGCCGCCGACTACCCCGCCGCCGCCCTCGCCCTCGGCGCCACCATCACCACCACGAAGCGCGCCATCAAGGCCGATGACTACTTCCAGGGCATGTTCGCCACCGCCCTGGAAGCCGACGAGATCATCACCTCGGTCTCCTTCCCGATCCCGGAGAAGGCCGCCTACGAGAAGTTCAAGAACCCGGCCTCGCGCTACGCCATGGTCGGCGTCTTCGTCGCCCGTGGCCCCGCCGGCACCCGCGTCGCCATCACCGGCGCCGGCCAGAACGGCGTCTTCCGCCACGCTGGCTTCGAAGCCGCACTCACTGCCAACTGGTCCGCCGATGCCCTCAAGGGCGTCGCCACCGACGCCGACGGCCTCAACAGCGACATCCACGCCAGCGCTATCTATCGCGCCCATCTGTGCAACGTCGTCGCCCGCAAGGCCGTCGCCGCCGCCGGCTAAGGTCGCAGCCGCGCCGGAAAAGGGCCCACCGCACCCCCCGGTGCGGTGGGCCTTTTCTTATCCCCCGCTCGCCCCCGGATGCGCCGGGCGGGCCTGCCTTTGCATGCAACCGCCGAGCAACCTTCCGCGCCCGTCTGTCCGGAAACTCCCGGCAGCCATGGCGCCACCCGGATTCCTGAAATAACATCCGATTTTCATCCTCCGGCGCGGATGTCTCCCCCTACCGCCCCGCCGGCGACAAGAATTTGGACCCATGCTCCACAGAGACAGCCGCCTGCTCATCGTCCTGCTCGGCG
>CANFKS010000107.1 GCA_947447625.1 Rhodospirillales bacterium | reverse complement strand
TGTCGCTTATGCTTGGAGTATACCAGAGGCGGTCAGCTGGGAAACCCGTAGACTTCTACCTGGGCCAGATGCAAACAAGTGGGTCCGCCCGTCAAGGTGATGCGCAAGAAGCGGACGGGGCCGATTTCCTCGACCGCAACGATCAACGGCGTTAGTCCGCCGTCCTCTTGCCCGAAGAACTCTCCAGGACCGTTCTCAAACACTGTTTTCCACGAATGCGCGTCGTGTGACAGTGACAGGCTGATCGGGCTTGCACGCTCCTGCAGCGCTCGGTCGCCCTTCCGATTGTAAACGCGGATCTCGCGCACGATGCAAGACCGGCCAAGATCGAGCTCCCACCACGGATCGCGTTCTAAGTCGGTATGGAAAGCATAGTCGACATCGCGGACACCGTTGATCGCGAGCACCGCATCCTGGGTCGACGTCCGTCCTCGCGACCATACCGATGTCGAGCTCTGCGAGGCGCGCTGGCCAAGCGCGAGGTTAGGATAATCCGTCTCGTCGATCGACTTGCGGATCCGGTAGCCCAGATGCCGACCGAGATCGAGGTAGTGGTGCATCCCGTTCTCATAGGTGCCGCTGGACACTGAATCGGCCGCATCAATGTAACTATGAAGATACCAGCGTTCGTCGAACAACGGTATTTTGTGATTTTCGGGCCATGTTGCGTCGAGCGGCAACATCAGGTCACGGCGCTTCAACGCCTCGACATGGCTCGCCGAGATCTCACGCCAGCGCCCCCGCAAATTGCCATGATGCGCCAGCGCCTCCTGTTCAGGTAGAGCGAAGTTCATCGGAAACAGGAAAAACCGGTAGCGCGGATCACGTGTCGGAACCAGATTGATATTGCGCATGTGGCTTGGATTCAAGAAACCATTGAGCGGCAGAAATATGCGCTTTGCCTCGGACAGCCAGGCCGCCATCACAGAGAAACTGCTGACCGATGGCACTACATTTTCTGCACGGCGTATCATGTCGAAATCCTGTACCGGCCCGCGGCTTTCGATGAACCGCGCGGCCGGGAAAGCAGCTCGCAGCGCCTCGACATAGCGCGACCCCCGGTCAAGTTGGCCCATGAACACGGGGGTAAGTCCGGTCCGAGCACAAAGGTCCTCATAGAAGGCAATCGGAATCAGCGGATACATGTGTGCGAACCCGGTCAGAATGTCTCCGGTGCGGATATTGATCAGCAGGTGATCTGGTCCGAACGTCTCGACCTCGGAGAGCGGAAACATCTCACGATATGTGCCAGGCGGCAGAAACCGCTCAATGTCCTGTAGGTAGCTGGTGATGATGACATTAGTTGAAGGGCGCTCGGCAAACAGGACACTGAGTGACCGGACATCGAGTTGCTCGAACGTCTCCGCAATCCGAATTGATCTGAACACCGCATTTTCGACTCTTGGGTAGAAAATGTTCCACTCTGGAAAGGCGATATTAGCGATGCGGATACCCGGAATATGGTGCTGGAGATAGTGAGCACCAAAGAAATGGCACAATCGATTTCCGAGGTTTCCAGGATATGCAATAGTCAGCGTTGGAATTTCCGTGTAATCGTGATTCATACGCGATCTCTCTTTCTCAATGCGGGGTGCTTCGCCGTCAACCGCGCCCAGCCTCTATAACAGCCGAGCGGAGAGGCGAGTTTTTCTGCCAGCCCGGCGCACTCGTTCCTGTGTTTCAGTCCAAGTCGATCACAGCTTCGGAACCGCGCCCTTCTTCCGGCACACCAGCACCTCGTTACAAGCCCCCCTCATCCCCCGCGTCACGTCGTCGATACAGAACATCGACACCGCAAGCCCCGATTGCGCCGCAAGATACTCCACGATGTCGTAGCCCCAATCGACCGTCACCAGGCTGCCTTCGCCCGACATCGGATTGCCGTGATACTGAGCCTCGGCGAGCAGCTCGACCTTCTTGCCCACGCGGCGCGCGCGGCGCCGGCTTGGACCCGACTCCACCACGATCGGCACTGTCATGATATGAGCGCCGCCCGGTGCCAGGGTACGGGCGATCTCGCGGATCGCCTTGTCCGGCGCCAGCAGATGCTCGAACACATCCTGCGTGATCACCAGATCGAAACTCTCGTCGGCAAACGTCTGCGCTTCCAGGTCCTCGCTCCGATAGTCCTTGCTCGGATGCTGCCGCCCAAAGCCCAGTACCGGGTCATACTGGCTCGCGACATAGCCCTGGCATTCCCGCATGAAGCGCAGGCTGGCGCCTCTGTGGTTGGGTGAGCTTTCATGCATCCGCAACTGCCGCCAGTTCGGAAACAGCTTCTGCACCACCCAGAACAGCGTCCGCTCCCGCGGAATTGAGGCGCAATTGACGCAGCGCAGCCGGTCGCGGAACCAAATCATGTGCCATTCCGGGGCCAACGCGTCGTCGCGCTCGGCCACGAAAGCGGTGTTGGCCTCGCAAAGCGGACAGACCCCGGCCGCGCGGAAGCGGAACGTCCCGCCCTCCATCGCCGGCCCGCTGATCGGCGCCGTCTCGCTCTGCGGTTCCGCCAAGGGTTCAAGCGCCATCGACCACACGGAAAACCCAAGCCTGCGGGTGTCGCCGGACAGCCCAAGGCCCAGCGGCGAAACGCAATCCGGACAATCCAACTCGATGCTGGCCTTGCCGTCCGGCGGGATCGCGCCGGCGGGGATGTCGAATTCAAGCTTGCGCGGCCCCTCCAACGTGCCGTTGAAACAGGGATATCCGTTCACCCGTACTCCTAGCCGCTGCGCAGTGACGTGCGGCGGCGCCAGATAAGGCCCGGCATGCAGCGTGACATGGTACGGCCTACCCGGCCGCAGCCCCGCCAGTTCGGCGTGCGCAGCAGGTCCCTCGGTCCAACAACCGATATGTTCAGGTCCGGACCAGCCGGACGTCGTGTATGCGGAACTGTTGCCGCCCTGCCAGAAGTCGATCGTGAGATTGGCCACCTTGTCGTCCCGTCTGCTGTGCGTTTCGGCCGCCATCGGGATGATAATAGACGGAGGCGAAATGACTGTCACGCCGAATCGTCCGGGCATTATCGGCCAAACCGTGTAACAACGAGCCCCCGGCGCGGTCATTGCCGGCGGAGGTGATGCATGAGGTTGGGTATGTTGGCTGGATATCTTCCATGGCGCGATCCGGCGGGCCGGTTCTCCTGGCTCAAGCTGGGTGCGCTGCTGGCGCTCCTCGCCCCCGCCGTCGCCTTCACCTTCTCCTACCTCACCCACGACCTCGGCCCCCGCCCCCTCACCCAACTCATCCACGCCAGCGGTGACTGGGCCGTCCGCTTCCTCCTCGCCTCCCTCGCCGTCACTCCGCTGCGCGCCCTGCTCGATTGGCCCCGCGTCGTCATCCTGCGCCGCCTCATCGGCGTCACCGCCGCCCTCTACGCCCTGGCTCACCTCCTGCTCTACACCATCGACCAGAAATGGAACCTCCTCACCGTCGCCAGCGAAATCGCGCTGCGCTTCTATCTCACCATCGGCTTCATCACCCTCCTCGGCCTCGCCGCCCTCGCCATCACCTCGACTGACGTCTGGCAGAAACACCTGCGCCAGCGCTGGAAAAAACTCCACCGCCTCGTCTTCCCCATCACAACCCTCGCCCTCCTCCACTACGTCCTGCAATCCAAGGCCGACGTCTCCGCCGCCATGTTCGCCGTCGGTCTTTTCGCCTGGCTCGCCCTCTGGCGCCTCGCCCCCAAACGCCTGCAATCCCGCATCCCCCTCGCCCTTGCCCTCGCCATCCTCGCCCCCCTCGCCACCGCCCTCATCGAAGGCCTCTGGTACGCCACCGCCACCGGCGTGCGCGCCTCGCGCGTCCTCGCCGCCAACCTTGACCCATCAGCCATGCGCCCCTCGATGCAAGTGCTGCTCTGCGCCGCCGCCGTCTGGGCCCTGATGATCCTCCGGCGCGGCCTCAAAGCGGCAGCGTTTGCACGCCCTGGCCCGAAGAATGGCAAAACCAACGGATAAAAACGTTCCGCTCGCCATAACAAGCTGATGCGCATGCCCGATAAGTGGTGCTCCGCCCTGGTCTGCCAGCAATCCGCAGCGCAACGCGAGAGAGCACCGCTCACCCAGCGCGACAAAACCGGCTATACCAACCCCGTGGCAGTCGCAACCCACACCTCGAAACCCCCCTGATTCATCCCCCCCGATGGCGCAGCCCGCCGCCGCGCCATCTCCAGCCCGCCCGGAGACCCCGCATGCGCTTCACATTATCCGGCACCCTCATGCAGACATTGGCCATTGACCTCATGCCGGGCGAGGGGGTCTACAGCCAGACCAATTCGATGTGCTGGATGAATGACGCCATCGAGATGGACACCCACACCGGCGGCGGCTTGCTCGCCGGCCTCAAGCGCAGCTTCACCGGCGGCAGCTTCTTCATCACCGACTTCACCGCCCGCGGCAACGGCCACGTCGCCTTCGCGCCCCGCTTCCCCGGCACCATCATGCCGGTCACCCTGGCGCCGGGCCAATCGCTGATCTGCCGCAAGGAAACCTTCCTCTGCGCCGAAAAATCGGTCGGCCTCGAACTCGCCTGGCAGAAGCGCCTCGGCGCCGGCTTCTTCGGCGGCGAAGGCTTCATCCTGCAGCGCGTCACCGGCCCCGGCATCGTCTTCCTCGATCTCTCCGGCGAGGTGGTCGAGAAAATCCTCGCCCCCGGCGAAAAACTGCTCGTTCATGCCGGCCACGTCGGCGCGATGGACCCTGACGTCACCTTCGACATCCAGATGGTCAGCGGCTTCCGCAACATCCTGTTTGGCGGCGAGGGCCTCTTCCTCGCCACTCTGACCGGCCCCGGCCGCGTCGCGCTGCAATCCATGCCGATCCTCAATCTGGCCGAGGAAATCAGCCGCTATCTTCCCGGCCGGCATGACACCGGGGCCGAAACCAACGCAGCCGGCGCCGCTGTCCTCGCGGCCGGCGGCCTCCTCGGCGGAATTTTCGGCACGTCCCGCAACGACCGCGAAACCTGACAAGGCGTCACGCCTGGCGCACCGCCGCCGGATCAAGACACGTCCCGCTCAGGTCGGCCCCCTCCAGCACCGCGCCCGTCATGTCGCAGCCCTCCAACTCCGCCCGCCCCAGCCGCGCCCGCAGCAGCATTGTGCCGCACATCCGCGCCCCGCGCAGCCGCGCCAGCGTCAAATTGCTCGGCCACTCGATCGCGCCCCGGATCAGCATCGGCCCCAGCAGCGCCTGGGACAAATCCGCCCCATGCAGCGTCGTCCGCTCCAGACTGCAGCCCCGCATATCGGCGCCCACGAAACACGCCCCCCGCGCATCTGCCGCTCCCACATCGCACATCATCAGCATCGTCCCTCCCAGGTCCGCCTCCCGCAGATCCGCCAGCGCCAACACCGCCGCGGACAAATTGAGCCCGCGCAGATTTGCCCGCCGCAAATCCATCCCCGTCAAGTCCGCCCGCTCCCCGTCCCGTCCGTCGCTGTCGATCCAGGCCTGATGCCGCGCCAGGATCACCGTCACATCCCGCCCCAACGCCTCCACCGCCCGCGTCCGCACCGCCCCGATCAAGTTGGTGCGCTCCATCGTTGCTTCATCGAGCAGCGCCCCCAGCAGCGAGGCCTCCGCAAGATTCGCATCCGTCAAATTCGCACCGCACAAAATCGCTCCCTCCAACTGCGCCCGAGCCATCACCGCAGCCGCGAAATTCGCGCCCTCCAGGTTGCATCCCGTCATATCCGCGCCCGACAAATCCGCCGCGCTGAAATTGCTCCCGCTCAGATCCGCATCCCGTAAATTGACCCGCCCCAGATTGGCCCGCTGCCCCCGCGCCTCATGCAGCCGGCTGCCCGTCAACTGCGCCGCCACCGCCATCGCCGGCACTTTCTTTTGCACTGCCACCATCCCTTGCCCCTCGCGGTGCTTGAACAACCCGCCCTCGCGCAAATCCACCTGCGTCAGATCGGCATTGCGCATTCGCGCCCCCCCAAGCTGTGCCCCGCGCAAATCCGCCCGCACCAACCGCGCCCGATCCATCCTGACATTGCGCAGATCCGCCCCAAACAGGATCGCCTCGCTCAGATCAGCCCCCGTCAAATCCGCCCCATTCAGCGACGCCCCGGTGAAATCCGCCCCCGCCAGCATGCGTCCCGGCAGCCGCAAGCCGGACAGGTCACAGAACTTGAACACCGCGCGCACGCCGCCCGGCCGATTGGCGGCAAAATCCGCATGCGCGCGCAACATCCCCACCAGCCGCCCCGGCTCCGGCGGCGCGCGCAACCCTGTTCCATCCGACCCATCCGCCATCACGCTGCTCCTCGGTCATCCCCTCCATAAGGCACCATCCCGATGAACAAAGAGTTAAGCGCCCCCCGCGCGGCCGCCATTTGCTGAAATCCGATCCCGTGCATCATCGCCCCCGCGATTCCGCCCGCGCCGATGTCGCTCTATAACCCCTCCCCATGTCCGACGAATCCCCCCCCCTCCCGCGCGGCGTCTCCATCATCGAAACCGCGCTCGAAACCATGCCCCTCTCGCCCGGCGTCTATCGCATGCTCGACGCCAAAGGCGACGCCCTCTACGTCGGCAAGGCCCGCCAACTCAAAAAGCGCGTGCACTCCTACACCCAACTCGCCCGCCTGCCCGAACGCCTGCGCCGCATGGTCTCCGAAACCGTGTCGATGGAAATCCTCACCACCCACACCGAGGCCGAGGCCCTGCTCCTCGAAGCCAACCTCATCAAGCGCCTCAAGCCGCGCTTCAACATCGTCCTGCGCGACGACAAATCCTACCCCTGGCTCGTCCTCACCGAGGATCACGACTACCCGCAAATCGCCAAGCACCGCGGCGCCCGCTTGCGCAAAGGCGCCTATTACGGCCCCTTCGCCTCCGCCTGGGCCGTCAACCAGACCGTCACCGCCATGCAGCGTGTCTTCCTCCTGCGCTCCTGCGCCGACACCGTCTTCAGCACGCGCCATCGCCCCTGCCTGCTCCACCAGATCCGCCGCTGCTCCGCCCCCTGCGTCGAACGCATCTCCAAAGACGACTACGCCGCCCTCGTCGAGCAGGCCAAAACCTTCCTCTCCGGCAAGGGCGGCGCCGTGCAGCAAGCGCTCGCCGCCGAAATGGAAGCCGCCGCCGAAACCCTCGAATTCGAGCGCGCCGCCGCCATCCGCGACCGCATCCGCGCCCTCACCCATGTCCAAGGCACCGACATCATCAACCCCGCCAGCCTGACCGACGCCGACGTCGTCGCCGCCTACCAGATCGCCGGCCAAAGCTGCATCCAGGTCTTCTTCTTCCGCGGCGGGCGCAACAACGGCAACCGCGCCTTTTACCCCAGCCACAGCAAAACCGACGAAGCCCCCGAGATCCTCGCCGCCTTCCTCGCCCAGTTCTATGACGACAAACCCCCGCCGCCCCTCATCCTGCTCAACCACAGCCTCGCCGAACAGGACCTCATCGCCGAAGCCCTCACCATCAAGGCCAACGCCTTCGGGGCCGGCAAGCGCGTCGAAATCGCCATCCCCCAGCGCGGCGAGAAACACGCCGTCGTAGCCCACGCCGAACTCAACGCCCGCGAAGCCCTTGAACGCAAACTCGCCGAAACCGCCGGGCAGGCCAAACTCCTCGACGGCGTCGCCGAACTCTTTAACCTCCCCGCCCCCCCCGGCCGCATCGAGGTCTACGACAACTCCCACATCATGGGCACCAACGCCTATGGCGTCATGATCGTCGCCGGCGCCGAAGGCTTCACCAAATCCGCCTACCGCAAATTCGCGATCAAAGGCCCGATCACCCCGGGCGACGATTTCGCCATGATGCGCGAAGTCCTCGAACGCCGCTTCTCCCGCGCGCTCAAAACCGAAGGCGAAGGCCCCGGCACCCAAGCCTGGCCCGACATCGTCCTGATCGACGGCGGCGCCGGCCAACTCTCCGCCACCCAGGCCGTGTTCGACGAACTCGGCATCGACGACATCAAACTCATCGCCATCGCCAAAGGCCCCGACCGCGACGCCGGGCGCGAATGGTTCCACAGCCCCGACGCCGCCCCCTTCCAACTCCCCCCGCGCGACCCCGTCCTCTACTTCCTGCAACGCCTGCGCGACGAAGCCCACCGCTTCGCCATCACCACCCACCGCGCCGGCCGCTCCAAAACCCTCATCACCAGCGAACTCGACGAAATCCCCGGCATCGGCCCCGCCCGCAAACGCGCGCTGCTCAACCATTTCGGCAGCGCCCGCGGCGTCAAAGGCGCCGGCCTCTCCGACCTCGAATCCGCCCCCGGCGTGTCGAAAGAAATCGCCCGAAAAATCTACGCCCACTTCCACCCCGGCGCCCGCATGGAAGGGTAGGGGAGGGGGGAACCCGAGCCTGATGGGTTTTTGCTGAAACGCCAAAAGTCTGAATAAGGCTATAAAACAGAGCCTTATCGGTCTCGAATTTCAGGGTATTGATACCAAATCGGCATGGTTACCAAATCGTCATATCAATCCGATAGGCTGGCTCCAGCCCCGTTCAACAGCGGCGAGGCTCAAACCGTCACCTCCCTCCCCCCTACTTCCCAACCGGCACCCCAGCCAGCCAGGCTGCAAACTCAGCCGCCCAGAACTTCGCCATCGCCGTCGTACCATGCCCCCGCGTCTGTGCGCTCGCCGGGATCACGATCAGCTTGCCATGCGCCAGCGACGCCACCGCCTTTTCCGTCAGCCCCGTCTCAGCCGGATTGCGCTCGTCATCGGCCGAATTGATCGCCAGCACCGCGGCCGTAATCCGCGAAAGCTTCGGCGCCGGATCATAATCCCGCGACGCGTCCCACTGCCATATGAAGTCATTGGCATCCATCGTGAACGCCGCCGCCAACCGCTCCTCCACCAGCTTGTCCGCCAACGCCCCGCTCGGCGCCATGGCCTGATACGCCAACGTCCCGCCATTGGTCGCAAGGCCATAGAACGCATTGGCCAACCCGATCGAGGCCGGCTGTATCGTGTACTCCCCGCCCTGATACCCCGGATCCCGCCGGATCGCCTCGATCATCATCCGCCGCAACATCCAGTTCCGCCCCGCCATCGCCGTCGGCTGCGACGCCATCGGCACCAGCGCATCAGCAAACCCGGGATACGTCACCCCCCACACCCAGGTATTCATCCCCCCCATCGAATTGCCGATGATCACCCGCACATGCTTCACCCCGAGCCCCTCGGTCAGCAGGCGATACTGGGCCAGCACCATGTCGTCATAATTGTAGCGCGGAAACTTCGCCCTCAGCCCGTCCGACGGCCGCGTCGATTGCCCCGTCCCCAGCGCATCCGGCACGATGATGTAATGCCGCGCCGCATCCAGCACCTGCCCGGGCCCGAACAACAGGCCGCCAAACCCCGCCCCCAGCATGCTAGCACCCGACCCCGCCGTCCCATGCAGGATCAACACCGCAATCCCGGATGGCTCCCCCAGCGTCGTCACATGCAGCTTCACCTCGGGCAACACCTCCCCGGTATGAAACCGGAAATCCCGCAGCACCACATCGCGCTCGACCGGCGCCGGCCCCGCCGCCCGCGCATCGTCCGCCCCAGCCGTGCTCACCGCCAATGCCATCCACAAACCCGCAAGCCAGCGCATCCTACCCTCCCGCCTTGTCCGCCAGCGGCGGCATCTGCACGGCAGCGCGGAAATCCTCGGTGGTATTGGTGAACGGATACGGCGTCTGCGGCACCGGCACACCCAGGAACGGGCAGAGTTTCTCCCACCCGTCGGTCGGCTCGAACACCAGCAGCCGCCCCGGCGCCACCCCGGCCCGCACCTCGGCCTCCCGCTTTTCGAACGCCGCCCGCGCCACCGCCTCGTCCTCCATCCGCCCGCCGAACACATCGTCGCGGATGATGGTGTGCACCATGAACCGCTGCTTCAGCCGCACCGGATCCTCCGTCGGCGTCACCGTCGTCAGCGATTCCGCGATCGTCTTGGAAAAACTCTTCCACCACTGCCCGAACGGCCGCGTCGTATGGATCACCTTGGCCTGCGGAAACGCCGCGGCCATCTCGCGCCAGTAGTTGCACGACGGCCAATCCACCGCCGCCTCGAAGCCCGCGAACACCGCATGCCAATCCACCGGCTTGCGCGCCGCGATATCCGCCCAAAAATCCACCTGCCCCGGCGTCGGGCGAACTTCGAGCATGTGATGGCACGGCGTGAACCCAAGTTGCTCCAATGCCAGCTTCAGCGACTTCGTGCCGGTCCGCCCGAAACCGGACCCGATGACTTTGAGACCCAAGATGATGTTCCCCGAAAGCAGCTTCTATGGTGTCCACACAATGCCGTCACACCCCGGTCTTGTCGACCAGCGCCGCTCACGGCCAACTGATCAACCCGCGGCCCATGAACAACGGCACCATCACCACCCCGCGGCCCGGCAACACCATCTCCGCCGGCACCAACACCTCGATCGACCCGAACCGCCCCGCATAAGCCCCGCGGATCCGCGCCTCGTCCTGCCGCGGCGCCACGATCAACACATCCGCCCCCAAAGCCGGCCGCGCCCGAAACCCGAACTGCCGCGCATCCTCCGTCATCGCCACCACATCCACCCGCCCCCCCAACGCATAATCCACCTTCCCCGCATCATTCCACGACGGCGCCGCCACCGCCTGCCCCAACAACCCCCGCGCCTCCAGCACGCCCCGCAGCGGCGTGAAATCCACCGCCTGCAACCCCGGATCCAACCCCGGCCTCACCCACCCCAGCCAATTCCACCGCACCTCACTCACCCCCACACCCAACCCCACCAACACCAGGCACGCCGAGCCCACCGCCCAGCGCCGCGCCCCCCGCCATTCCGCCAGCCAAGCCCCCAGCACCGGAAACAGAAACAAATACCCCGGCATCGCCCAATGAAACAACACACTGCGCGACCACAACGCCACCACCGCAAACACCACGATCGGCCCCACCGCCAACCACGCCATCAACCACCCGAACCTCTGCCCCGGCCCCCCTTGCATCCCCCGCCACAACCCCGCCATCAGCCCCGCCCAAACCCACGGCAACAAAAACCCCGCCGCCCCCGCCAACACCACAACCGGCCCAAACGGCTGAAACCGCGCCGCCGCCGCCCGCCCCCCCTGGAACGCAAACGAAACCCACCCGTTCGACGCATTCCAAATCACCACCGGCGCAAACACCACCATCGCCACCACCCCCGCCACATAAGGCTCAGGCCGCCGCCACCACCCCCGCCACCCCGGCACCGTCGCCAACGCCACCACCCCCCCCGTCAGCACCACCGCGGCCGAATACTTCGACAACACCGCCCCCCCCGCCGCCGCCCCAGCACCCAACCACCAGCCCCACCCCCCACGCTCCACCCCCCGCACCAAACAAAACACCGCCGCCAACAACCCCAACACCATCGGCCCATCCGGCAACACCCACCCCCCCGTCGTCACCCCGAACACCGGCGCCACATTGAACGCCACCGCCGCCCAAACCCCCGCCCACGCCCCAAACATCCCCGCCGTCAACCGCGCCATCACCCAGGTCGACCCCGCAAACGCCGCCACAAACGGCAACCGAACCACCCAGGCCGCCTCCGACCCCACCAACCACACCACCCCACCCGACATCCACCACGACACTGGCGGATGATCGAAATACCCCAGCCGCAACCCCCGCCCGGCCGAAACCATGTAACTCTCGTCCACCCCCAAGCCAATCGCCGCTCCCAGCCCCAGCCGGACCAGACCTGTGCACAGGATCAACAGCCAAACCAACCCCGCGGGCTCGACCATGGCGGCGCGCAGGCGAGCAAGGCGGGGGCTCCGCCCCTCGCCCCCGCCAGGGGATGATCCCCTGGACCTCATGATGTGACGGAATGTTGGATCATGCGGGGGGGCGCAGCCCGTCGCGCGACAGCGCGCAACGGACCCGGCCTGGTCCAGGGGCAGCGCCCCTGGCCTTGCCTGCCCCGCGCACCACCCGCGATCAGGCCGCGATGACGGTCTGGGATTGTTCGCCCAGGCCTTCGATGCCGAGCGACATGGTTTGGCCCAGTTTCAGGAACACCGGGTTCGGTTTCTTGCCCAGTCCCACGCCCGGCGGTGTGCCGGTTGCGATCACGTCGCCAGCGTGCAGGGTGATGAAATGGCTGACATAGGAGACGATTTCCTTCACGCCGAAAATCATCGTCTTCGTCGAGCCGTCCTGCTGGCGCTGCCCGTCCACGTCGAGCCACATCTTGAGGTTCTGCGGATCGGCGATTTCGTCTTTCGTCACCATCCACGGCCCGGTCGGTCCGAATGTATCGGCGCCCTTGCCCTTGTCCCAGGTGCCGCCGCGTTCGGACTGGTATTCCCGCTCCGACACGTCGTTGATCACGCAATAACCCGCCACATGCTTCATCGCATCGTCCTGCGTCACATAGCGCGCCGTGGTGCCGATGATGATCCCGAGTTCCACTTCCCAGTCGAGTTTCTTCGACCCGCGCGGCATTTTCACATCATCGTTCGGCCCGCAATACGCGCCGAGCGACTTCAGGAACACGATGGGTTCCTTCGGGATCGCCGCCCCCGTCTCGGCGGCGTGATCGGCGTAGTTCAACCCGATGCACACAAAATTCAACGGCCGCGCCACGCACGGCCCGATCCGCGGGCGCCCCTTGACCAGCTTCAGGCTCGACGGATCGATCTTCGCCAGCTTCTTCAACGACGCCGGCGACAGCGTCGCCGCATTGACGTCCTCGATCACCTCGGACAAATCGCGGATCTTGCCGTCCGCATCCAACACGCCAGGTTTCTCGGCGCCGGACTTGCCATATCGCAGCAGTTTCATGACTACGTTTCCTTGTCGTCGCTAGAGCCTGTTGATGTCTGGCAGGATCGCCAAAAATCTGAATCAGGCGTTCAAACAAAGCGTCAGGGCAGGATGAATTCGCCTATCAGACGACATCCTGATCTAGAGAGAAATTCCACCATCGATCACGAGCGCCTGCCCGGTCACGAACACCGATTCGTCGCTCGCAAGATACACCGCCAGCGCCGCGATTTCCTCAGCCGTGCCCAGCCGCCCCAAGGGCTGCCGCGCCACGAACGCGGCCCTTGCCGCATCGAGCGATCCCGCCGCCGCCGCATTGGCCGCAATCCGCTCATCCAGGCTCGGCGACTGCACCGTGCCGGGGCAAATGCAGTTGCACCGCACCCCCTGCTTCACGAAATCCGCCGCCACCGACTTGGTCAGCCCCACCACGGCGGCCTTCGAGGCGCCATAGATGAACCGGTTCGAAATCCCTTTCACCGAACTCGCCACCGACGCCATATTGATGATCGACCCGCCGCCCTTGCCGATCATCCCCGGCGCAAACGCCCGGATCATGCGGAACATCGAGCGCACATTCAGATCAAACGCGAAGTCCCACTCCGCCTCGGTGGCATCGAGCACGCTGCCCTGATGCACGAACCCGGCGCAATTGAACACGATATCCACGGCCCCCAACCGCTCCGCCCCCAACCGCTCCGCCAGCGCCGCGATCGCCGCCGGGTCCATCACATCCAGAGCCCCGGTCTTCAACCCCGGCCCCGCGATCTCAGCCACCTTCGCCGCATTGATGTCGGTGGCGAACACCTCCGCCCCTTCGGCCGCAAACGCCAGCGCCGTCGCCCGCCCGATCCCCTGGGCAGCAGCAGTCACAATGGCGGTCTTCCCTGCAAGTCGACGTCCCATAGCCAAATCCTCCAATCCCCAGAGCCTGATGATTGTTGGCGGACTCGCCAAAAATC
>CANFKS010000106.1 GCA_947447625.1 Rhodospirillales bacterium | reverse complement strand
TACAGCGGCGGCTACGGCCCCACCGCCGGCAACGTCCAGGCCGGCGGCAGCCAGATCGGCATCAACACCATCAACGGCGTCGGCGCCGCTTTCGCCGCCGGCACCGCCGTCACCCTCAGCCAGCTTCCGGGCGCTCCGTCCTCGGGCGGCGCGCTCCCGCAGATCGGCACCGCGCCGATCATCCAGGGCGGCGCGCTGAACATGAGCACCGTCAACACCTTGCTCGCCTATACCGGCGCGGGTGCGGCATCGGTCAACGGCTCCGGCAGCACGGCCGGCTCGCCCGGCGCGCAGACCGCCGTCAACACCTTCAACACCGCCACCCTGGTCGGTGACATCGGCGTCGCCGCCCAGCAGAAGGCCGATGGTCTGAACTTGCAGCAGACCACGTTTCAATCGGTCAACCGCGCGATGGCCTATTCCGCGGGTGCCGATTCGGCGAACGTCGATCCCTCCGTGACCAACCTCAACCAGACCGCCGCCGTCGGCGTCAATGCGTTGAACCTGCTCGCGGGCGGCACCGGCGCCACCACGCTGTCGGGCACCGGCGGCACCGCTGCCGGCACGGGCGTGACGGGCAATGCGTCGCAGACCTCGACCGGTCGCAATGCGACGATCGCCAACCTGGCCAGTGCGATGGCAATGGACTCGATCCCCATCTCGCCCACCTTGGGCAACCAGTCCGACAGCGTGATGAGCGGCAACGCCACGATGCTGAATACGGCGCAATCGTCCGCGCAGAGCCAGAACACCATGTCCCTGGCCGGTGCCAACAACGGCATCCTCAATCAGGCGGCTTTCAGTGCGACCAACCAGACGACGGGCAACAAGATCGCCGCGACGTCCAAGGCTGGCTACGCCGTCACCACCGGTGCGCAGCTTGCCACCAACACGGTCAACACGATCAGCGCGCGCTGATCGGCGGGGCCTGCAGCACGACGGCGGTGTCCTTCGGGGCGCACGGCCGGGCTTTGCGGCAGGGAGGTGTGAGGCATCGTTTGACGAGGTCCTGGCGGCTGTCTCCCGTGCGGGTTCAGAGTCGTTCTGATCGGGACTGCGGGACGCGGGGCTTGTATTGGTCTGGGCAGCACCCGCGCGCCGGGTTTGGAAAACCGAGCGATGCGGTCGATGCTGTGCTGTTCGGATATTTTCAGATTGAACATCCAGCATTCGTGTCGTGATTTATTGTGTTGAATTATTGCTAAATGACAAATTTAAACTTTTTTAAATTTGGTTTGGGGTGATAGCGTGGTGTCAGTAGGAGTTTGAAAATGCGCGTTTTCATTGCTGTCGTCGTTGCGTCTTCGCCGCTCGCGGCGACTGCGGGCCCGTTACCGCCGATTGTCCAGCAATCGCCGCAAGTGCAGGGTGCCGGTTCCAGTGCCAGTGGGGGGGCGGATGTTCGCCATGGCTATGGCGCGGGCGGCGGCACGACGGGCGCGGGGTTCTCCTGGACGCATGCAGGTGGGCAAGATCTCGGCCCTCCCGCGATGACGAACACAGGCAACCTATATTTAGGCCCTCCGGCGATCTGGGGGTCTATGGTCGAACACAGGCCCGCACCTGTTCCCGGACCCGTGATGGGAACCGTCATCCAGCCGCGGCCGCCTTATGTCGGCACATCGATTGTCCCCGCGCCAAGCGTGTTTGTGATGGGAACGGGCATGGTGCAACCCGGCACGATTCCGCTTTGGTATCAAGGAGGCTTCTATCCCGCTCCGGTGCCGGTCCCGGTGCCGTATTGGGGTAGTGTCGTGTCTTCCGGTGGGGGAGGGCCTGTGATGGGCAGTGTTGTCAATCCCGGCGTGCAATATCTTGGCACGGCGGTCAGTCCCACGCCGCGGTTTTATGGGACCAGCATCAACCCTGATGCGCAGTATCAGGGCCTGGGCGTTAACGCATCGCGATAATGCGGCCAGGCGGGGCGCTGATGACGGTGGGCCGTTGCGGCTCGGCTCCGCTGCGGGCCGCCATCATTCGTTGTCTTGGGGAACGGGCTTGTAGGAGACCGGGACCACGGCGCCTGCGCGGATGAGGGCGCCGAGCACGAGAAGGCGATCGTCTTCGGTCATATCCGGTGTGGCACGGGCCATCTCGGGCATGGCAAATGCGGCGTCCCGTTCGCCGAGCCAACGGACCATGGCCGCCGCGCCCAGCGGCCATGCGATGTCGTTGAGTCTCACTGGGTCGCCCCGTCCCCCCATGCGGGTGACGAAGCGCACCTGAACCGTCAGATGCTCCGGCAGTTCCTCAGCATGAAGCCGCGCGCTGGGCACGCGCTGGAACCACTGCTCCGTGCCGGACGGCCTCGGCTGCAGATCGGACACTTCGATCTGCCGGACCACATCGACCAGCCCCGCGACCAGCGCGTTCAGATCACCATGGCCGCGCGTGGTGTTGGCGCCATAGGTTGGCCGGCGCCATGCGGGGTTTTGCAGCAGGATCCCGCGCATGGTTCTGAGCATTGCGTCTGCCCGTGTCATCGGTGAAATGACCACGGTCAATGACAGGGAATGCGCGGCGGCTTCCGTGCGATGCCAATGCCCGCGTGGCACGAACAGGACCGAGCCGGGTTGCATGATGGTTTCGCTGAACACGGCCGTCTCGGGGTCCGGAAATCCGTGTCGCATCTGGGCGAACATGTCAGTGGCGGGCATAATGCCCGGGCCGTATTGATAGCCAACGGGATTGACCAGAGCGGCGGTCTCGCCCACGTGAAACCGCTTGGTGCCGGCGATTTGGATCGAGAAGACATCCTCGGCATCGAAGTGGCACGCAATGCCGTCATCGGCGGGCGAGGCCCAGGCGGTGATCCTTGCATCGCCGTTTGCCAGACCCAGATCGGCCTCCAATCCCCGCAGGAAATCGGTCGCTCCGGGAAGGTAGGGTTCGATGTCGGGCAGATAGAGGGACAAGCCCATTTCGAACAAACCCGCTGCTGGCAGGTGATCGGCCATCAGCGATTTTGGTCCGGACTTGCTGCTGCCGAACAGGATGCGGCCTCTGTACTGCGCGGATAATGCGGCGAAATCCTGCAATATGGGGGCGGTGAATGGCGCGGGGAGGCGTTCCAGGGGGCCGTGGACGGCGAAGGGCTGGTCGGGCCAGATTTCATTGAGGAAGATTTCGCGTGTAACAGGTGCAATCAGATATGAAATGGTTTCCATGGCCTCGTGCTCGCATCAGTCGGTGCTGTCGGGATTGAAGGGCTCGGTGTTACCGCATCGCGGCGCACGGTGCCTCAGATAAGGCGGTGCGGCGGCGGGTTGATCGGGGGCGGGTTGAAGGGGGGGATGGCGTGCATCGTGTGAGGACACGACATTGCGCTTCAGGTGGGCTGCTGTGGCAATTCCGATCTGACCGGGGGGAGTTTGCCGGCGGCGGTGCGGGGGATGCGCTCGCAGTAGGACAGGTCGATCTCGAAGTCGGTGCCTAAGGCGGCGACCAATACGGCGCGGACGGTGGCTGCTTCCTCGTTGGTCAGCGGGCGGGCTACGGCGAGCAGGACTTCGATACGCTGCAGGTTTTTCTGGATCACCTGATATTCCTTCACGGCCCGTATTTTGGACAGAGAATAGTGGTCCACAAAGAACTGCTGACGGCGGCCGTCGGGGTGGGTGAGATGGTCGAGCGTGCGCCCGACGATGCGATTGAGGAGAGGCAGCCCACGGCCGCAGGGGCACTGGTCGCCGGCTTCGGCCTCGTCACCGAGTTCGTAGCGGAGCAGCGGGGTGGCGAAATTATGCAGGGGTGTGACGATGACGCGCCCGCATGTGCCGGGTGGCACGGGATTTGACGCCGCGTCGAGGATTTCGACGAGGCAGGTTTCCGACTGGACATGGAGTGCGGTCGATGAGGGGCATTGCAGGGCGATGTAACCCGTTTCGGCCGCGCTATAGTTGCTGACGATCCGCACGCCAAGCACGTCGCGGCACAGGTCGCGCAGCGCGTCATCGACGGTTTCGCTGCGTGTCCAGATCGCGCGCAGAGCGGGGAACGTGATCCCGCGGTTTCGGCAGTGCCACAGAATCAGACGCAGGGTGGAGGGGGTTGTGTAGATGTAGTGGGGTGCGTGTCCGATGATGAAATCAACGTATGTTTCCGCTGACTGGTCGAGGTCGATCATGTGGAGCGGGCCGGTTGTCCATATCTGGCTCTGGCTTCCACCCCAGTGCGGCAGGGTCAGGCCACTGCTGGATTTCGAGGCTTTTTTTTGGGCCTCGGTGAAGTGCTTCGGGGTGCGCACGATGACGACCAACGAGCTGGTTACGGCTTCGCGATGCCACAGTTCTTCACGGATTTGGGTTGCCTGCCACATCAGGTCGGCGAGTTCGGATTTGCGGACACGGACGGGCACGCCGGTGGAACCGCCGGATGCGACTTCGCCGACGCGGCCGTGCGACGCCGGGATCTGGGCGGCGTGGAGCGCGTCGCCGGCGGACTGCACCTCACGACGGGTGAGAACGGGGATACGGGACCAGGAATGCCAGGTCAGGGGTGTGCCGGGTTCGATGCCGGCTGCGCGCAGGCGATTGGCGTGGAAGGGGATGTTTCGGGTTGCAAAATCGACGAGCGCGGTCAATTGCCGCAGTTGTTGGTCGCGCAACTGCGCAGCGGACCACCATTGGGTGTTGCTGAGGTGATGCTGCAGGGCCATCAGCGTTGCGCCAGGGCCGGTCAGGATGGGGGGCCATGCGTGCTGCGCGATGGAAGACCGCACTGTTCGTATCCTTTTTGACGGTCGTGGAACGTCTTGGGCACGGCTCGCCCGTGACGGCGAAGGCCTACTTGCGTTGCACGCGAATGATCCCGGCCGCATCGGTTTCGCGGTGAAGATGGCCGGTGCTGACGAGGTGGTTGATGTGGGCGAGGACTTCGCCGAAGGCGAAGCCGATTTGATGGGCATCGAGCAGGCGGGGGAAGAGGATGGGGAGGATCTGGGTGGTGGTGCTGGGGGTGCTGCAAGCGGCGATGATGTCGTTGCAGCGGGCTTCGTGGTGGCGTTGGAGGGCTTGGATGCGGGTGTGCAGGTTGTAGAAGGGCAGGTTGTGGGCGGGCAGGGCGAAGACGTCATCGGGGATCTGGGTGCGCAGGGCAGCGAGGGAGACGAGGTAGTGGTGCAGCGGGTTGGATTCGGGCTCGGTCGGCCAGACGCCGATATTGGGGGAGATGCGGGCAAGGACCTGGTCGGCGGCGAGGAAGAGGCGGTCGGCGCGGTTGAGGAGCATGGCTTGTTCGGGGGCGTGGCCGCCGCCGGTATAGATTTCGAAGTCGCGGCCACCGATGCGCAGGGTTTCTCCGGCGATGAGGGGGTGGAACGTGGCGGGGAGGCCGGTGGTCATGCGCATATAGGCGGTGCCGCGGCCCATGGCGGCGTCAATGGTCGGGGCATCGAGGCCGTGTTCGGTGAAGAAGGCGCGGTGGGCGAGGCGGCCCTGGTCATCGAGGAGGCGGCCGGCGTTGGTGCCGGCGCGGTATTCGCCCGGGGTCATGTGCAGTTCGAGGCCGAGTTCGCCGGTCATCCAGCCGGCGAGGCCGAGATGGTCGGGATGGAAATGGGTGAGGATCAGGCGGGTGAGGGGGCGGCCGTCGAGTTTTGTGGCGATGATTTCGGCCCAGACACTGCGGGTGCGGGCATCGGCGACGCCGGTGTCGAGCACGGCCCAGCCGTCGCCGTCATCGATCAGGTAGATGTTGACGTGATCGAGGGCGAAGGGGAGGGCGAGGCGGAGCCATCGGATTCCCGGCGCGATGTCGATCATCTCGCCGGGTTGGGGCGGGATCGGGTGGGGGAAAATGAGGTCGCTGACTTGTGTGGAGGCTGACATCGCCCGACGTTAGGGTGGGTGGTGCGGTGCAGCAAGGTGGGCACGGGATATGAGAACCGATGTGAGCGCAACGCTTTCGGTGGTGCAGCGGGTGGTCGATTGCGCCACGCTCGGGCGACAGGCAACATCGCTGTGCCATCGAGCAGACACAACGACGACAGGAGCCGGATCATGACAGCAAACGCCTCGGTGCATCGCGCGGCAAAGGCGATCGATATCAGCGCCATCCCGGTGATCGACGTGGCACCGATGGCGGCGGGCAATGGGGCGGCGGTGGCGGCGCAGATGCTGGCGGCGGCGCAGGGTATTGGTTTTTTCTACATCCGCAATCATGGCGTGCCGGCAGGGCTGATCGACCAGGTGTTCAGCCTCGGGCGGCGGTTTTTCAAGGGGGCGCGTTCCGAGAAGGATCGCTTTGCGGTCAATCCCTGGCATCGCGGCTTCATCCGCCAGGGCGAAGCCACGATGTACAAGGGCGCCCGCCCCGACCTGAAGGAAAGCTTCATCTGGGGCCTGGAGGAGGGTGCGTCGGGCGGGCCCAATGCGCATGGTATTCCGCCCAACCAGTGGCCGGATTTCGAGCCCGAGATGCGCGCGGTGCTGTCGGCCTATTTCAGCGCGACCCACGCGGTCGGCTGGAACCTGATGCGTGCTTTTGCCGAAGGGCTTGGGGTGTCGCCCGAAACCTTCGTGCGCAGCATCGCCCACCCGACCAGCCGCGGCTCGCTCGTTTGGTATCCGCCCCAATCCGCGGAGCAGACGCCAGAAGCCGGCACCGCACAATATGGCGTCTCGCCGCATACCGACTGGGGTTGCCTGACCTTGCTGGCCCAGGACAATGCCGGCGGCCTTGAAGTTCAGGGCCGCGATGGCGAGTGGGTGACGGCGCATCCGATCGAGGGGACCTATGTCGTCAATGTCGGGGATCTTTTGGCGCGCTGGACCAATGACCGCTTCAAGTCGACGCCGCATCGCGTGGTGAACCGCTCCGGCCGCGAACGCCTGTCCTGTGCGATGTTCATCGACCCGGATCGCGATACAGTGGTGGCCCCCGTGGTGGGCGATGGCGAAGCGGCGCGCTATGTGCCGGTGACATGCGGCGAGTATGTGCAGTCCCGCTTTGATCAGGCCTTTGCTTATCGACAGAAGCAGGCGTCCTGATATCGTGATGATCGACACGCATGCGCATTATTACGGCGAAGCCCTGTTTCATCGGCTTGCGGCGCGCAATGGCGTGCCGCGCGTGGTGAGCGAGGCCGGCCAGCGCTTTATGGTCACGCCGACCAGTCGCTTCGCCCTGCAGGGCGGTTTTGTGGATCTCGCCGAGCGGTTGGCCTGGATGGACCGGCAGGGCATCGGCCACCAGCTCATGACCTTTCCCGGCGCCCTGGGGCCCGAAGTGCTGCCGGCTGCGGAGGCGATCGTCATCACGCGCGACGTCAACGACGAACTCGCCGATGTGGTACGCGCGCATCCTGCCCGGTTCAGTGCGCTTGCTGGTTTGCCGATGGCCGATGTTGATGCCTCGGTTGCGGAGTTGGAGCGGGCGATGGGGCGCGGGTTGCGCGGCGCGATCCTGCCGGCGAACTATTTTCTGTCGCTGGCCGGCATGGCCACGCTCGACCCGCTGCTTGCTGCCGCAGACCGGCTTGGCGCCCATCTGATGCTGCATCCCGGCCAACGCCATGACGAGAGTCTGGAGCCGCGGATATGGCCCGATCTGACGATGCACCGTGCCTCGACCATCGAGTTGCACGGCGTGATCACCCACGGCCTGCTGACCCTGATCCATAGTGGTGCCCTGCAGCGTTTTCCTCGGGTAAGCTGGCAGGTGGTGAATCTCGGGGGCCAGTTTCCGTTCGTGGTCGAGCGGATGGACCACATCGTTGCCACCCGCGATCCCGCGGCGCCGCGACCCTCGGATTTGTTGGGCGGTATCGTGTTCGATTGCGCGAGCCTTGGGCCCCGCGCGCTCGAAATGGCGGTGAAGGTGTTCGGGGCCGAGCGGGTGATGTTCGGCACGGATTATCCGATTTTCGCCACCGATGTGTCGCGTGACGCGCTGCGTGAGGCCGATTTGAGCGCGGCCCAGCGCGCCATGGTTGCTGAGGGGACTGCCCGCGCCAGCCTCGGTATCGGCGCATAGAGCAGGATGGCGTGCGATCGGCGCATTCATCCCGGGGTGGGTGCCGATTATGCGGGTTGGTTTCGGGACTCCTCGCCGGTCTGACGCTATACTCTGGCCTTGAGAAAATTTCGATCCGGACAGGCCATTTCTGTCTGTGCGCGCACCCATAGAAGGGACAAGGCCATGTTTCCAGTCGGACAGACAGTGTGGCAACGCGACGGGCGGCGCAGCGGCAAGGTGTTGGAGTGCGACGGGGACAGGGTGTTCATCGTGCAGGACAACGGGGTTGAGCTTGATTTCAGGGCAAGCGACCTGACCGCGACGCCGCCGGCGGGCGTGAAGGCTGCTGGAGCCAAGCAGGGGGAGATCATGCCGGCGGGGCAGGGGGCCCTGGTGCGGCGTTTGACACCGAGCGAAATCACGCCGGAGCATGTGCGGGTGCTGGGCGTCGTGCCGGTGCGCACGCTCCAGGCGGTTGCGGCGGTGTTTGCGCGCAGACCCGGAGGCAAGAACTTCAGTGCGCTCGATGTCGCCGAAAAATTGAACATCGTCGCCGATACAACGGGGGTGCCCTATCGCACGATGCGGCAATACAGCGACCGTCCTGGCGAGCTTGGGCTCCTTATGGGCAAGGGCCTCGCTGACAGCATCAAGAGGGTCTGACGCGGACGTCTAAAGCCTGATGATTTTTGGTGGAATCACCAAAAATCATCAGGCTCTAAGGGCCAGGCTGCCGGAAAATAGCCTGATCCGGTCACCGGCACGACGGTGTGCCAAAGAGAGGCCGGGGGTCAGGCGTCCACCACGGCCTATTCCGCGCCTTACACGAGCGAGCGTGTGATGGTCTGGTCGATCAGAAGCTGCCCGTAGCCCTGGTTGTAGACCGCGTAGGTATGCCCGCCATTGGTGATCGTGCCGGCAGAACTGCCCCAACCCGTGCTGTTCACGACATCTCCGGCATTGCCGTCGATCACCAGTTGATGGCGCTGTTCGGGGTTTGCTCCATTTGCGCCGCCGGCGGCGAGATTGTAGGTGCCGTCGGCCCAGCCCGAGGCATTGTTGAAGCTGTTGAACCCGGCCATATCGAACACGTCCTGCAGCGTGAGCGTCACAATGTTGTCGCCGCTGCCGGTGAGGTCGATGCGCTCGATTGCGTTGATGCGCGACAGGCCGTTCGGGGTTGATGCGCCCTGGTTGGCGACAGACGCGAGGTCCAGGGTGAGGCCGCTACCGGCAAGGCTGATCGTGTCGATGCCCGTGCCGCCATCGATCCGCGCCAGTTGGCTGGTGTTGCCGCCCGAGCCGTACGGGCTGACCAGTGCTGCGAGGGTGCTGCTGTTGAGGATGAAGACATCGTCTCCGGCGCCGCCATAGAGGATATCCGCGCCGCCATTGCCGATCAGCGTGTCATTGCCGGCGCCGGCGACCAGTGTTTCAGCCGCAGCTGTTCCGGTGATCGTGTCCGCGCCGTCGGTGCCGCGTTGATCGACGGCGGTCTGGCCGAAAGCGCCCGAGGTCGAGCCGAAAATGACATAGCTCCGCCCGGCATTGGCACCAGCCACGATGTCGGCCCAACCCGCCCCCACGATGAGGTCGGCAAGACCATCCCCATTGATGTCCCCAGCGCTTGAAACACAAGAGCCGCTGTAATCGCCCGCCCCCTGTCCGTTGATGACGAAGCCGCCACTGCCATTGGCCACGGAGGAGAGTTCGATCGCCGTCGTTCCGGTCTGGCCAAAAACCACATAGCTCCGCCCGGCTTCGCTGACAGAACCCGGGTCGCTCCCGTAGGCGCCCACGATGAGATCGGCGAGCCCGTCGCCGTTGATGTCACCCGCATTCGCGAGGCTGTAGCCGCTGTAATCTCCCCCGCATTCTCCGTTGATGACGAAGCCGCCGGTGCCGCCGGCCACAGCGGAGAGATCGATCGCCGTCGTGCCGGTTCGGCCAAACACCACATAGCTGCGCCCGGCATCGGCGCCGGCGGAGAGGTCCCGACCAAAGGACCCCACGAGGAGATCGGCGAGCCCGTCCCCATTCACATCGCCGGCGCGAGAAACGCTCCGCCCGCTAAAATCATCCGCGCATTCCCCGGTGAGCACGAAGCCGCCGGTGCCAGCGGCCACCGCCGAAAGATCGATCGCCGTGGTACTGGTCTGACCAAACACCACATAGGTCTTGCCGGCCCAGTGCGCGCCGCCCGGATCGCTCCTGAACGCGCCCATGATGAGGTCGGCGAGCCCATCCCCATTGACGTCGCCGGCGCTCGAGACGCCATCGCCGTTGAAATCACCATCGGATTCGCCATCGACAACAAAGCCGCCGATGCCGTTGGCGACGGCCGAGAGGGTGATCGCCGTCGTCGTGGTTGTGCCGAACACCACATAGCTGCGCCCGGCATAACCGCCAGCCGCCGTATCTTTCCAGGGGCCGCCAATGATGAGATCGGCAAGCCCGTCACCATTGACATCCCCTGCCCCCGAGAGGCTGTAGCCGCTCTCCTCTCCCCGGGATGTTCCGTCAAGAATGAAGCCGCCGCTGCCGTTGGCCACCGCCGAGAGATCGATGGCCGTCGTTCCGGTCCGGCCAAATACCACATAGGTCCGACCTCGATCATAGAGATCGCCGGAGGCAGACCGCCGGAACGACGCGACGATGACATCCGCAAGCCCGTCGCCGTTGATGTCGCCCAGGCTCGAGACATGCAGGCCGCTGAAATCAAGCGCAGATTCTCCGTTGATGACGAAGCCGCCGGAGCCGTTGGCCACTGCGGAGAGATCGATCGCCGCCGTCCCGGTTTGGCCAAACACCACATAGCTGCGCCCAGAATAGCTGCCGGCCGCCAGGTCGTTCGCCCAGGCTCCCACGATGATATCGGCGAGCCCGTCGCCGTTGACGTCACCGGCGCTCGAGACGCTCCCGCCGGTATAATCATCCGCAGATTCCCCGTTGATGACGAAGCCGCCGGTGCCATTGGCGACTGCCGAGAGGTCGATCCATGTGGAATCATCGTTGAGGATCGTGCCATCCGCCGCGGCGATGGTGATCGAGGTGTCCGTCGACGGATTGGACAGTGTCACTGTGAAGCCGTTGTCCGGCTCGACGGTGCCGTCGCCGGCGACAGTGACCGTGATGATCTTGCTGGTCTCGCCGCTTGCGAAGCTGACCGTGCCCGATGGCAGCACAGCGCCGGCGAAGTCCGTCGCATCGGCCGCGTTCGCGCTGCTGCCGGTCACCGCCCAATCGGCCGTGCTTGCCCTCGCGGTATTCTCCGAACGCGTCACCGTGAAGGTGAATGATGTGCTGCCGCTGGTGCCCTCGTTCTTGTGTGCCGACAAGGCGGCGATCGACAGATGAGAGCCATCGTCATCGCGGATCGTGCCATCGGCGGAGGCAATGCCGATCGCGGTGCCGGCCGAGGCGTTGGAGAGCGTGACCGTGAAGCCATTATCCGCCTCGACCGTGCTGTCACCGGCAACATTGACCGTTATTGTCTTGCTTTTCTCGCCAGCGGCAAAACTCACCTTGCCTGTCGGCAGCACCAAGCCGGCAAAATCCGCCGCGTCGGCCGCGCTGGCGCCGGATCCCGTCACCGCCCAGTTGGCGCTGCTCGCCTGCGCCGCATTGCCGGAACGCGTGACTGTGAAGGTGAATGGCGTGCTGGCGCTGTTGCCTTCGGCCTTGCTGGCCGAGGCGGCTGCGATCGAGAGCGCGGCATCGTCGTTCAGAATGGTGCCGTTCGCCATTGCGGTGCTGATCACCGTGCCGGACGAAGCGTTGGAGAGCGTGACCGTAAAGCCCTCATCGGCCTCGAACAGGCTGTCACCGGCGACATTGACCTTGATGGTCTTGCTGGTCTCGCCAGCGGCAAAGCTCACGATGCCGGTGGGGAGTACCCCGCCGGTAAAATCCGCCGCATTCACCGCATTGCCGCCCGACCCGGTCACGGCCCAATTGGCGCTGCTTGCCTGCGCCGCATTGCCGGCGCGCATGATTGTGAACGTGAAGACAGTGTTGCCGCTGTTGCCCTCGGCCTTGCTCGCCGAGGCTGCTGCGATCGACAGCGCGGCATCATCGTTCAGAATGGTCCCACTCGCCGATGCGGTGCTGATCGCGGTCCCAGACGAGGCGTTGGAGAGCGTGACCGTAAAGCCCTCATCGAACTCGACTGCGGTGTCGCCCGCGACATTGACGGTGAGCGTCTTGCTTGTCTCGCCAGCGGCGAAACTCACCTTGCCCGTGGGGAGCACGCCGCCGACAAAGTCCATCGCGTTCGCAGCCTTGGCGCCGGACCCCGTCACCGCCCAGTTGGCGTTGCTCGCCTGCGCCGTATTGCCAGACCGCGTGACTGTGAATGTGAACGCCGTGCTGGCGCTGCTGCCCTCGGCCTTGCTCGCGGATGCTGCAGCGATCGACAGCGCGGCATCGTCGTTCAAAATCGTCCCGCTCGCCGATACGGTGCCGATCGTCGTTCCAGACGAGGCGCTGGAAAGCGTGACCGTGAAGCCGTTGTCCGCCTCGAACAGGCTGTCACCGGCGACATACACGGTGAGCGTTTTGCTCGTCTCGCCTGCGGCAAAATTCACCCGGCCCATGGGTAGCGTCCCGCCGACAAAATCCGTCGCGTTCGCTGCGTTGGCACCGGAACCCGTCACTGCCCAGCTGGCGCTGCTCGCCTGCGCGGTATTGCCGGAACGCGTCACAGTGAACGTGAATGCAGTGTTGCCGCTGTTGCCCTCAGTTTTGCTTGCCGATTCTGCTGCAATCGACAGCGCGGCATCATCGTTGACAATGGTTCCGCTCGCCGCTTCGGTGGCGATCACCGTCCCGGGCGAGGCGTTCGACACTGTTACCGTGAAGCCCTCATCGGATTCGAGCGTGCTGTCGGAGGCGACGTTGACCGTGATGGTCCTGGTCGTCTCGCCTGCGGCAAAGCTCACGGTGCCCGTCGGGAGGACCCCGCCGGCAAAGTCTGCCGCATTGGCCGCGTTGGCGCTCGACCCCGTCACCGCCCAGTCGGCGCTGCTTGCCTGCGCGGTGTTGCCGGAACGCGTCACTGTGAACGTTAATGCAGTGTTGCCGCTGTTGCCCTCGGCCTTGCGCGCCGCGGCTGCTGCGATCGACAGTGCGGCGTCGTCGTTCAGAACGGTCCCGCTCGCCGATGCGGTGCCGATCACCGTCCCGGACGAGGCGTTCGACAGCGTGACCGAAAACCCCTCATTGGCTTCGACCGCGGTGTCGCCGGCCACATCGAGCGTGATCGTTTTGCTTGTCTCTCCGATGGCAAAAATGACGATGCCTGACGGAAAAACGCCATCGAGAAAATCATCGGCGCTGGCCGCATTTGCGCTCGCGCCCGCCACCAGCCAGTTCGCGCTGCTCTCCACCGACGTGTCGCCCGAACGTGTCACCGTGAATGTAAACGGCGTCCGCCCGGAATTGCCCTCAGCCTTGCGGGCCGATGTTGCAGCGATCGACAACGAAGCGATTGTCATATTTCTAATCCCAAGACCGGGTGATTTTTTTTGATAACCGTAATTAAGTAGCGAGTCAAAATCGCGGCGATGTGTTAATAAATTATATAAAAATGATTAAAAAATTTAAACAACAATATAAACGCTGTATTTATAAAATTATGTCTAGATTTGTTATGTTGCAAGATGTTTACTTGGTGTATCCAGACCAATTTGCGATTAATGCACGCATGTTTAAAACAATAATTTTATATTATACTAAAAACAACAAAAAGACAGATAAAATCTGGAGCCGAATGACATCTATCACGACAGTCTCGCACGCCATTTTGAGGTCACGCTGCACGAATGGTTCCCGTGCGTTGAAATGGCTGCAGATGGGCTGGTTCATCGATTACCATACTGAATGGCCCGATTCG
>CANFKS010000105.1 GCA_947447625.1 Rhodospirillales bacterium | reverse complement strand
GGGCACGGTGGTGTCGATCCCGGCGAGCGCGTAGGTGCGGCGGCAGAGTTCGGCTGCGAGGGCGAGCCGACCGGTGATGGTTGCCAGTTCGTGGAAACCGATCGGCGTGCCGATTGTGACGCCGAGGCAAGCGCCGAAGCGGCGGCGGATTTCGCCTGCCATCAGTGCGAGGCGAAGGGTTTGGCTGACATGACTGGCCATCTGGAACAGACGGCTGTTCTGGCCTTGGAAATGGACCGGCACCACCGGGCAGCGGCTGCGTTGGAGCAGTTGGGCGACGAAGGGCTGCCAGGGTGCGTCCATTGCTGGACGAAGGCCCAGTCGGTCGGGCGCGGTTGATATCCCACCGGCCGGGAACACCAATACGGCGCCTCCGCCCTCGAGGTGCCGCCGTGCGGCCAATCGGGAGGCGAGGTTGGTGGCCTGGCCTTCCTTTGTTCCAGAAAAATCGATCGGCAGCATGAACCGCCGTGTCTCCGGCGCCTGCACCAGCACCGCGTTGATCAGCAGCCGGAAATCCCCCCGGACTTGGCTGACGAGCCAGCACAGGGCGAAGCCGTCGACCAGGCCATAAGGGTGGTTGGCGACGATGACCACGGGGCCATCGGGCGGTATACGGCCGAGCCCGCCCGGATTGAGTGCCACTTCGATTCCGGTGCGCCGCATCATCTCCGACCAGAACACGGCCTCAGTGCCACCCTCGGCGCGGAACCGGTCATAGACCGCCTTTAGCTTGCGTTGACCCGTCGCCCACTCGACCGTGCGGACCACCGCCCGTCGCGCTGCGGACATCGCGGGGTCGAGATAGGAGATCGGCGGATTGTCATCCAATGACATCGTGTCGAGATGTGTCACGGCTGGTGCCTCGGTTGCTGGAACAACAAAAAACAAACGGATGGCGATCCACCCGGCGCAATCCCGTTATGGCGTCGCGTCGGTGAAGCCGGTTTGAAGTTTTCGTGACAGTGCGCGGTGACGTCGCCCTGCACGCCTTCACGAAACTGCAACATGACCGTCATCAGCCCGACCCGCACTGCAATTAGACACCGCTTCCATCGTCACCGGGATCAGGAGCCGCCACCCATGACCGTCACCCGTCGCACTGCGTTGATCTCTAGCGGTGCTGCCACCCTGCCCCGCTTTGCCATTGCCCAGGCCGACCAGCGCCCGACCATCACCGTGGCCGTGCAGAAAATCGCCAATTCCAACACTCTTGATGCGTTGCGCGAGCAATCCAACGTCGGCACGCGAATGATGACGATGTATGTTGAGCGTCTGATCGACCTTGACTACCAGGGCAAGCTGGAGCCGCGCCCTGGCCTCGCAACCGCATGGCGCCGGATTGACGATCGCACGGTGGAGTTCGACCTGCGACGCGGCGTGCGCCACCACAACGGCGACGAGTTCACCGCCGAGGACGTAGCCGCCAGCTTCTCCGCCCAGCGGATGTTCGGTGACACGCGCCCGACCGTGCAGGGCAAGACCTTGCCGCTCTCGGGCCAGATCGTCTCGACCACGGCGAGCAAGGAACTGCCCCGCGAAATTCCGCCGGTTGCCCGTCGCCTGTTTCCGGCTCTCGACCGGGTCGAAATCGTCGATCGCCACACGGTGCGGATCGTCAACGCAACGCCGGATGTCACCCTTGAAGGTCGCATGTCCGCCCTTGGGGCCGGCATCGTCAGCCAGCGCGGCTTCAACGAGGCGGCGACCTGGCTGGACTACGCGCGCAAGCCGGTCGGCACCGGCCCCTATCGCATCCGCGAATTCAAGGCCGACCAGTCCCTTACCATGGACGCGCATGACGACTATTGGGGCGGTCGTCCGCCGATCCGTACGCTGCGCCTCGTTGAGGTGCCCGAGGTGTCGTCGCGGGTGAATGGATTGCTCGCCGGCGAATTTCAGTTCGCCTGCGACATCCCGCCCGACCAGATCGCCTCGATCGAAAAGAACCCGGCCTTCGAGGTCAGAGGCGGGACCATTCCGAACCATCGCATCACCACTTTCGACAAGAACCATGCGCCGCTGCGCGATCCTCGGGTCCGTCAGGCGATGACCCACGCGATCGACCGCCAGGCCATCGTCGACAGCCTGTGGTCCGGCCGCACCCGCATACCTGCGGGGCTGCAATGGGAGTTCTACGGCGATATGTTCATTCCGGGCTGGACGGTGCCGGCGTTCGACCCGGCCCGCGCCCGCGAACTCGTCAAGGCGAGCGGCTACAAAGGCGAGGCGATCACCTATCGTCTGACCAACAACTACTATACCAATCAGACGTTCACGGCCCAGGCGCTGGTCGAGATGTGGGCACAGGTCGGGCTCAACGTGCAGATCACGATGGTGGAGAACTGGGCGCAGGTGTTTGCCCGCGGCCCCGAGCGCGGCATTCGTGACTGGTCGAACTCGGCGGTGTTCAATGACCCGGTGTCCTCCATCGTCAGCCAGCATGGACCGAATGGCGAACAGCAGCAGTATGGCGAATGGACCAATGACGAGATGAACCGCCTCTCGCTCGAACTCGAGACCAGCACTGATCGCGCCCGGCGGCGGACGGTGTTTGCCCGCCTCCTCGAGATCTGCGAGCGCGAGGACCCCGCCTATACGGTGCTTCACCAGAACGCGACGTTCACGGCCAAGCGCAAAGATATCAAATGGTCGGCGGCGCCGTCGTTTGCGATGGATTTCCGCGCGCCAAACTTCGCTGTCTGATCGCGGGGGCAGGGTGAGCGCAACGCTGGTATCGATCCGCGACCTGTGGGTCAGCTTTGACGGCCATGCCGCGTTGCGCGGGGTCGATCTCGATATCGCCCCCGGCGAGGCGGTTGGCCTGGTGGGGGAAAGCGGCTGCGGCAAGTCGGTCACCTGGCTGGCTGCCCTTGGGCTGCTTCCTGTCAAGGCGGCGGTGAGCGGGCAGGTTTTGCTCGATGGGCAGGACCTGCGGACCCTGAAGCCTGCTGCGCTCGATGCTATCCGAGGCCGGCGCGTTGCGATGATCTTCCAGGACCCGGCGAGTTCGCTCAACCCGGTGCACCGGGTTGGCCGGCAGGTGGTCGAGGCGCTGCGGTTGCATCGCGGGCTCGACGGCGCCGCCGCCCGGGCTGAGGCGCGGCGACTTTTCGACCTCGTTGGCATCCCCGACGCCGGACGCCGCCTGGACGCTTTTGCGCACGAACTCTCCGGCGGGCAGAACCAGCGCGTGATGATCGCCATGGCGCTTGCCGGCGAGCCTGAACTGCTGGTTGCGGACGAGCCAACCACGGCGCTCGACGCCACGATCCAGGCTCAGATTCTTGACTTGCTGCGCAGGCTGCAGGCCGAGACCGGCATGGCGTTGGTGCTGATCAGTCACGACCTCGGTGTGGTCGCTGATCTCTGCAGCCGTGTTGGCGTGATGTATGGCGGCCGGATTGTCGAGGAGGCGCCGACCGCAACTTTGTTTGCCGCGCCGGTCCATCCGTATACGCAGGGCCTGCTTGCCGCCCTGCCCGACATGACCGGACCGCGCCGCCGCCTGACCGCCATCGCTGGCGGCGTGCCAGAGCCTTGGAACTTCCCGCCTGGATGTTCCTTTGCGCCGCGTTGCATGAGCGCGACATCTGCGTGCGACGCTGCCCTCCCGGCAGCGCGGGATGTCGGAGATGGACACAGCGTCGCTTGCCTGCATGCGCACGTGCCCGAACCCGTCCGCGCGGTTGTGCCAGCATGATCCCGCTGCTCTCTCTCGATGGCGTTTCGCGTATCTACCGCCAGCGCCGGGGCCTGCTCGGCCGTGGCGTGCCGCTGCGGGCGGTCGATGATATTTCCCTGTCGGTCGCGCCGGGATTGACGCTCGGCGTGGTGGGTGAATCAGGGTGTGGCAAATCGACCACCGGCCGGCTTGCGTTGGGTTTGGAAACACCTGATTCCGGGCGTGTTACCTTCCGCGGCGCGGTTATGCCGCCGCCAGACGGGGCGGAGTGGCGAAGCCAGCGGCGTCACCTGCAACTCGTGCCGCAGGACCCGCTCGGTGCGCTCGATCGCCGGCTGACGGTGGCTGCCCAGATCGCCGAACCGCTGCTGATCCATGGTATCGGCAACCGTGGCGAGCGTGAGGACCGGCTTGCCGCGCTGCTGAACGACGTGGGCCTGCGGGCGGACCAGGCGGCGCGCTACCCGCACGAACTCTCCGGTGGCCAGCGTCAGCGCGCCGTACTGGCCCGCGCCCTTGCCACATCGCCGGCCTTGCTGGTTTGCGACGAGCCGGTCTCTGCGCTCGACGTCTCGATCCAGGCCCAGGTGATCAACATGCTGACCGATCTCCAGGCTGCCCGCGGCATCGCCATGATTTTTATCAGCCACGATCTCAAAGTGGTTCGCCAAGTCAGTCATGAGGTGGCGGTGATGTATCTCGGCCGCGTCGTCGAGCAGGGCGATCCCGATGCGATTTTCGCTGATCCGCTGCACCCCTACGCACGGGCGCTGGTCTCCGCCATCCCAGTGCCTGGCCCCCGCCGCCTGCCGCGCATCGTGCTGAGTGGCGATCCGCCAAACCCGGCCGACCGCCCGGCCGGCTGTGCCTTTCACCCCCGCTGTTCGCTGGCAACGGCGCAGTGCCGCGTCGAGGAGCCCGGTCTGATCGCGCGCGCCGACGGCCGCCGTGTCGCTTGCCATCGGGCCGACGAACTCGCGCGCGCCTCGGCATGATCTGGAGCCCCTGATGCTGCGTTTCCTTGCCTTGCGCCTCGTCCGCGCGGCGTTGACGATCGCGCTGGTTGTCACCTTCGCCTTCGTCGTCCTGCGCCTGTCCGGTGACCCGGCGGTGATCATCATGTCGCCCGAGGCCCCGGCCGAGGCGATCGCCGCCTTTCGCAAGGCCTGGGGCCTCGATCAGCCGATCTGGATACAGTATATCAACTATTTCGGTGCCATTCTGCACGGTGAACTCGGTCAATCCATGCGCGATGGCCGGCCTGCGATCGCGCTGGTGCTGGAGCGCATCCCGGCGACCCTGGCGCTCACCTTGCCGGCCTTCGCGCTCAAACTCTGCCTCGGCATCCCGGCCGGCATACAGGCCGCGCTGCACCGCAACTCGCTGACGGACCGTCTGGTGATGGCCGGTGCGGTGGCTGGGTTCACGGTGCCGAGTTTCGTGCTCGGCTTGCTCCTGGTGCTGCTGTTCGCGGTCACTTTGGGCTGGCTCCCCTCGGGCGGGCAGGACGGCTGGCGCAGTGGGATTTTGCCAGTGATCACCCTTGGCCTTGGCGGCGCCGGCATCCTGGCCCGGTTCACCCGCTCGGCGATGCTGGAGGTGCTCGGCCAGCATTATATCCGCACTGCATCGGCCAAGGGCGTGCCGTGGCGCGCGGTGGTGCGCAACCATGCGCTGCCGAACGCAGCGATCCCCACTGTCACGGTTATCGGTTTCATGGTGGGCTCGCTGATCGCCGGTGCGGTCGTGGTCGAGAGTGTCTTTTCCTGGCCCGGCGTCGGCCGGCTGTTGATTGTGGCGGTGGCCAATCGCGACCTCGCCGTGGTGCAGTGCATCCTGCTGATGGTGGCCGGGACCATGGTGACTGCCAATTTCGCGGTGGACCTGCTCTACGGCCTGCTTGATCCTCGGTTGCGGGGGGCGCGCTGATGTCGGGCACTGTGCTCCCGGCCCGCGCCGGCCGATCGGCTCCGCCAGCGCTGGTGATTGCCGCCCTGGTGTGGATCACGATGATTTTGCTGATCGCCGTGTTCGCCGACCAGCTTCGCCCGTTTGGCATCACCGCCCTTGACCTCAAGGCGCGGCTGCTCCCGCCACTGGGCTTCGGCGGAACAGCGCAACACCTGCTCGGCACTGACGAGTTGGGACGCGATGTTCTGAGTCGGTTGATTGTGTCGATCCGCATCAGCCTGGTGATCGCCTTTGGCGCAACTGCCATCGCTGCGGTACTCGGCACCACGCTCGGCTTTCTGGCCGCGCATTTCCGCGGCTGGGTGGAGCAGGTCGTGCTGATGCTCATCGATTTCCAGGCGAGCATGCCGTTCCTGATCCTGGCGCTTGCGGTGCTGGCGTTCTTTGGCAATTCGCTGCCGCTGTTTGTCACGTTGATGGGGCTTTATGGCTGGGAGCGTCACGCTCGTATTGCCCGCGGCCTGGCTATCGCTGCCAACGCGCAGGGCTATGCGGCGGCGATCCGCCAGCTTGGCGCGCGCCCAAGCCGAATCTATCTGCGCCATGTGCTCCCCAATATTGCGGCCACGCTTATCGTGGCCGCAACGCTCTCGTTCCCTGAAGTGGTGCTGTTGGAAAGCGGCTTGTCGTTCCTCGGCCTCGGCGTTCAGCCGCCAATGACTTCGCTCGGCAATATGGTGGGCTACGGGCGCGAATATCTGACGCGCGCGCCCTGGATTCTGCTGGCGCCCAGCGCAGTGATTGTCCTGACCACGCTTTGCGTCTCTCTGCTCGGCGACTGGCTGCGCGACCGCTTGGACCCGACATTATCCTGAGTGTCGGGGCGACGAATGCCTGCACATCGAGGCACTGCCGGCCAGGGCTGCCGATCTCAGCACGAAAAGTCAGATCCTACCAACTCCCGTAAAGGTCGACGCTTTCGGTTTTTACGGGGGGGCGGTATGGCGGGCGGGGATGCTTCCTTCGCGCTCTTTGTCTTCAGGGTTTCCACAGGTTCAGTCCCGACCCCGAATAGCCGCATCGGCATCGGGCGGAGTTCGCGCGCGCTCGTAAGGCGCAAGCACCAGGTTCCGAACCTGCCAAAATACGCTCGCTATCTGGCGGAATTCGGCGATGAGGCCGAGTGGCTGGGGGACCTGGATTCGAACCAAGGATGCACGGGTCAGAGCCGAGAGTTTTACCGCTAAACTATCCCCCAACGGGCCAATCAGCGTGGCGCGCGGAGTAGCATGGGCGATTGGCGGACGCAATCCTGTCGTGATGCGGAAATCGTCCTTGCCCCGCACTCTGTAGAAAGCGGACAATGGTATTCGAAACCTGAATAGGCCAAAATGGACGCCGTCGCCCACCTCCAACCCGAACTGCCCGCAACGCACGACGACTCGAATCTTCGTGCGGCGCCACCGGCCTACGCCGCACTGGACCTCGGAACCAACAACTGCAGGATGCTTGTCGGCGCCCCGTCGGGGGATGGATTTCGCGTGCTCGACAGCTTCAGTCGCATCGTCCGCCTTGGCGAAGGCCTGCACGATAGCGGCCGTCTGAGCGATGTCGCGATGGATCGGGCGATCACCGCATTGCAGGGCTGCGTTCATCGTCTGGAGCGTCGCCCCGTCCGCACCGTGCGCGCTATCGCCACTGAAGCCTGCCGCCAGGCCGCCAACGGGCCGGACTTCATAGCCCGTGTCCGTGCCGAGACAGGCCTTGCCATCGACATCATCTCCACCCGCGAGGAAGCCGAACTCGCCCTGGAAAGCTGCGCCCCACTTCTGCGCGACGGTGGCCGCCGCGCCCTGCTGTTCGACATCGGCGGTGGTTCGACCGAAATTGCCTGGGTCCGCCTGTGCTCGGCCGGCTGCGCTGATGATGCGCCCGAACTGGTTGGCTACATCTCTCTCCCCGTTGGCGTCGTCACCCTCGCTGAACGCTTCAGCGACGTGTCTCAAACCGCCGCCGGCTTCGAAGCCATGGTCGAAGATGTTGCCGCGCGCCTCCACGGCTTTGACGCGATCCACCGGATAGGGCAGGAAATCCGACAGGGTGGCGTCCGCCTCCTCGGCACATCAGGCACTGTTACCACCCTGGCCGGCATCGCCCTCGCCCTACCCCGCTACAGCCGCCCGGCGGTCGACGGCGTCGTGCTCTCCGACAAGGAGGCCCGTGATGCGCTTGCTGACTTGCAATCCCTCGGCCGCGAGGGCCTTGCGCTACACCCTTGCATCGGCCCCGAGCGCGCCGAATTTGTCCTGCCGGGCTGTGCCATCTTTGCTGCGATTCACCGTCTGTGGCCCGCCAGCCAGATTGTCGTCGCCGACCGCGGACTGCGCGAAGGCATGCTACTGCGGATGATGCGCGCCGACGCCAAACCTAGGATCGCGGGTCGAGCGCGTCGTTGATCCCATCGCCGATCAGCGCCACCGACAACACCGTCAGAAACAACGCCAACCCCGGAAACGTCACCGTCCACCACGCATCCAGCAGGTAGGACCGGTTTTGCCCGATCATACGCCCCCATGAAATGAGATTGGGGTCTCCCAACCCGAGAAACGACAACCCCCCCTCGAACAACATCGCTGCCCCAACGGCCAGCGTCGCAGACACCACGAGCGGCGCCATCCCATTTGGTAGGATCACGCGAAAGACGATTCGCAAATCCGTCGCTCCCTCTGCCCGCGCCGCCTCGACGAACTCAAGTCCCTTCAGCCGCAAAAATTCCGCCCGCGCGAGGCGCGCCGTCCCGGTCCATGACACCACCCCGATCGACAGCGCCACCGTTACTAGGCTTGGCCGGAACAGCATCACCACCACCATCGCGAACAACAGCGCCGGCAATACCTGAAAAAACTCTGTCACCCGCATCAGCACGGCATCGATGCGGCCCCCGGCGTAGCCCGCAACCGCCCCGACGGTCACTCCGATCGACACCGAGATCAGCGCCGCCGTGATCCCCACCAGCAGCGTCGCCCGCCCGCCCAGCAACACCGAGGCGAGAATATCCCGCCCCAGGTAATCCGTCCCGAACGGCGCCTCCGCATCGGGCGCCGATAGCGGCGCATTGACGATATCGAGCGCATCGACCCCGTAAAGCACCGGCCCGAATACCAGCGCCAGCACAATCGCCACCAGCATCGTGAGGCCCGCCAATGCCACCGGATTGCTGGCAAATGTCCGCCCCGCCCGCATCAGCGGTCCCCGTGCTGTGCTCACAACACCCCCCGCATCCGCGGATCGGCCAGCCGATACGCCGCGTCCGTCGCCAGATTGGCCAGGATCACCATCACTGAAGACCCCAGCAAGATTCCCAGCAAGGTCGGACTGTCCCGCCGTAATATCGACTCATAGGCCAGCCGCCCCAGCCCTGGCCAGGAATACACGGTCTCGACCAGCACGGCCCCGGCCAGCACCTGCCCAAACTGCAACCCCGCGATCGTGATCACCGGGATCATCGCATTGGCCAATGCATGGCGATAGACCACCCGCGCCTCGCCGAGCCCCTTGGCCCGCGCCGTGCGGATATAATCGGCCCCGAGTGCCGCGATCATACCGGCCCGCGCCTGGCGGCTGTACTGCGCCATGTAGATCATCGCCAACGTCGAAGCCGGCAGCACCAGATGATGCGCCACATCCACCAGCCACCCCACCCCATGCCGGGGCTGCCCGACATCCTCCATCCCGCTTACCGGAAAAATAGGCCAATAACTCGCAAACGCGAGCAGAAGCATCATCCCGGTCCAGAACACCGGTGCCGCGAACCCCGCCACCGAGACGATCGCCACCATTTGCGCCGCCACCCCCCGCGGGCGCTGCGCCGCGACAATCCCGAGCCACGTCCCCAGCACCAGCGCCGAACCGATCGCTGCCAGCACGAGCAGCGCCGTTGCCCCCATCCGCTCGAACACCAGCCCGGCCACCGGGCGGTTGAAATAGAACGAGTAGCCGAGATCGCCGCTCAGCACATGTCCGAGATAGCGCAGCAACTGCTCCGGCATCGAGCGATCAAGGCCGTACTGCGCTCGGATCTGCTCCATCACCTGCGCCGAGGCCCCGCCCATTTCGCCCGCGATCACCACCGCGGGATCCCCCGGTGCGAGCCGCACCAACACGAAATTCAGCACCAGCACCGCCAGCATCAGGCCCAGCCCGTGAACCAGCCGCCGCGCGAGCCAAACCAGCCGCCCCATCGGCCTCAGCGCCTCATCGCCGCGCCGCTGCCTCCCAGTAGAGGTCGTCCCACGGCGCCATCGGCCCCCAGATTGTCGTCGGCAGCCCCTTCAATCCCGCATGCGCCGCCTGCGTGTAGGGGAACGGATGCAGGAACAGGATCGGCACATCGTCGACCACGATTTTCTGGAACTCCGCGTATTCCCCCCTGCGCTTCACCGGATCCGGCTCAGCCGCCGCTGTATCAAGCAGCGCATCGACCTTGGCATTGGCGTAGGACTGGGTGTTTGACCAGATCACTCCCTTGCGGATGTTGCGCGACAAATACGTGCGATGTACCCCGATCACCGGATCGCCCCAGTTGAACACCGCATCGGTCGCCAGGTCGAACTCCTGCCCCGCCACCCGCTGCGCCCAGGTCGGGAAATCGGGCGCCGTGCGCAGTTCAAGCTCCACGCCGGCCCGCTTGAACTGGCCGCGCAGAAACTCCGCCACCCCGGTGCTGGTCTCCACCGCCCCCGGGATCGTGTCGATCGTGATCTTGAACCGCGTCCCATCCGCCCCTTTGCGATACCCGGCCTCGTCCAGCAGTGCCTCGGCCTTTTTGAGGTCGTACTCGTAGCGGTTCACATCCGTCGTGTAGAGCGGCGACCCCGGATGGATCGGCGTTAGCGCCACCGGCACCTTGCCGCCCTGCAACACACGCAACATCCGCGTCCGGTCCGCCAGATACGCCAGCCCCTGGCGCACCCGCTTGTCGTCGAGCGGTTTCTTTGCGGTATTGAACGCCAGCCAGTTCAGCGCGCCGATGCCTTCGAACCCTTTCTCGCTGACCTGGATATGCGCCTGCTTGCCCAACCGCTCCGCGTCGCGCACTGTCGTTACATAGGGGATGTAGTTGATCTCCTGTCGCTCCATCGCCAACAGCGCCGTCGGCACATCGGCGATGATCCGCATCACGATCTTGTCAAGATACGGCCGTCCCGGAATGAAAAACCGGTCGAACCGCTCCAGGACAATGCTCTCGCCCGCCTTGAACTCGGTCAGCCGATACGGCCCTGATCCGACCGGCGCGGTATTGGCCGGATGTGTCAGGATATCCCGCCCGTCGCCATACACATGCTTCGGCAGAATCGGACACAGCGCCGGCGACATCGCCAACAGGATCGCCGGATGCGCCCGCGCCATCCGAATGATCGCGGTGTGCGGATCCGGCGTGTCCACCCCCGTCACCGGCTCCAACATCGTCTTGAACGGATGGTTCTTCTGGATCACCGCGATCGAAAACGCGACATCGGCCGACGTCACCGGTGCGCCATCATGAAACACCGCCGTCTTCACCAGGTTGAGCGTCAGCGACAACCCATCCGGCGCCAGCACCCAGGTTTCGGCCAGATAGGGCAGGGGGTTCCACTGGTCGTCGAAGCGCAGCGGGGAGGCGAAAATCTGCGTCCCCGGCAGCCCGGCGGGCGTGCCTGACTGGATCGCCGGATTCACGTGTCGCGTTGTCGCCCCCAACATCACCAGCGTGCCGCCCCGCTTCGGATCGATCGGCTGCGCCCGAGCCGGGCCCATGCCGGCTGCACCCATTCCTGCAACCGCAACGCTTGCGCCGGACAACACCCCACGCCGCCTGATCGAACCCGTCATGTCCTCGCTCTCCTGTGTTTTGCTATCAATGCTGGCATACCCCGCTTGCGCGTCAACCCGGCTTCGGGGGCTTCCCCTGCGGCGCCAAGGTCTTGTCCGGGAATTTGCACCATTCCGCCGCCACGCAACGCCAGCACTCCGCCTTGCGCGCCTTGCACACGTAGCGCCCGTGCAGGATCAGCAGATGATGCGCCTCACGCAGCAGATCGGCTGGAATGCGCTTCACCAGACCGTTTTCCACCGTCCGCACAGTGGCCCCCGGCGCCAGCCCCGTCCGGTTGCCGAGTCGGAAGACATGCGTATCCACCGCCATCGTGGCCTCGCCGAAGGCGACATTGAGCACCACATTGGCTGTTTTGCGCCCCACCCCCGGCAACGCCTCCAGCGCCGTGCGATCATGCGGCACCTGCCCCTCATGCTGGTCCAGCACTGTCTGCGACAGCGCCGCCACATTCTTTGCCTTGCCCTGCCACAAACCGATGGTGCGGATATGGGGCGCTATCCCCTCCGCGCCCAGCGCCGCCATCGCCGCCGGCGTATCCGCCACCGCGAACAGCCGCGCCGTCGCCTTGTTCACCCCCGCGTCCGTGGCCTGTGCCGACAGCACCACCGCCACCAGCAGAGTGAATGCATCGTGATAGTCGAGTTCGCTCTCGGGCGATGGATTGGCCCGTGCCAACGCCTCAATAAACGCGCGAACCTCGCCCAGGTTCATGGCCTTGCCCTTGCGGCGCGGCGTCACAGTCGCATCTTTGTTCATGCACCCAACTTTCGCCGCCCCGGCGAACCCTGACAAGCCGGTAGTGTCCTGACCGAACCTTCCCCCCCCGATATCGTCTTCGAAGCCGCCATCACGCCACACCGCAGCCTCTCCCCGCGTGGCCAGCGCCTGTTGATCATTGTCCTCTGCACCATGCTAACCCTCGGCACCGCCGCCTTCGCTCTTGTTGGTGCCTGGCCTGTCGGCGGTTTCGCCGCAATCGAACTCCTCGTCGCCATCGCGCTGTTTCGCTGGCATGCCCGGCGCATGAAAGCAGGCGAACTGATCCTGCTCTCTCCCCACGAACTGCGGATCATCCGAACCGACGCCGCTGGCCGCCGCGCCGAACGCCGCCTCCCCGCCGCCTGGCTCACCGCGCGACTTGACGAGCGGCCAGGGCGGTCGCCGGCCCTGATGCTGACCGGGCATGGCGTGATGGAAGAGATCGCGACCGACCTCGGGCCGGATGAGCGGCGCGATCTTGCGGAGGCGCTGCAATCGGCGCTCTACCGGCTGCGTCATCCGCGGTTCGACAATGAAGTATTGCGAAATATCCCGCCGCACCTGTGACGCCGCTGACATCAGAGCTTGCACAACTGCACCATCATCGTGCTATTCTCCGATGCCAGCCTTTTGAATACTGGGGAGATACCGATGTCCGGCCGTGATGAGCGCGTTGCCTGGATGCGCCAGCTTGGCGTCAGCGGTCTTGCGGTCTCGGGGCCGGTCGCCCCCATCAGCCAGGCGCCCATCAGCCAGGCGTCGGCCAGCGAAGCCATGTCCTCCGAAATCAACGCGTCATCGGTCGATCAGGGATCGATGTCCTCCGTTCCGCTCATGGCACCGGCTCCAAACATGTCCGTCGCACCGGCCGCCCCTCCCGTGGCGAGCCGGCAGCCCGATGGACCGCCTGCGAATGCCAGCCAAGGCCCCGGGTCGCCCGCGCCAAACGCCAGCTATGCCGCGCCGGCCCAAAACATGTCATCCGGCCCGCACGCGCCCTCGTCGCCCGGCCCCGCTTCGAGCGAGCCGGTCTATCTCGTCCGTTTCAACGGGCAGGACTATTGCGGCACCCGCGCCGAGTTGACCGCTCTCCAACGCACCCTTGTCACCGCCGCCAACCGGGTGGCGATCGGGCCGCTGCAACAGAGGCTGGTCTCGCACCGCGAACGCTACCAATCGCTGCGGGACCTTGCCAACGACCAGTTCATGGTTGCCTTTGCCCTTGCAGTGGTCACACTCGGCGCCGCCCGTCTCGGCGGGGTCGAGCAGGCACTGGCCGCTGAGGCCGCCGCGATCGAGGCGCTGCGGTCCGGGATCGCGCGAAATGCTGCCGAGGGAGCCCAGCTTTATCGAGCCGCCGTCGATGCCGGACAGGCCACCGCGCGCGCGATCGACGACTATCTCGATGCCGTCGATATCGGCGGTAGCCGTGCTGTGGAGGCGCTGACGGTCACTGAGATCACCTGCTTTGCCATTGCCGCCGCGTGTGGCGCCGCCCTCCTGGCCCCGGCGGGAGCGTCGGTCATGGCCACCGCCGGGGCCAACGCCGCGAGTGGCGCGGGTTTCGGCGCTCTGCAGACCCTTGCCGAGCAGGAGGGGGCAGTCCATTTCGGCGGCTCAAACGCCTCCGCCGGCGACATCGCCCTTGCGGTTGGGCAGTCCGCGCTTTTGAACGGGGTCGGCAGTTTCCTCGGCAGCCGGATGGGAACGGCGCTCAAGGGCAGTGTCGCAGCGAGCTTGGCCACGCGACTGCGCATCACCGACCCGGTGGTGATCGAGCTGCTCCGTGTTCGCGTCGAGGGTGCCATTGGTGGCGCGGTCAACACCGTTGTCACCAATTTTGGCAGTGTGGCGGCCGGCCAAATGACGATGGAACGCTTCACGGTGCTGGTGGTGGAGAACATGATCGCAGGCGGCATCGCCAGCCAACTCACCACAAGCCATGGCGCTCCGGCTGCGTCCTCTCCCTGATCCTGCTCAGACCTCCAGGTCGATACACACCGGCACGTGGTCCGAGCCCTTCTCCCAGTCCCGCGCCTCCTGGTGGATCACCAGCCCGCGCAGCCCCGGCACAAGATCGGGCGTCACCCACACATGATCGAGCCG
>CANFKS010000104.1 GCA_947447625.1 Rhodospirillales bacterium | reverse complement strand
CCGAGCCACCCCAAATGCCCACCGCCGTCTGGATCAACCCGCCAGCGCAGAAGCTCAAAGTCCAAGCCTAGAGCGGGATGCCTTCTGATAGGCGAAGGCATCCCACTCTAACTCTTTGTTTGATCGCCTGATTCAGATTTTTGGTGATTCCACCAAAAATCATCAGGCTCTAATCTCGACGACCGGCTGTCTCATTGTTGTTGACACGTTCCGTGCTGCGTCTGCTTGGAGTCATCCGCCTGCTGTTGCCAATCCGGGAAGTCCCGGCTAACCGCATCACGGCAACAGAACGCGATAGGCCCCAACCATGTCCAACACGTCTGAAGATCTTCAGGTCGCCGTGGTTACCGGGGGCGCCCGGGGCATTGGCCTTGCGATCGTAAAATGGTTCCTCGCCCATCATTACCGCGTCGCTGTGCTGGACATCGACCACCAGACCCTCGGGGCTACCGAGGCCGCGCTCGACGACGCGGAGCGGGTGCTCGCGATCCGGTGCGACATCTCAAGCCAAGACCAGGTGGAGGCCGCAGCGCACCTCGTGTCGACACGATGGGGACGGGTTGATGCGCTGATCAACAACGCCGGCGTTGCCGTCTTCAAGCCCGCGCTCGACACCACCTATGCCGAATGGCGCCACGTGCTCGGCACCAACCTCGACGGTACCTTCCTCTGCACCCAGGCTTTCGCGCCTGCCATGAAGGCCCGCAACCGCGGCGCCATCGTCAACATCGCCTCTATTTCTGGATTTCGGGCCAGCACGCTGCGGGTCGCCTACGGCACGAGCAAAGCGGCCATCATACAGCTCACAAAGCAGTATGCGGTCGAATTGGCGAATTACGGCATTCGGGTCAATGCGGTCTGCCCCGGCCCGGTCGAAACCGAGATGGCGAAGGCGGTGCATTCAGTCGCCGTGCGCGGCGATTATCACGACACGATCCCGCTGGGGCGCTATGGAACGACCGAGGAGATGGCCAATCTCGTGGGGTTTCTCTGTGGCCGGGAGGCGAGCTACCTCAACGGCCAGGCGATCGGCAACGATGGCGGCTTTGAGGCCACGGGCGTCGGGCTCCCGACGTTCCGGCGCACCGAGGGTCTCAACAGGATCGGCGACGAAACACACTAGAGTCTGATGATTTTTGGCGGAATCGCCTAAAAGTCTGAAACAGGCGAGCACCGTCGAAGCGGGGCGCGATCGCGCGGATTGTGATCGTCAGCCAGGATAGGCCGCAGCCCCCGCCGCGCGTGCCGCCCACATGGCGCAGCACCGGCGGTTGACCGGCAGATCGTCGCCGCATACCGTACTCCTCCAGGAGCGCCGGTTCGGCGACAGACAACACAGTACCGGATAGTGCCGCGACCAGCACCCCGCAGCGGATCATGGCGCGTTGGTGCACCCGACGGCGCGGCGCGAGACCGGCAGTTCCGAGGAAACATCCGATGTCGATCACTTTCGAAGAAACCGGACGGCCACGCGAGCAGGTGATGGCCGAGTTGGAGGATTTCCGCGGCGGCGATGCTGCCTGGCGGGATGGGCGGGTGCCGCTATACGTGTTCAGCGGCCCGCCAGAGGTGCAAGCGATCGGGCAGGCGGCGTTCAACGCCTATTTCTCCGAGAACGCGCTTGGCGCCCGTCGCGCCTTCCCCAGCCTGCAGCACATGGAGCAGGAGGTCATCGGCATGGGGCTGGACCTGTTCCGCGCCCCCGACGGGGCCTGCGGCAACATGACTTCGGGCGGCACTGAAAGCATCGTCATGGCGGTGAAGGCAGCCCGCGACCAGAGCCGCGCGGCACGCGGCGACCCCGGGTTCCGCGGCAACCTGGTGCTGCCGGTTTCGGCCCATCCGGCGTTCGACAAAGCAGCTGTGCTGATGGATCTGAGCGTGCGGCGCGTGCCGCTGAATGCGGACCTGGTTGCCGATCCGGCGAGCATGGCCGCGGCTGCTGATGGCGAGACCGTCATGATGGTCGGATCGGTGCCCTGTTTCTCCTATGGCACTATCGACCCGATCGCAGCCTTGTCCGAAATCGCGGCGGCGCGCGGGATTTGGCTGCATGTCGATGCCTGCGTTGGCGGCTGGATGGCGCCGTTCGCGGGCGATATCGGCCGGCCGATCCCGCCGTTTGATTTCGCCTTGCCTGGCGTCTGTTCGCTGTCGGCCGATCTGCACAAGTTTGGCTTCTGCCCCAAGCCGGCTTCGACCATTTTCTATCGCACCGCCGCATTGCAGCAGCGCCAGGAATTCGCCTTCGACGTGTGGCCGAGCGGCCGCTTTGCGACCCAGACCCTGGTCGGCACGCGACCGGGCGGGGCGGTGGCGGCGGCATGGGCGGTGATGCGCTTCCTCGGGCGGGCGGGTTACCGCGCTATCGCCCGCGACGTGCTGGCGATGCGCGATGCCTATGTGCGCGACCTCGGCGCGATCCCCGGTATGCGACTGCGTGGCGCCCCGGCGCTGGCCAATATCGCCTTCGGCTGCGATGACATCGACATGGGCCAGGTCGCCACCCTGCTCAACGAACGCGGCTGGGTCGCCGGCCAGGTGCGCACGCCGCCGAGCCTGCATCTGATGCTCTCGCTGCACCACGCCGAGGCGCGCGAGGCCTATGTGCGGGACGTCGCGGCCTGCGTGGCGGCGGTGCGGGCAGACAGCGGCGTGAAGGCCGCAGCCATCACCTACGCATGAATTGGGAGACCGCCCCGATCGCCGTCAGAAAACGACCGGCCCGGAGATGAGGGCGGCACGCGCGGCCCCGCATCTGGCTGAATGATGAGGCCGGCCGCGGGGTGAGTGCCGGAGCTGCCATCACCCTGCGGCACGAATAACTATACAAAACAAATACTTGTATAGGTTCCCCGGAGGTTGCAGGATGCGGAATGCGCGTCCGTCTTGAAGGTTGCTTTCTTCAAAAGCGAACGCGCTTGCTTTTGCGCTTCCGGACAGATTGTCAGCCCGCCAAGACCACGCTGTCCGGCGGTGTCAGGTAGGCGTCGTCCTTGATCTGGCGGCCCGCGCCGAGGGCGGTGATGGCGGCAACGATGGCCACGTTCAGCATGGCACGCAGCATGGAGATGATGGGGTCGACCACGATCAGGATCGGCAGGGCCAACTCGTAGGACAGGGCGAAGGGGCGCAGGACCGCGGCGAGGGCGGAGAGGCCGGCAGCGCCGCTGAGGCCGATGGTGCCGAAGGAGGCGACGATGGCGAGGAGCCCGATCAGCATGATGTCGCCAGCGCCGAAGCCGCGGCCGACGAGGGTGCCGATGAAAATGGCGGAGACGGCGAAGTGGAGGATATTGCCGAAGCGCAGGACGGTGAAGCCGAGGGGGACGAATAATTCGCAGCCGGCGCGGGAGACGTGGAGTTCGTTGGTCAGCACTTCGACCGCCATCGGCACGCAGGCGATGGTGTTGCGCGTCGCGGCGGCCAGCGAGAGGGGCTTGAGCATCGCAACAAAGGTCTGGCGGATGGAGAGGCCAAGGCTGAGGGCGATGGCGACAATCGAGAGGCCGATCAGGACCCCGCTGAGGACGAGGAAAAGGGCGAGGAAGTCAGCCAGGATAAGGAAGATTTCCGGGCCGGTCTGCGAGACCTGGGGGGCGATGAGGGCGATGATGCCGAGGGGAACGAAGACGTTGAGCCATTCGAAGACGAGCAGGCAAACGTCATGGAGGTGTTTGAGTTCGGGGAAGAAGGAGTTGCCGGTCCGACGCTCGTTCACAGCCATGCTGAGACCGAAGATCACCATGAAGACGAGCACGCCGGTGATTTCGTTGCTGGAGAGGGCGGCAAAGATGTTGGAGGGGACGAGGCTGACGAGGGAGACGATGTTGCCGCTGGCCCCCGCGGATTTTGCGGCTTCGCCGGCGTCCATGACGAATTCCAGGTCCACCCGGCCGGAGGCGCCACCGACGATGCCACCGACGGCGACGGAGGCGGCTTCGCTGATGGGGACGAGTTTGAAGGCGATGGTGGAGACGAAGGTACCGCCGGCAGCGACGAGGACGAAGGCGATGGCGAGCCACGCGAGCAGCCGGCCCAGGAGGCTGCCGGCCGCGCCCTGGGCGATGGCGGAGCGCATCGCGAGGGGAATGGCGGCGAGGAGGAAGGGCAGCACGCTCATTTGCAGCAGGGCCAGGTAGATATCGCCGATGGGGCGCAGCTGGTTGACGATCGGCCAGTGCGAGAGCCCGAGGGCGACGGCGATCGCGATGGAGCAGATCGTCACGAGCGGCTGGTTGACGAAGCGGGAGATCGTGGACGTGGTCCACGTGCGGTGCGCGGCTTGCGGAGGCTGTGACATCGCCGGGCTCAATCCTTGTAGGTGATCGACAGCAGTTCACCGATGGAGAATTTAACGGCGTTCTGGGCAAAGTAGAAATTAATGAATTCCTGCAATTTTGTGCAGAAATCGCAGATTGCGACGGCAAGGAAGGCCTGCTTGTCGTTCATGGCGGCGGCACCGTAGCGGACGTGGAGGCCGGGGGCGTCCTTGAGGACGCGGCGGACGTCGTATTCGTTGCTGTAGAGCGCATCGACGTCCTGGCCGCGCAGGCCGATGACGGCGGCTTCCCAGGTCGGGTATTCGGTGACGACCGCCCAGGGAAAGTTGCGATCGCTGAAGGCGACGAAGGGGCTGGCGGCGATGACGCCGATACGGCCTCGGAATTCGCGCAGCACGTCTTCAGGGGCGCCGCCGTTGGCTTCGTGGGCGACCATGGTGCGATCGTAGAGCAAGGCGTGGCGCAGGGTCATGTAAGGGGCGGAGAAGCGGACCGATTTGGCGGCGGCGAAATTCTGGGTGAGGGCGCTCAGGGCGATGTCGGCGCGGTCGCTGGCAACGAGGGCGATGACCTCGTCGAAGGTGTCGGCGTCATCGACAAAGACGACCTTGACGGACAGGGCGCGGGCGATCTGGTGGACGAGTTCGGTTTCCTTGCCTTCGATGAGCCCGTTGGGGCGGCGGCGATGGAAGGGGGGGATGTCGAAACGCGAGATGCCGACGCGCAGCACGCCGCTGGCGACGATGGACTCGATGTCGTGGAACCGGTTTGTGCCGGTTTGGGCGTCGGCGCGGCCAGACAGACCCAAGACAATCACGATCAGGACTGCTGCAGCAACCAGGTACCGGCGGCATGGATGGCTGCCTGCGGTGGCCAGGGCCATTGTCGTCTCCCCCGTTGTGAGCCGGCCGAGGACATTCGGACCGGAGTTTCCAGTTTCTCCAATGGATCGGAGAGCGTTAAGCCGACATGTTCCAGATACCGGTCCCGGATACCACGTCCAGCCAGACCTCTTGTCCCGAGCATAACCGCGCTTCCCGGGGGCGATCAATACCTGCGGGCGAGTGATCACGCGGTTCGCGGCGAAACCGGCGATATGCCCACCGTTTCGAGGCGAATCCCGTGCTCTTGGCCGACCTCAGGACACCCGCTTCCAGTCGGTGGCCTGACGGAGTGGACATGCCGCCGTCCCTCCCCCTCGGTCCTTCGCTGTCGGGCGCAATGCCGCGATGGGATTGCGCATCGGTTGAAACGGCGCGCGCGGGATCAACACCTCAGCCATCCGGGATCTGATTGATTGCCACGCTGGTTGATTGCCACGCTGGTCGATTGTTTGGGGCAGATGACCTGCGCGCCGATCTCGGGCAGCCGATCGCGCCCGAAGGGCGTTGCAGCGGCGGCGAGCATGGATCACGTTCGTGGTTTCTTGTTGCCAAAAGACGCCTGGGGCGCGGCGATGGCGGCCAGAAACCCCGGGCGGGCGGCGTTGCTGGCGGTGAGGAGGTAAAGGGGGGACGGGTAAAGGAGGGAAGGGGGGTAGGCGCCGGCGTGCTCGAAGCCCGGCGTGAGGTCGCAATGGAGGCAGGAAACGCGACCCTCCGGGAAGACCCTATATTTTGCATATTTTGCGCAACGGGGCAGACCGAGAGCGGAGCATAAAATTAAAATTTATACGCATAATAAACAATTTTCGCAAAATATTTACAATCGGTGTTTGTTTCCCCGAGGAAAGAAGTGCCCAGAAAATTATTTAGTGTATTTCATTGCATTCAGATATGGACAAATTTTGTCTGCTTTTTTAATAAGCATCACTAAAATTCGGGAAGGCCATGCCTCGCCTTCGAGGCGTGGCTGCTTTGTAGAAGGATAAGTGCGTGTCTGAAGCTTGCTCAGGCTGGAGACCTTGACCGCGCCCGAGGTTGCGTTGGCCCCGCCGGTGTCGCCGCAGGACGCCCCGGCGTATCAGCCCGTCGCGCCGCTTGCCACGCAGGAAGGCCCGCGCTCGGCATTCGGTTTGACTTTAACGAGGGCTGCCGCGTCCAGGTGCCGCTCTCGGACCAGCCATGGCGGGTGAAGCTGACCGATCTCGATACCGGCAATATCCTGTTCGAATCCTCGGCCGATTTTCCCGGCGGGATGATTTGCAGCAGCAAACGCTATTATATCCGATTTGGCCTCGATGTCTGGTCGGCCGGCGCGCTGGTGTTCCACCATGAGCACAACCCGCGGGACCGGGACGTGCTGGTGCAACTGCCGGTTGGCACGCTGGGGGACACGATCGGGTGGTTCCCCTATGCCGTGAAGTTCCAGGCGCGGCACGGCTGCCGGTTGACCTGCGCGATGGGCCCCAAGTTGATCCCGTTGTTTCAGGATGAATATCCCGGGATCACCTTCGTGACCCATCAAGAGATCAACCCAGAGCAATTCTATGCAACCTATAATATAGGCCTGTTTTTTACCGATGCTGAAAATATATTCCAACCCTGCGATTTTCGCTATGTCGGGCTGCATCGCACGGCAGGGTATATTCTGGGCGTTGAACCCACGGAAGTGCCGCCCCGGCTGAGCTACACCGATGACACAAGGCCGATCGCCGAGCCCTATGTGTGCATCGCGGTGCAAGCCTCGATGCACGGCAAGCATTGGAACAATCCGGAAGGCTGGGCGGCGGTGATCGCCTTCGTCAAGGCGCGGGGCTACCGGGTGATCTGCATCGACGAAAAACCGTTTCACGGGCAGGGGCTGATATGGAACCACATGCCCCGCGGCGCGGAGGACGAAACCGGGCCGCGCGATCTGCAGGAACGGGCGCGCTGGCTGAAGCATTGCAGCCTGTTGATCGGCCTGTCGAGCGGGCTGTCATGGCTGGGGTGGGCCGCGGGCTGCCCGGTGCTGATGATCAGCGGGTTCACCCATCCGTTGAATGAGTTCCACACCCCGTATCGCGTGATCAACTACCACGCCTGCAACAGCTGCTGGAACGATCCGCGGGTGCAGTTTGACCATCATGATTTCCTGTGGTGCCCGCGCCACAAAGACACGCCCCGCCACTACGAATGCACCAGGCTGATCACCGCAGACCACGTGATCGCGGTGATCGCCACCGTGCCGGGGTTTGAGGCTGACGTGAAGATGACCGCAGACGGCACAAGCCGGAAGGACCCTTAAATGGCGACGATCGACGTTTCTTCCGGCAGCACCTATAGCAATGCAAGTGCTGCCAATGACCAGATCACCGTATTAGCCGGAGGCATTGTAACCAGCGCCGTCCTCAGCGGCGCTGGGGCCACCGAGATTGTTTCCTCTGGCGGCGTGGTCAGCGCGACGACGCTCAGCGCCGGCGGCATTCAGTATGTGTCCTCCGGCGGCGTTGTCAGTAACACAACGCTCAGCGGCGGCTGGCAGTTTGTCTACACTGGCGGCGTTGTCATCGGGACGACTGTCAGCAGCGCCGGCTTGCAGTATGTCTCCTCGGGCGGCGTGGTCAGCGGGACGACGGTCCTTTCCAGCGGCGCTCAGTATGTCTCCTCTGGCGGCGTTGTCAGCGCGACGACGGTCAGCATTGGGGGCATGCAGACTGTCTACGCTGGCGGCGTTGTCAGCGCGACGACGGTCCAAAGCGGCGCCACTCAGCGTGTCTCCTCTGGCGGCGTTGTCAGCAACACGACGGTCTCCCTTGGCGGCAGTCAGGTTGTTTCCGCGAGCGGCGTGGTCAGCAACACGACGGTCACCGCTGGCGGCAGTCAGGTTGTTTCCGCGAGCGGCGTGGTCATCGACACGACGATCAGGGCTAGTGGCAAGCAGTTTGTTTCCAGTGGTGGCGTTGTCAGCAACACGACGGTCAGCAATGGCGGCAGTCAGGTTGTTTCCGCGAGCGGCGTTGTCAGCAACACGACGGTCAACAGTGGCGGCAGTCAGTTTGTTTCCGCGAGCGGCGTGGTCATCGACACGACGGTCAAGAATAGTGGCAGGCAGTATGTTTCCAGTGGCGGCGTTGTCAGCAACACGACGGTCAGCAGTGGCGGCAGTCAGGTTGTTTCCGCGAGCGGCGTTGTCCGCGGGGGGACACTCAGCGCGGGTGGCATGCAGTTTGTCTACATTGCCGGCGTTGTCAGCGGCATAACCGTCAGCAACGGCGGCATTCAGTATGTCTCCTCCGGCGGCATTATCAGCGGGACAACCGTCAGCAGCGGTGGCAGTCAGTTCGTCTACGCGAGCGGGGTTGTTAGCGCAACGACGCTCAGCAGCGGCGGCTCTCAGATCGTCAATTCTGGCGCCCTTATCGTAGGGACCACGACCAGAGACGGCGGCGTTCAGTTTGTCTCCGCCGGCGGCACTATTGTTTCGACGACGATCAGCGGCGGCGGCATGCAGGAGATTTTCGCCGGCGGCGTGATCAGTGCCACGACGATCTCGGCAGGCGGCACGTTCGGCATCGGCTCCGGCTATACGCAGAGCGGCTATACGGTCAGCAGCGGCATTACGCTGGCCGTCTTCGCCTCTGGCATCGTCAGTGCCACGACGGTCAGCAGCGGGGGGGTATTTCAGATCTACTCCGGCGGCCTTCTGTCCGGCGGGCTGCCCTCGATTGCGGCCTGGGGCACGCTGGCAATCGGTTCCGGCTACACGCTCAGCGACTACACGGCCAGCAGCAGCTATTTGAGTGTCCTCTCCGGCGGGGTGGCCAGCGGGACGACACTCCGCGGTGCCGGTCAATATGTCTGGTCTGGCGGCTTCGCCAGCGGAACCGCGGTCAGCAGCGGCGGCGTTCAGCACGTCAAAAGCGGGGGCACCGTCAGCGCAACGACGATCAATGTCGGCGGCACTCAGTATGTCTCCTCCAGCGGCATTACCCGCGAGACAGGCATCATCGGCGGCTTTCAGCAAGTCTCTTATAACGGCGTTGCCAGCGGCACGACGATCAGCAGCGGCGGCGTTCAGGTTTTGAGCGTTAGCGGCGCTGCCAGCGGCACAACCGTCAGCGACGGCGGCATTCAGTATGTCTCCTCCGGCGGCAGTGTCAGCGGCACGACGATCAGCAGCGGCGGTTCGGCGACGGTATCGTCAGGCGGCGTGGCCAGCGCGACGACGGTGAGCAATGGCGGGACCTTGACGGTCGTCACCGGCGGGACATTGGCTGGGGTGACCGAGGTGCAGTCGGGTGGCGCCCTGGTGGCAAGCGGGGATTTGACCAATACCGGCACCTTGTCGCTGTATGGCCAAACCACGACCATCGGCGGCACGCTGGTCAACAACGGCACCATCCTGATCGATCCCAGCAGCCTGACCGTGGCCGACCTGTCCGGCACCGGCACGGTCACCATCGATGCCGGCAGCACGCTCACCGTCACCGGCACCATCGCGGCGACCGAGACGATCATGTTCACCGGAAGCACCGGCGAACTCCACATCGCTGCCAGCGGCGCGGCGGGCACGATCAGCGGTTTGACCGCAGGCAATATCATTTACATCACCGGCGCCACCGCAACCGCGCTCAGCGCCAGCGGTTCGGTGCTGCTGATCACGGCTGCCGATTCGAGCACCACCAGCATCACGCTCGACACCAGCGCCTATGGAGCGGAGCGCTTCAGCTTCACCAACTCCGGCGGCAATGTGGTGATCGCCAACACGATCTGTTATCTGCGCGGCACCCGCATCCTGACCGCAACCGGCGAGGTCCCGATCGAGGCGCTGCGCGCCGGGGATATGGTGGTCACCCGCTTCGCGGGCGTGCGCCGGCTGCACTGGGTTGGCCGGCAGAGCTTCAACGGCGCTTTCCTGGGCAAGAAGCACGCCCCGGTGTGTTTCCATGCAGGCTCCATCGCCGCAAACGTGCCGAGCCGGGATCTCTATGTGTCACCGGCGCATTGCATGGTGATCGATGATCACTTGGTCGGGGCCTGCCTGCTGGTGAATGGCGTGACCATCACGCAAACCGCGACGGATGAAACGGTTGAGTATTTCCATCTCGATTTCGGCGTGCATGAGTGCGTGATCGCGGAAGGCGCGTGGTCGGAAACCTATGCCGAGCAGCATAATCGCAACCAGTTCCACAACCTGGCCGCATTTGTTGCGGAATTCCCGCATCACAGGGCAATGCCGCAACCTTATTGCCTGCCGCAACTGGGGTTCGGGGATGCTGGGCTGGGGCCGGTGAGGGCGAAATTGCTGGCGCGGGTGCCGGCGGCGTCGTTCACCACCGATGCCGATGTGCATCTGCTGGTGAATGGCGCGCGGCTTGACCCGACGCGTTGCGATCCGTCCGGCTGGACGTTCGATGTGCCGGCCGGTGCGGTTGGTGTCCGGCTGATGTCACACGCCACCGTGCCGGCGTTGAGCGGCTTGAACTCGGACGAACGTCTGCTCGGTATCTGCATCCATCGCCTGGTCATCATCGCTGGCGATAGCCTCACGGCGATGGACCTGGGCCACCCGGATTTTGGGGAAGGGATGCATGAGCAGGACGGGCCACACGCCTCGCGCTGGACGAATGGGGATTGCCGTCTGCCGGACCTGATATTCGCGGGCGATGGCACCGCGGCGCCGGTGCGGATGACCGTGCACGCCACCGCCCTGGCGCGCTACATGGCCGCAGATCGTGCAGCGCGGGCGGCACGCAGGATTGCGGCCTGACCGCCGCGGGAGCCACTCGGGAGCCACTCCGGGGGGGGCGCGGAGTGCGGGCGGGGCTGCCCGGTTTCTGCCGATTGGCGCGGGTCGATAACGCCAATTGGCGTCTGTTGTCCGGATAGCGTTCTCGGTTGCGGCGTCACTTCGAGAGCGGGATGTCTTCTCGTAGGCGAATTCACCCTGCTCTCACTCTTTGTTTGATTGCCTGATGATTTCTGCCGATTCCGCCAAAAATCATCAGGCCCTCTTGGATGGGCCATGCAGGTTCAGGCGGTCATTTGATCTTTTGGCGACATGCCCGCGTCGCGAAATCCCGATGGAATGATGTTATCTGCCGGATTATGGGGAGGAAGGGCATGGGTCGCCTCACGCACAGATCCCCGAAGGTCAGGGGCCGAGAGGCCTTCCCTTCCGCGGCGCAGCACGGTGGAGGCGGCGAATAATATGTCAAAATACGACAAAAAATACCATTAAGAATAAAATATGGCAAAATACCAAAAAACTCCAATATTCTCGGTCATGCGCGAATAAGTTAAATTTCATAATTATAAAAAAACATTTTCAGGATATTCGTTGAGTGCGCCGGTCTCAAACCGTCGTATAACCGGACTGTAAATTTGTATTGAATGGTCTCGCCATGAGCAACGTGACGGTCATTGGGTCCCAGGGGGTCTTTCGCGCCTCGGTCACGTCGGTTGAAAACGCGCGGATCGCGCAGAGCCTTCTGGACGCCTCGGCAGGCAGTTCGACTGTTCCTGCGGTTTCCTATTCCGGTGGCGCTACGGTGCCTGCTACGGGCGGGGCTTCGATGCTGGTGCTGACGGGCGGGTGGGCCGGAACATTGCCTGGGGGCGTGAGCACGACGTTTATCCCGTCCAGCCAGCCTGTTACGATCTATGGAAACGATGCAGGCCGCGCCGTCGTTGTGTCCGGTCAAGGCGGTATCACCTACTTTGGCGCTGCAGCCAACGAGACCATTGTCGCGGGTGGCGGCAACAACGCCATCGGGTTGCACGGATCTGCGACCGGCGTGAGTGCGGTCTATACCGATGCCGGCAATGACAGCATCGTTGCAGGACTTGGATTCGTCACGATCTCGCCTGGCCTTGGCAGCAACGCGGTCACGCTGGGCGGTGGCGCTGATGTCGTCACGGTCATGGGGAGCGATACGATCACGGGTTCGACCGGTGCTGCCACGATCAATGCCGCCACCGCTGGCGCGCGGGCTTATGTGATTGGGGGCGCCGGCACGCTGACTTTCATTGGTGGCAACACGAGTTCCACCGTGATTGGCGGGACCGGCGCCGTGACTGCGACCGGGGGATCGGGGGGTGGGGTTTTTCAGGGCGGCAGCGATGGCAACAATCTCCTGCGTGCCGGCACGTCGTCCACCACGCTGCGCGGCGGGGGTGCTGGAGATACGCTCATCGGCGGCGCCGGGAATGACAAACTGATTGCGGGCAGCGGCGATGAGACCCTTGCAGCGGGCCTGGGCCGCAATGCGATCACGCTTGGAGGCGGTGCTGGCGTCGTAACCGTCACGGGGAGCGACACGATCAAGGCCTCGACTGGCGCGTCCACAATCAACGCCGCCGCTGCGGGCGCGAAGGCCTCTGTCATCGGCGGCAGCGGGGCCCTGACGTTCATTGGCGGCGACACGAATTCCACTGTGATCGGCGGGACCGGTGCCGTCACCGCAACCGGGGGAGCGGGGGCCGGATTGTTCCAGGGCGGCAGCGGCGGGAACAATCTCTTGCGTGCCGGCGCGTCGTCCACCACGCTGCGTGGTGGTGGCGCCGGCGATACGCTGATCGGCGGTGCCGGGAATGACAGTCTCATTGCAGGCAGTGGCGAGGAGACCCTTGCTGCGGGCCTGGGCAAGAATTCGATCGCCCTCGGAAGTGGCGCGTATGTCGTCACGGTGACTGGGAGCGACACGATCAGGGCCTCGACCGGCGCGGCCACAATCGATGCGGCTGCGGCTGGCGCGAAAGCCTTCGTCATCGGAAGTTCCGGAAAACTGACATTCACCGGCGGTGACACCAGCTCCACCGTGATCGGCGGGACCGGTGCGGTCACCGTAACTGGCGGACCCGGAGGCGGGTTGTTCCAGGGCGGCAGCGGAGGATATAATCTTCTGCGCGCCGGCGAGTCATCCACCACGCTGCGCGGTGCAGCGGGCGGCGATACTTTGATCGGCGGTGCGGCAAATGACACTCTCATTGCGGGCAGCGGCAATGAGAGTCTCGCGGGCGGGCTCGGCGACAATTCGCTCACCCTCGGCGGTGGCGCCAATGTCGTCACGGTGACGGGGCGCGACACGATCAAGGCCTCGACTGGCGCGGCGACGATCAACGCAGCCGCCAGCGGCGCAAGCGCCTCCGTCATCGGAAGTTCAGGGAGGCTCACGTTCATTGGTGGCGATACCGGCTCCACCGTGCTTGGCGGTTCCGGCGCCGTCACTGCAACCGGCGGATCGGGCGGGGGGGTCTTCCGAGGCGGCACTGGGGGTAAAAATCTGCTCCGCGCAGGTGAGGCTGCCGCCACGCTGTTTGGCGCTGGCAGTGGCGATACGCTGATCGGTGGCGGCGGAAATGATAGTCTCGTGGGCAGTGGATCCGGCGCCTCGATCCTCGGTGGGGCGGGCGATGACATCATCGTTATCGGCAAGGGAAGCGAGACCGTTGCTGGAGGGGCGGGGGCCGATACGTTCATGTTTGCTCAGGTATCCAGCGGCACGCGGTCTGACGTGATATCCGATTTCAACATCACTTTCGATACACTGAAACTGGTGGGCTACGATGCCAACGAGTTCGCCACCGCGATCACCACGGCCAAGGCGATCCGGAGCTATTCGCTCCCGAGTTTTCAGGCGCAAACCGTTGGAATGCAGGTGACTCTTTCGGACAAAACGCAGATTTCATTCATGAATCTCAATGTCAATGATTTGACATCGATCCGCGTGGTGACTTGAAGAGGAGCGTGGAGTGATTGAAAATCATTTTTTGCGCAGCGCAATTCAAATTAGGATTGTTGATAAGCCATGGCTAAGCTAAAAACAGCGGCAACCCCGCCGAAATTCAAATTACCGGAAGAGTTGGGTGGAGAAAATTCCATCACTTCAAAATCGAGTGCCCAGGTTATTTCATTATCCGCAGCAGGTTCTGGAGTCTCTGCATCGGATGAAGGCGATCATCCTGATCTCGATATAGCATATCAAATCCTCAGCCGCCCGCACTTTGAGGGGCACTTTGACGCTATCAACAAATGCGTCGTGGAAGGCTGGGCTTATAGTCCGGAGATTGCGCAACCTGAAGTCTGGAAATTGACGTCACGGGGAGTGAACGGTATTGGCCTTCCAAGTGATATAGGGTTGCGTTGAAGCGGCCCAATTTTCGTCGATTTCGACGAGGACGGCTGATACGAGGCGCAGAAGTGCGTGGGTGCT
>CANFKS010000103.1 GCA_947447625.1 Rhodospirillales bacterium | reverse complement strand
TTGATGCCGATCTGGTTGCCGCCGACCTGGACGTTGCCGGCGGTGGGGCCGTAGCCGCCGCTATAAAGCCCGTTCAGCCCGCTCGGCGCGCCGACGATCTGGTTCACGCCGCCGGAGATGGCCGCGTTGACGTTGTTGATCGTGGTCGAGGTGCCGGCGTCGATCGTGGCGATACTGCCGATGCCAGTGACGACGGCGTTGTAGGCCGAGGCGATTGTGTTGATCGTGACGGTGGGCGTGCCGGTGATCGGGGTCTGGTTGCCCAGGACCACGGGGGCCGCGGCGCCGAGCGAGGTCAGGCCGATGGTGTTGAGCTGGTTGGTCGCCTGCTGCGTCTGGTTGCTCACCGCGCCGCCGAACAGGCCGCCATTGGAGAGTGCCGTGGTGGTGTTGAGCAGGTCGAGGCTCGTGCCGGCCGACTTATTGCCCGTGGTGGCGGAAAAACCGCTCGGCGACGGGTCGAGATTCGTGAGGTTGATGACGGTCTGGGCGCGGGCGGAACCCGCGCTTCCCGCGATCACAGCCGCTGCAACTGCAATCGCAATTTTGGTCTTCGAATTCATCTTTGGCCCTTCCATTGCCGCACTGCGTCTCCCCACAATCGGAAAGACACCGCACAACCTGATATGCCCTGATACATTACTGAAAAAGACAGGGATGGCAAACCAATACAGGACTATAAGTTCCTAAAATTGCTTTCCTATAGGTAATTAATTGTATTTCAAATATTAAAAAAGTTTCGATTCCTTCGAAACCCCCGCCCCTCCCGCAAAGACACCAACCGACCGAACCGGTCGCCCGCCGGATAAAAATCGGTGACAAATCACCGAATTGAGCACGCATCGCGCGCCGATCCCCGCGTATCCAGCCTCTGCCTGGAGCGCAGGAGAGCGCAGCGGACAAACCAGCCCCTCTCGGTGGCGCAGAGCCTGGCCTTACTCCAAACAACACGGCCGCTTGCCTGCAGGCGTGCGCCGGCTTGGTGGGCGCCGGCTTGGTGGGCGCCGGCGCGTGGAAAAAGACTCATACCAAGGGTCGCGCTTTGCGCGCCTTGGTATGAGCCTGACGATTTTTGGTGGAATCACCAAAATTCTGAATCAGGCGATCAAACAAAGAGTTAGAGCGGGATGCCTTCGCAATCAGAAGGCATCCCGCTCTAAACACGTTCACTGCGGTGGTGGCGCGCTGCGCACCGGTGGCGTCAAGCCAGCGGCCCCAGCCCTTCCTCGGCGCACCAAGGCGCCGCCCCACGGTCAGACTTCGATCACCAATCCACCCGTCGCCGGGTCAGCGCCGCCGTCCAATCTTGTGCCGATCCGGCGGATCGCATGGACCCAGGCGAAAATATAGCTCTGCGGATGACGGCGGACGGGATAGCCTTGCGCAACCAGATCGCGTTCCGCCGAGCGCAGGATGCGGTTGGACAATTCGATCGTATCCGAGACCGCGGCAAATCGCGCCGCATTGACCGCGCTTTCCGCTGACATGCCGAATTCCATGACATTGAGCATCACCTGCAGGTTGCCCATCGTGATGTAGGTCGCGCCCGGCGACCCCAGCACCAGGAACGGCGCGTCCCCCTGAAATACAACCGTCGGCGACAGCGCCGAGAACCGCGCCTTCCCCGGCGCCAATGACCCCGCCCGCCCCGGCCGCGGATCGAACACCGACATCGCCCCGTTATACATAAACCCAAGCCCCTCGGTAACGACTCCCGAAGGTTGCCCCAGCGTATGCGTCATCGTGAAGGCGCCGCCGGCCGCATCCATGACGCAGACATGCGTCGTGTGCTTGCTCTCAGCCCCACCCGAGTTGAACCGCGGCACATGCGCCTTCTCGCCCGCCCGGATCCGCGCCGCCTGCGCCGCCCCATACGCCTTGGAAATAAGACGATCGACCGGCACATCGACAAACCGCGGATCACCAACCTGCGCATCCTTGTCCGCCGTCGCGATCTTCATCGCCTCAGACACCACGCGGATATAGTCGGGGCTGTTGTGCCCCATCCCGGCAAGGTCGAAATTCTCCAGGATCGCCAGCATCTCCAGCAGCATGATCCCGCCGCCCGGCGGATGATTGGTGGCGATCCGATAGCCCCGATACGTCCCCCACAGCGGCGCATTCTCCTCCGGCCCGCACGAAGCCAGATCCGCGGCACCGATCAACCCGCCATTCGCCGCCATATCGGCCAGGATCTCCCCGGCGATCTCCCCCGTATAGAAATCCGCCGCCCCCTTCGCCGCGATCCGCTCCAGCGTCCGCGCCATATCCGGATTGCGCAGCGTGTCGCCCACCCCGAGCAGCGCCCCATCGGGCTTCACATAAATCCTGCGCGCCCCCGCCAGCCCCGCGACGCAATCGATATTGGCCGGCCGCCCCGCCGCCGCCGGCTTGTTCCACCATTCCGCGACATGCGGCCGCACCAGGCAGCCCTGCCGCGCATAATCGATCGCCACCGGCAGCAGATCGGCCAGACTCCGCGTCCCGAACCGCCGCAACGCCTCATCGAACGCAGCCAGCGTGCGCGGCGTCGTGATCGCCTGGTAGCCGAATTCGTTGACCCGCCCTTCCAGAATGAACCCCCAGCCATCGTCGGATTCCCGGATAATCCGGTTCTCCCACATCTCCGGGCGCACCGCCGCAGGCGAACGCCCATGGAAATCAAGCGTCGTATGCACCCCGGGCAGCAGGATCTGCATCGAGCCCATCCCCGCGATGCCGCACATCTGCGGGTCCACCACCGTCTGCACCAGGGCTGCCGCGATCCCGGCATCCACCACATTGCCGCCGGCCCGCAACACATCGGCCCCCGCCTCGGCGGCCTCGGGCTGGGCGGCGGAAATCATGCCTCGGGTCATCGTGGCCCTCCTTCAGGACGCCCGTATTGAGCCCTGAAGCGATGCCCTTGTCACGGTGCGCCGTCAACGAACCGGCCGGGCCCGTCGCCCTCCCGCTCCAGCACGATATGCCGCCCATGCGCGGCCGCCACCTCGGGCCGATGCGCGATGGAGACAATCGTCGTGCCCGGCAGCCGCGCCCGCAGCAGCGCATACAGCGCAGTCTCCGCCGCCGGATCGAGGCTCGCCGTCGCCTCGTCGAGAAACAGCCAATCCGGCCGCGCCAGCAATGCCCGCGCCACCGCCAACCGCTGCTGCTCGCCGCCCGACAGAACCTGCCCCCAGGCATCCTCCTCGTCGAGCCGCGGCAACAGCGCGGCCAACCCCACCGCGCCGATCGCGTCCTTCACATCATCCCCGGCGAACGCATCCGCCGCCGCCGGATAGCTCACCACATTGCGTAACGTGCCGAGCGGAAAATACGGCCTCTGCGGCAGAAACAGGCTCGTCCCCGCGCCCCGCTGCACCACCCCCTGCGCAAACGGCCAGATCCCCGCCAGCGCCCTGAACACCGTCGACTTGCCCGACCCCGACCGCCCCGTCAGCACCACCGATTGGCCCCGGTTCAGCACAAGATCGGCATGCGCCACCAAAATTTCCCCGCCCGGCAGCGAAAGCGTCGCATCCTGCAACCCGAAACCCTCCGCCGCCACCCGCACCAACCCCTGCTCCGCCATCCGCGCCTGCGCGATCGACCGCTCGAACGTCGCCAGCCGCTCCACCGTCGCCCGCCAGCTCGCCAGCGACGAATAAGCACTGACAAACCACGACATTGCGCCCTGCACCTGGCCAAACGCATCCGCGGTCTGCGTCAGATCGCCCAAGGACAGCGCGCCCGAAAAATACCGCGGCGCAATCACCACATAGGGAAAAATGATGGCGATCTGGTTGAACCCGGCAGTAAACGCATTCAGCATCTTGGTGCGCTGCATGATCTGCCACCAATTCGCCGCCAACGCCGCAAACCGCTCGGTCAACCCGCGATGCTCCGCCCGCTCCCCGCCATACAGCGCGACACCCTCGACATTCTCGCGCAGCCGCACCAGTGCGAACCGAAAATCCGCCTCCACCCGCTGCTGGCGAAAATTGAGCGCGGCGAGCGGCGCGCCGACCCGATGGGCAATCCATGAGCCCAACACCGAATAGACCAGCGCGACCCACACCAAATACCCCGGCACCGTCACGCCCGCGACCTCAAGCGGCCCCGACAATCCCCACAAAATGGCGAGAAAACTAAACAGCGTCACCACGTTTGACAGCAGATCGACGCTGATCGCCAGCGCATCAGCAACGAAACTCGATACATCCTCCGCGATGCGCTGATCCGGGTTGTCCGTCCCGATCGTCGTATCGCCGCCTGCGGCTTCCAGCCCAATCCGGTAATACGCCCGATCCGCCAGCCACCGCCCGAGCAGCCGCTCCGTCATCCAGCGCCGCCATTTGATGCGCAGCCACTGGTTCAGGTACGTCCGGTAGACCGCGACCCCGATGTAAACCACGGCAATGACGGCAAACCCGGGCAGAAACCCGTCCTTCTCGTCCCACCGGTAGAACAGCAGCAGGTCGGTGAACCCCTTGAGGTCCTTCTCCTGCAAGCTGTTGTAGAACGCCCGGTTCCAGAAATTCAGGATCACCGTCATGCCCACCAGCGCCAGATTGAGCACCACGATCGCCGCCAGCAACAGCCGCGCCGACCAGCGTTCCTCCGAGTCCGCAAAATAGGGCCGCGCGAGCCGCCAGGCGTCGCGCAGAAAGGGAGCGATGCCGCGCATGCGAAATCTCCAGTCGGATCAAGGGGCAGGCAGCGCGCCGGCCAGATCAGCCAGCCACGCCGTGACACGCGCCGCATTGGCGCCGAAATCCTTGCGCCCGTAAACGCTGCGCGACCACAGCACGAGCCCCCCCTCGGGCGTCACGGCGGCCATCACAAGGTCCGGATAATTGGCCAGCGGGCTGCGCGCCACAAAATGGATCTGCCGGCGCTCCGCGAATTCGCCGTGCAGGAACACGCCCTCGCGCGCCAGCGCAACCCGCCTGATCGCATCATACAACTGCGCCGGATCACGCGGCGGCGCCACCACCACATCCGGCACCGGCGAAAACCCGGGCGGTGCCGCAAGATAGGTATTGGGCGTCGCCGGCCGCTCGATGCGGGCGATATCGATCGGCACCGCCACCGGCAACCCCCCGATCCCCTCCTCGCCGCAGGCCGGAAACACCAGGCTCAGCAGCATCGGCAGCAGGCGCATCATGCGCTCTCGACCCGGCGCAGACGGATCACACCTTTGATGTCAACCGGCGGCGCTGGCTTGCCCTTGCGCAGGATTTCGATCTGCCCGGCAACAGCCAGCCGGATCGCAGCCTTGCGGATCGCGGTCAGATGCCGTCGCCACGCATCGCCCGCGCCGCCGTCGAGCGCTTGCGCGACGTCGATCGGGCTGATCGAGGTGTCCGCGCCGCATTCGGCGGTCAGACGGAGAATGGCGGCTTCGATGGAGGTCAATTCGGTCACGCCTGTCTATGTGCGCGACGCGATGCTGGATGCAAGCTGAATCAGGCGAGAATCCCATGCCGCGGCAATACCGTGACCTGAACTGCCGGGCCGAACAGCGGCCCCTGGCCTTCGTCGCAGCCGCTATGGGCCAAAAACGCCCGCTGCCGCTCGGTCTCGATCCCATCACCCACCACAATGAGCCCCACGGCATGCGCCGTGGCGATGATCGCATGCAGGATCGCCGCATCCTCCCGATCCTCCGGCCCCGCGCGCACCAGGCCGCGCGCAAGCTTCAAGCGCGTGAGCGGCAGGCGGCGCAGCAGCGTCAGGCTCGCAACCCCGGTGCCGAACGCATCGATGCACAACGACACCCCAAGATCGCGCAACGCGGACAAGGCAAGCAGCCCGTCGGTCTCCATATCGATCAGCGCATCCTCCGGCAAAACCACCTCAAGCCGCCGCGCCGGCAGCCCTGCATTCTCCAGCACGGCCGCAACCTGTCCGGTGAGCCTGCCCGCATCGATCGACAAACCCGGATGCGCCAGCGCCATTGCGCCGCCCTCGCTCGCGGCGACAATCTGGCGCAACAAAACCACATGCGGATCGAGCAGCAGCGCCCGGTTGCGCGGACCGATCACCTCATGCCCCGCCGGCCCATCGTCAGCCAGACGCCGGCGCGGATGCAGATAGGCAACCGCCGGCTCGGCACCTGCCCATCCCTCCCCCCCAGGATCACGCAGTGCCGCGAAACGGAGCGGTTCGGCCCGCCGGCGGGTCTGACCGAGAGTGGGGAGCGCGTCGGCGATCGGGAATCCAGGAACCAGGGGCATGGACGGGTCTCATCAGCTGCGTTGCGTCCAGAATTGCGAGAAAAAAATGAAGAAATCCTGAACGCGCGTCGCTTTTTTTCGCAGACACCGATGGAGCGGGGGTTTCCGCGCGCGGCCGGGCGCCGCATCATCGCGATGTATTCACTGCGAGGTTTGTCATGACTGGATCGCCTGTTCGCCGCGTGGCCGTGATCGGTGCGGGCACGATCGGCGCAAGCTGGACGGCGGCGTTTCTAAGCCGAGGCCTCGAGGTGGTGGCCTACGACCCCTCGCCCGGCGCGCCGGATCTGATCAAGCGGATGATCGAGGCGGCCTGGCCGGTGCTGCAGCGCCTCGGCGCGACCGCCGATGCGGACCCGGGAAAATGGCGGTTCGAAACCGATCCGGTGCAGGCGGTCGAGGGTGCGCAGTTCGTTCAGGAGAGCGCGCCCGAACGCTACGAGGTGAAGGCGACCTTGTTGCCGGCGATATCGCAGGTCCTCGGGCAGGAGGTGGTGATCGCCTCGTCGTCGTCGGGCTTGCTCGGCAGCCGGTTGCGCGAGGGGTGCCGGTTTCCGGGCCGGGTGCTGGTCGGGCATCCGTTCAATCCGCCGCACTTGATCCCGCTCGTCGAGGTGGTGAGCGGACCCGGGACCGATCCGGTTGCGGTCGCGGCGGCAATGGATTTCTATCGGGCCGTCGGAAAATATCCGATCGAGATCCGCAAGGAGGTGCCGGGGCATCTGGCCAACCGGCTGCAGGCGGCATTGTGGCGCGAGGCGGTGCATCTGGTGGAGGATGGCGTGGCATCGGTGGCCGATGTCGATGCCGCCATCACCGAGGGGCCCGGGTTGCGCTGGGCGCTGATGGGGCCGCATGCGACGTTCCATCTGGCCGGCGGCGCGGGGGGGATGGCCCATTTCATGGACCATCTGATGCCCGCGGTGACGAGTTGGTGGGAGGATCTGGGTGAGCCCGTGGTGACACAGGATGTGCAGACGATGCTGGTCGCGGGCGTGAACGCGGAGATGGCGGGGCGCAGCGTGGCCGAGATGGCCGCAAGGCGGGACGCGTTTTTGACGGCGTTGCTGGAATTGCGGCGCCTATCGTGATGGATCGCTTCGCGCGCCTGCTGGCCGAGCTTGGGCCGCTGCTGCCGGGCGGGGATGATGGGGCGCATGACCTGGCCCATATCCGCCGGGTCTGGGCCAATGCGCGACGGATCGCGGCCGAGGAGGGCAGCGATGACGCTGTGCTGGCCGCAGCGGTGTTGTTGCATGACTGCGTGCATGTCGAAAAAAGCTCGCCCTTGCGCGCCCAGGCGTCCCGGCTGGCAGCAGAGCGGGCTGCGGTGATCCTGGGCGGGCTCGGGTGGCAGGCTGCGATGGTCGCCCGGGTGGCGCATGCGATCGCGGCGCATAGTTTTTCGGCCGGGATCAGGCCGGAGAGCCTCGAAGCGCGGGTGTTGCAGGATGCGGATCGGCTGGACGCGATCGGCTATATCGGGATCGCCCGGTGCTTCTACACCGGGGGCCGGATGGGCTCGGCGCTGTATCATCCACAGGATCCGGCGGCGCAGAAGCGCGGGCTCGACGATCGCTCCTACGCGCTCGATCACTTCCGGGCCAAATTGCTGCGGCTCGCCGAAGGGTTCCAGACGCCGGCCGGGGCGCGGATGGCAATCGAGCGGACGGCTGTGCTGGCGCGGTTTGTCGAGGGATTCGAGGCGGAAATCGCCTAGAGCGGGATGCCTTCTGATAGGCGAAGGCATCCCGCTCTAACTCTTTGTTTGATCGCCTGATTCAGATTTTTGGTGATTCCACCAAAAATCATCAGGCTCTAGGACGTCAGCACGGCCTTGCCGATGATTTTGCGCTCGATGATCGCCTGGATCGCCTCGGCGGCATGTTCGAGCGGAAAGCGGTGCGAAATACGCGGCTTCAGCTTGCCCTCGGCTGCCAAACCGAGGAGGATTTGCAGGTTGGCGGCGGCGATTGCGGGCTGGAATTCGGAGAGGCCGCCGATCCGCACGCCGATGGCTTCCGCGCCCTTGATGAGAAGGTGGTTGGTTTTGGCCAGCGCCGGCGGGCCGCCGAGAAAGCCGAGGATCAGAAGGCGGGCGCCCCAGTTGAGGCAGCGCATCGATTCGTCAAACACCCCTGCGCCGATCGGATCATAGACGATGTCAGCCCCCTTGCCGCCGGTGATCTCCTTGACCCTGTCGCGGAAGCCGCCGCGGTAATCGATGGCGTGATCGGCACCTTCCTCCAGACAAGCCGCGCGCTTTTCATCGGTGCTGGCGGTGGCGATCACGCGGGCGCCGTAAAGCTTGGCGATCTGGATGGCCGCGATGCCGATCCCGCCGGCAGCGCCATGGATGAGGACCCATTCGCCAGGCTGCAGACGGGCTTTTTGCAGAAGCGCATGATAGGCGGTGTGATGGGCGCCCCGGAAAACGGCGGCTTCGTCCATCGAGAGCCCGGCAGGAACGCGGGCGCAGCGGGCCGCCTTGGCATTGGCGAGGGTGCAGAACGCGCCGGGGGAGTGGCTCGACATGACCTGATCGCCAATGGCAAAGCCGGTGACGTTGGGGCCGATGGCGGTGATGGTACCCGCCGCTTCGCCACCGGGAATAAACGGGGGCTCGGGACGGAACTGGTATGTGCCGGCAATCATCAGGACATCGACATACTGGGCGCCACGGGCGGTGATGGCGACCTGGAGTTCGCCCTCGGCAGGAGCCGGGGGATCCGGCAGGTCGCGCCAGGCCAGGGTTTCGGGACCGCCGAAGGATTCGCAGACGATGGCTTGCATAAGGGAGGAACTCGTCGGGTTGAGGGCGGTGGGGGGGGGCAGTGCTTTAGAGCGGGATCCCTTCTGATAGGCGAAGGCATCCCGCTCTAACTCTTTGTTTGATCGCCTGATTCAGATTTTTGGTGATTCCACCAAAAATCATCAGGCTCTAGGGCGCTGCACCCTGCGGGGTGACTGCGCTGAGCAGGGCCTGGGCGCAGGCGTCGAGGATGGCGTCGGTGTCGAGGCCGTATTCGGCATAGAGGTCCGGGATGTCGCCGGATTGGCCGAAGTGATCGGGGCCCAGGGGCACGACCCGCTGGCCGCGGACGGCGCCGAGCCAGGAGTGGCTGGCAGGGTGGCCGTCAAGGATGGTGACGAGAGCGGCATCGCGGGCCAGAGGGGCAAGGATGGTTTCGATATGGGCGGTGGCGGCGCGATTGCCGGCACGCCGCGCGCGGGCGGCGTCGAGCCAGCCGGCGTGAAGCCGGTCGGGGCTGGTGATAGCGAGGAGGCCGGCGCCGGGGGAGTCGGATTGGAGTTCGGCGAAGGCCGCCTCGGCTTCCGGGGCGATGGGGCCCTGGTAGGCGATGGCGATGCGGGCGCCAGGGGCGGGGGGCACAACCCAGTGGGCGCCGGCGATGACATGGGCAGGGTCGATGCTGCGGGGCTTTTGTTCGAGTTGGCGGGTGGACAGGCGCAGCCATACCGCAGAGCCGTCGGGCTGTTGCATGAAATGCAGCGCATGGCGCAGGAGGATGGCCAGTTCGTCGATATGGGAGGGCTCGTAGGCGGCCAGGCGATCCTGCGCGATGCCGATCATGGGGGTATTGATGGATTGGTGCTGGCCGCCCTCCGGCGCCAGCGTAAGGCCCGAGGGGGTGGAGACCAACAGAAACCGGGCGTCCTGGTAGCAGGCGTAGATCAATGCATCGAGGCCGCGGTTGACGAAGGGGTCATAAACCGTGCCGATCGGCAGAATACGGGCGCCGTGCAGGCCCGGCGCAAGCCCGGCGGCGCCAAGCAGGAGAAAGAGGTTTTGTTCGGCGATGCCGAGTTCGATGTGCTGGCCTTGCGGGGTCATGCCCCAGCGCTGGGCGGAGGCGAGTTTGGCGTCGCGAAACACGTCATTGCGGGTATGGCGGTCGAACACGCCGCGGCGATTGACCCAGGGGCCAAGCGAGGTCGAGACGGTGACATCCGGCGAGGTGGTGAGGATGTGGTTGGCAAGCTCCTTGAAATCCCCCTGGCCACGGCCGATTTCGGCGAGCATGTCGCCAAAGGCGGCCTGGGTCGACAGTTTCCGGCCGTCGGATTTGGGGGATGGCAGGACGGCGGGGATCGGGATGAGCGGAGCGGTGAGGTTGCGGCCTTCGGGGGTGAGCGGCGTGGCGAAGGGGATCGCGGCGAGAAAGGCGCGCAGGTCGGCTTCGGTCGCGTCGAGACCTTCGAACAGGTCCCATTCATGGCCGGGACGGATCCCCATGAGGTCGCGGAAGGCGAGCATCTGTTCCTTGGACATCAGCCCGGCATGGTTGTCCTTATGGCCGGCAAAGGGCAGTCCCATGCCTTTGATGGTGTAGGCGATGAAGCAGGTGGGCTGATCCCCGGCCGCGGCGGCGGCGCGGAAGGTCTCGATGAGGTATTCGGCGTCATGGCCGCCGAGGTTGGTCATCAGCCCAGCCAGTTCGTCATCGCAGAGCGGGTCGATGATGGCGCGGATGTCCGGGTCGCGGCCAAGATCGGTCAGCAGCGTGGCGCGCCAGGCGGGGCCGCCCTGGAAGGTGAGAGCGGAATAGAGCGAGTTCGGACAATCGTCGATCCACAGGCGCAGCGCCTCGCCACCGGGGCGTTCGAAGGCGGCCTGCAGATGGCGGCCGTATTTCATGGTGACGACATTCCAGCCCATATCGCGAAACAGGCCCTCGATACGGCCAAACAGGCGGTCGGGCACGACGCTGTCCAGCGATTGGCGGTTGTAGTCGATCACCCACCAGACGTTGCGGATATCGTGTTTCCAGCCTTCGAGGAGGGCTTCGTAGATGTTGCCTTCGTCGAGTTCGGCATCGCCGGCGATGGCGATGTGACGGCCGGGCGGGAGATCGGTTCGGCCGAGAGCATGCAGGCGGACATAATCGGCCATGAGGGCGGAGAAGCTGGTCATGGCAACGCCGAGGCCAACCGAGCCGGTCGAGAAATCGACCTCCGCGCCGTCTTTGACGCGGCTTGGGTAGGATTGGGCGCCGCCGAATTTGCGGAGGTTCTCCATCTTGTCCAGGGTCTGGCGACCCAGAAGGTAGTTGATGGCGTGAAAGACGGGCCCGGCATGGGGTTTGACGGCCACGCGGTCCTGCGGGCGGAGGATGGCAAAGTAGAGGGCGGAGAGGATGGAAATGCAGGAGGCGCAGGAAGCCTGGTGCCCGCCGACCTTGAGCCCGTCGCGGCTGGGCCGGATGTGGTTGGCGTTGTGGATCATCCAGGCGGAAAGCCACAGGAGTTTGCGTTCGAACGCGTGAAGAAGGGCCGCGTTGTCCTGCACGGCGGGTGCGGGCTTGGTGGCGATGTTCATGGGCGAACCCCCTGGGGTTGATCACAACAGTCTAGCAGACTGGCGACGTTTGGCGGAATCGCCAAAAACTCTGAACCAGGCGATCACACAAGGAGCGAGAGCGGGGTGCCGTCGCCTATCAGAAGGCATCCCGCTCTCGCGCCGGGCGGCGGCGATTGCAGCTTATCCGGCGCAGGCCAGGTCCTCGACGATACTGATACCGAAACCCTGTGATCGCTGCTCTTTCGCGATCACAGGGTTTCGGTATGCGCGCCGGGTTGGTGGGCGGCGGCGCGCGGAAAAAGACTCATACCAAGGGTCGCGCTTTGCGAGCCTTGGTATGAGTGCGGCGTTCGTTCATCGCAGGTTTCCGCTGTAGGATGCTGCACTGCAACGGAGTCGGGCGCAATGTCACTCGTGATTACGATCGCGCAGCAGAAGGGTGGCGCGGGGAAGACCACTTTGGCGGCCAATCTGGCGGCGGCGCTGGCCGCATCGCGCAAGGTGGCGGTGCTGGATATCGACCCGCAGGGGAGCCTGTCGCGCTGGCACCGGTTGCGGGCCGGGCAGAACCGGGTTGCTTCAATCGGGTTTTCGGATGTTTCGGGCTGGCGCCTGGCGCGCGAGTTGGGCCGGCTGCGGCTGAACCACGACGTGCTGATCGTGGACAGCCCGCCGCAATTGGACACCGATGCGAAGCTCGCGATCCGAGCGGCTGATCTGGTGGTGGTGCCGTTGCAGCCAAGCCCGCCCGATTTCTGGGCAGCCGAGGGAACGCTCATGCTCGCGGCGACGGAGCAGCGGGCCTGCCGGCTCTTGCTCAACCGGGCACCGGCCGCAGGCACGTTGCGCGCCGGGGTGGAGGCACAGATCGCGGCGGCGGGCTATCCGGTGTTCACCGCGACTTTGGGCAACCGGACCGGCTTTGCCGCGGCATTCGCGCAGGGGCTCGGTGTGACGGAGGCCGCGCCCCGCTCGACGGCGGCGACGGAATTGCGCACTGTGCTGGCGGAACTGGAAAGGCTTTGGACATGACCGGGACGATCGGGATTCTGCTGCACGCGCTGCATGTGCTGGGGGCCGTGGTGTGGGTGGGCGGGATGGTGTTTGCGCTGTTCGTGCTGCGCCCGGCCCTGGGGCTGCTGGCGCCAGCGCAACGGATCGGCCTGATGGGCGCGGTGTTCGCCAGGTTTTTCAAGATCGTGTGGCATGCGATGCCGATCGTGATCCTGAGCGGATACGGGCTGGTGTTCGGGGTTTATGGCGGATTCAAGATGGTCGATCCGGCAGTGCATGCGATGCACGGGCTCGGGATCGCGATGGCGGTGGTGTTCGCGGTGCTGTTTTTCGGGCCTTGGGCCGCGATGCGTGCGGCGCTGGCGGGCGGGGATACGCCGGCCGCCGCAGCGGCCGCGGAGCGGATCCGCAAGCTGGTGCTGGCCAATATGGTCCTGGGTCTGTTCACCATCGCAGTCGCCGCGTTTGCGTGAGGCCGATGCCGGGGTGACCGGCACTGGCGGCCGCCGGTGGATGCTTGGCCGAGACAGGCTGGTCAGGCTGCCCAGGCGTTCTATATGTAGAGTCTGATCAACCTGATCCAAGAATGCGAGCCCGCCCGATATGCAAGACCGTCCGACACTGATTGCCGATGATCCGCTGGCAAGCGGGCTGGTTCCGACCTCAGCCCGGGTCCGGGCGCGGTTGCAGAAGGCCCGGCGGCGGTTCAACGCCAACGACAACATCTCCGAATTCCTTGAACCGGGCGATCTCGAGGCCCTGCTCGACGAGGTCGCCGGCAAGATGCAAGGGGTGCTGGAAAGCCTGGTGATCGACACCGCAACCGATCACAATACCCAGGAGACGGCCAAGCGGGTCGCCAAGATGTATCTCAACGAGGTCTTCCGCGGCCGCTACGTCGCGCAGCCGCCGGTCACCGAGTTTCCCAACGCGGAATGCCTCAACGAGTTGATGATCGTCGGCCCGATCACGGTGCGCTCGGCGTGCAGCCATCATTTCTGCCCGATCATGGGGCGGCTATGGATCGGGCTGATGCCGAACGAGCATTCCAACCTGATCGGATTGTCGAAATATGCCCGGCTGGCGGAGTGGATCATGAGCCGCCCGCAGATCCAGGAAGAGGCGATCGTGCAGATCGCCGAGTTGCTGATGAGCAAGGTGACGCCGGATGGCCTCGCGGTGGTGATGGAGGCGGATCATTTCTGCATGCATTGGCGCGGCGTGAAGGATTCGGGCGCCAAGATGATCAACAGCGTGATGCGCGGCTCGTTCCTGAAGGATGCGGCGCTGCGGCGGGAATTCTTGTCTCTTATCAATATGAAGGCCTGATATTCGATGCTCGTTCGTTTTCTCTATGCCAGCCGTGCCGCCATGCCGCTCGATCCGGATCGGGTGGAGGCAATCGTCGAGCAGTCCCGCCGCAACAATCCGGCGCGCGGGATCACCGGGCTGTTGTGTTTCGTCGATGACGTGTTCGTCCAGGTGCTGGAAGGGGGGCGCGATGCGGTGTGCGAATTGTTCAGCACCATCGTGCGGGACGAGCGGCATCACTCGGTGCGGATCCTGAGCTACGAGGAAATCACGGAGCGGCGCTTCGGCAGTTGGAATATGGGGCAGGTCAATATCGCCAAAGTGAATACGGCGCTGCTGCTGAAATATTCGGAGCGCGCGGTGCTGGATCCGTTCAATCTGCCGGGCCATGCCACGATGGCGCTGATGGATGAACTGGTCGCAACGGCGTCGATCGTCAGCCGTCCCGGTTAGACAGACGTCCCGCTTAGAGCCTGATGATTTTTGGTGGAATCACCAAAAATCTGAATCAGGCGATCAAACAAAGAGTTAGAGCGAGATGCCTTCGCAATCAGAAGGCATCCCGCTCTAGAGCCTGATGATTTTTGGTGGAATCACCAAAAATCTGAATCAGGCGATCAAACAAAGAGTTAGAGCGGGATGCCTTCGCAATCAGAAGGCATCCCGCTCTAGACAGACGCCCTGCCATCTCGCGGATCCGTATCGAGCCTGATCCGGACTTTTGGCGGGCTCGCCAAAATCCATCAGCCTCTCGCAGCGACTCTTTG
>CANFKS010000102.1 GCA_947447625.1 Rhodospirillales bacterium | reverse complement strand
GCCGAACCGGAGCCGGAGGATTTTCGGCGGAATCGTCCAAAATCCTCCGGCGATCAAACAAAGAGTTAGAGCGGGATGCCTTCGCCTGTCAGAAGGCATCCCGCTCTAGAGCCTGATGATTTTTGGTGGGATCACCAAAAATCTGAATCAGGCGATCAAACAAAGAGTTAGAGCGGGATGCCTTCGCCTATCAGAAGGCATCCCGCTCTAGAGCCTGATGATTTTTGGTGGAATCACCAAAAATCTGAATCAGGCGATCAAATAAAGAGTTAGAGCGGGATGCCTTCGCCTATCAGAAGGCATCCCGCTCTAAACGGCAGTCGTCGTCACCAGCCAAACCGATCCAACCAGCACGATCCTGTCGCCCGCGACGAACGGCGCCAACGCCCCGGCAATCGCTGCCATGCCGGCGGCGCGGCATTCCTCGCTCTGCTCGCGCATCAGCCGCCCGGCCGGGCCGATCTGAATCAACAAACCCGCTGCCTTGACCGGATCAGCCGGAAATTTCATATCGAAATCAAACCGCTCAAATGCCGGCGGCGCAAAGCCGCCATGGGTCAATATCCGGCTGACCCGCGCCGTATCGCCAAACGCGAACGGACCAGGCTCCTCCGCGCCGGGCGGCACCGGGGGAGAGGGAAGCACCGCCCGCAAAGCACCCATCGGCACGCGCACCCATGGATTTTCCGCCAACGGGCGCCAGCACGCAAAGGCCACGCGAGCGCCAGGCTTCATCGCCGTGCGAATATGGGCAAAAGCAGCATCGGGATCGCCAAAAAACATCACACCAAAGCGGGAGATCAGCAGATCGAACCGCCCCGGCTCAAACGGGTAGGATGCCGCATCGGCCAAGGCGAATTCGGTCTGCGGCAGCGCCAGGCCTTTGGCAACCTCGATCATCGGCGCCGAAACATCGGCACCAAACACAAAGCCGCCAGGACCCACCGCAGCACCAAACGCAACCGACGAGCCGCCACAACCGCAGCCGATATCCAGCACCTGCTCCCCTGGTTGCGGCTTGGCCACACGCAGCAACGCCTCGGTGAGCTGCTGCAAATCGCGTTCGGTCCGCGCCTGCCCGGCGGCCCATTGCTGCCCCATCGGGCCATTCCAGGCCTCGATCTGCGCGCGGTGACGCGCGGCGGTGTCCGACATGCCCATTACTCCGCTGCAACGGCCAATGCGGCCGAAGCGGTTTTGATCCAAACGGCGGTGTCATGAAACACCGCGCCGCCAAGCGGCGGGGCCGGGTCGTCGCTGGTCAGCGTGTTGACGCCCCTGCCACCGATGAAATCGGCATTCGGCCAAATGCTTTCAATAACCACCACGCCAGCCTGCATGCCGCCGCCGATGCGCGCATGGACGGTGATGCTGCCCTGCTCGTTGCCCAGCACGACAAGGCCGCCATCGGTCACGCCGAGGCGGGCAGCGTCGTCAGCATGGATCAGGGCCGTGGGGCGGCCTTCGCGTTTCCGCCCGGTGGCGTTTTCGGTAAAGGTCGAATTGAGGAACGAACGCGCCGGCGCCGCGACGAGGCGGAACGGTCGGTCCGCCTGCGCCGCATCGATGACCGGCATCTGGTCCGGCAGTTTCGGCATCACCGCATGGTTCGGGCCGATGCGCGACCAGTCCGGCGCGAAATGGAACTTGCCATCGAGCTGGCCGAAGCCATTGACGAAATGGCAGGTCTCGAAATCGGGCTGCGCATCGAGCCAACGCCGCTCCTGGATGTCCGCCATGCCGGGCCAGCCGGAGGCGCGCAATGTGCTGTCGACCATGTCGGCCGCCGTCATCTCGAAACCGCGATGGATGGCGCCGAGGCGGATGGCCAGGCCTTGCAGCACCTCGTGGTTGGAGCGGCATTGCCCAGGCGGCTCGATCAGCTTCGCGCCGATCTGGATATGGCTGTGCCCGCCGGCCTGGTAGAGGTCGTCATGTTCCATGAACATCGTGGCGGGCAGCACGATGTCGGCCATCGCCGCGGTCTCGGTCATGAAGTGCTCATGCACGACGGTGAACAGATCCTCCCGCTGGAAGCCGCGCATCACAAGCGTGCTGTTTGGCGCGACAACGACCGGGTTGGTGTTCTGGATGAACAGGCCATGCACCTCGGGGCCGCTGCCGAGTTCGCGGCGATCGCCGGTCAGCACGGCGCCGATGCGGCTCATATCCATCGTGCGGGTTGCGCGGTCGACGGCGTCGAGCCCTTCGATCAGCGTCTTGTCCCAGTGATAGATGTCCCGGTTGGACCAAAAGGCCCCGCCCGCCCGGTGCGCCCATTTGCCGGTCACGGTGGGCAGACAGGTCACGGCATGCATCGCCGCGGCGCCGTTGCGCATCCGGGTGAAGCCGTAGCCCACGCGGATATAGGCGCGGGTGGTTTCGCAATAGAGCTTGGCGAAGGCCTCGATGTCCGCAACCGCCAGGCCAGTGATGGCCGACGCCCATTCGGGCGTGCGGGTGGCGAGATGGGCTTCGAGGGCTTCGGGCACATCGGCGTATTTCGCCATGAAGGCGCGCTCGGCAAACCCATCGCGGAAGGCAATGTGCATGACGGCACAGGCCAGCGCCGCATCGGTGCCGGGACGAACGGCAAGATGGATATCGGCCGCAACGGCAGTGCCGGTGCGGTAGGGGTCGATCACCACGAGCTTGGCGCCGCGGGCTTTGCGGGCCTTGGCGATATGGGTCATCACATTGACCTGCGTGTTCACCGGATTGCCGCCCCAGACCACGATGAGGTCGGCTTCGGCCATTTCGCGCGGGTCGGGCCCGATGAAGCGGCCGACCCCGGCGAGCCAGCCGGCTTCGCACACCGCAGTGCAGATGGTTTTCTGCTGGCGCGAATATTTCATCACATGGCGCAGCCGGTTGATGCCGTCGCGCTGCACCAGGCCCATGGTGCCGGCGTAGTAATAAGGCCAGATGGTCTCGGCGCCGTGCTGGGCTGCGAGCGCAATGAAGCGCTCGGCGGTGCGATCGAGCGCTTCGTCCCAGGAGATTTCGCGAAACTGCCGGCTGCCCTTGGGGCCGGTGCGCAGCAGCGGCATGGTGAGACGCTCGGGGTGATGCGTGCGTTCGCCATAGCGCGAGACTTTGGCGCAGATCACGCCATCGGTGTATGAATTGGCCGCCGCACCGCGGACAGCGCCGATCCGGCTGCCGTCGATCACCTCGATTTCGAGGGCGCAGGTGGAGGGGCAGTCATGCGGGCAGACGGAGGATCGGGTGATGCTTGTCATGCCGTCAGGGTGCTGCGAAATCCCCATGGAGCGCAACTGTCGCGGCGGTTGGAGCGTGATTCCACCTCTGGCGATCACGGCCTGGACCGTGCAGCATGTAACCCCCTCCGGAGTACCCCTGATGCATATCGCCCATGATGACCTGCTGAGCGACATACTCGGCCTGCTCGCCGGCGAGCATGACCCGATCGCCAACGCGGCCAATACGGCCGCCGCGATCTGGCAGCACATGGACCGGATCAACTGGGCCGGGTTCTATTTCCGCCAGGGCGAAACCCTGGTGCTGGGTCCGTTCCAGGGCAAGCCGGCCTGCGTGCGGATCGCCATGGGCCAGGGCGTGTGCGGCACGGCTGCGGTGCGGCGCGAGACAATTCTGGTGGAGGATGTGCATGCCTTCCCAGGGCATATCGCATGCGACGCGGCATCGAACGCGGAGATCGTGGTGCCGCTGATGCGCGATGGGGTGGTGATCGGGGTGCTGGATATCGACAGCCCCGAGATCGCTCGGTTCGGGCCGGAGGAGCAGGCGCTGTGCGAACGGATCGCGGCGGCTTATGTCGCGTCCCTGACGGGGTGAGGCGCCGGCAGGGGTGGGGGGACGATTGTTGTCGGACGTAACTGCCAGATGAAATCTTTGAAAGGTCTCGAAAACCGGGAATTTTGCGCTATATGGTGAAACCGTCTCGGGAGGACGAACACAAATGCTTCGCCGCTTCGCTTTGATTTCCGCCGCCGCCATGGTTTTCAGCCTGACCGTGATTCCGGATGACGCGTTTGCGCGCGCCGGGAGCAATTCCTCGATGGGCAGCAGTGGCAGCCGCACCTATTCGGCTCCGCCCACCACCAACACCGCACCCAGCACCGCCCAGCCGATGCAGCGCAGCATGACGCCGCAGACCGCGCCGCGGCCTTATGCGGCGCCGCAGCAGGCGCCGGTGGGGTCCAGCTTCTTCAGTCGCTCGCCGTTCATGTCCGGGCTGATGGGCGGTCTGTTGGGCGCAGGCATCGGCGGCATGTTGTTTGGCGGCGGGATGTTCCATGGCATGGCCGGGTTCTCGGGCTTCCTGGGCTTCCTGCTCCAGGTTTTCGTGGTCGCTTTGATCGGTTGGATGATCTGGCGCTTTTTCGCTGGCCGTGCGGCGCGCTCGGCAATGCCGGCAATGGCTTCGCCGGCAATGGCTCCGGCAATGGCTGGGCCTTCCGGGTATGAGCGGCAGATGGACAGCATGGGGCCGGGCGGCGGTGGCGGCGGCCAGCCGCAGATCGCCATCACACCGGCCGATTTCAGCACCTTCGAGCAGGTGCTGCATGGTGTGCAGGGCGCATGGTCGGCGCATGATCTCACCGCGATGCGCCGTGTCGCGTCGCCGGAGATGGTCAGTTATTTCGCCGAGCAGATGGCCGAGCAGACCAGCCGCGGCGTGCGCAATGTGGTCGGCGACGTGCGCCTCGAGCAGGGTGACCTCGCGGATGCCTGGGCCGAACCGGGGCGCGATTATGCGCGGGTGGCCATGCGGTTCTCGATGATCGATGTCACGCGCGATGCCGCAGGCCGGGTGGTCGATGGCGATCCGGTCAATCGCAGCATGGGCACCGAGGTCTGGACGTTCCTGCGGGCGCCGGGTGGGTCCTGGGTGTTGAGCGCGATCCAACAGGCCGGCTGAAGTCAAAACGTTACAAAAAGGGGCGAAGCCAGCAAACACTGGCCTCGCCCCTCCCTTTTTCCGGCATCGCACGATGCCAAAGGACAAAAGTTTTTTGCTTCTTTTTTTCAAAAAAGAAGCGCTGCCTTTCTTAAGACTTAACCCCCGCCTTCGCCATAAGGGCCTTCATTTCCTCCATCGCCTCGGTGAACCGCTGGTTCAACTGTCCGACGGCTTCGCCGTTGGCGCGCTGGATGAGGTCCGACATTTCCTTGGTGTTGGACACCGCGCGTTCATAGGCTTTTTTCAGCAGTTCGGCCTGGGTGGCGGCCTTGTCCTGAGGAGATTCGGCGGCGGTCAGGGCCTGCATGGTGTCGCCGAGTTCGGCCATGGTCTGCTGTATGATTTCCATGTGGCGCTTGGCGACGGTTTGCGCGCCTTCGAGGGCGATGCGGTTGGCGGCCGACAATGCATCCATATTGCGTTTCTGCACCGCGAGCAGCGCCTCCATGCCGGGGGCGGCGGGGAGTTTCATGGCGGAGAACATCTTGGTGAATTCCTCACCCGCCTGCCGCGCCTGGTCCATCGCGGACGTGAAGTCTTGGCCGGGTTCTTTCGCCATGGCTGCCTCCTGTGTGGGGCTGCGATGCTACGTCAGGGCGCGGTTTCGGGCAACGGATCAGTGGGCCGCGCCTCGTCCGCCGGGGCTCCGCTGATCCATCCGGCGAGCTTGTCGGCCTGGGCGAGGGCCTGGTCGAGGGCGGCCATGGTGGCCGACAGGTCTTCGCCCTCGTCGCGTTGCCAGGCGCGAACCGTCCACAGCCAGACGCCGAGCAGGCCCTTGCGGCGAAGATGGCCGAGCGGCCCGGCCGCATTGACGCCGGCCGCAGCGAGGAGCCAGCCCATGCTGGTATGGTTCGCAGCGGCGAGCAGCAGGGCGGCGGGAGGATCGAACATCACGCCTTTGAGAAGGGCGAGCACGCCGGCACGATGGGCCTGCAGCACGTCGATGCGGCGCATCAGCACGTCAAACAGGCGCTCCCGGCTGGTGCCCTCGCTGCCTGCGCCTTCCACGGCGGCCGCATCGGCAAGGCGGCCGAAAGCAAGGAGAAAGGCGGGGCGGCAGGCGATCTGCCGGCGCGCGGCATCAAGCGGCAGGCCGGCGGCTCGGGCTGCGTTGGCCACCGAGAAGCGGTGCCAGCCCTTGTCCGCGATCTCGGCAAAACAGGCAGCGATCAGGTCGTGGTTCGGGAGTTCGCTCATGCTCAAATAATGGCGCCTGGCGGGCCGGATGTCATCCCGCCAATTCGCGGGAACGGGCGGTGGCGGCGGCGATGGCGCGGGAGATGGTGTCGGGCCAGGCGGAGGCTTCCATCATGACGGCCAAAGCGCGTTCGGTGGTGCCTTTGGGGGAGGTGACGTTGATGCGGAGTTGGGCGGCGTCTTCGCTGCTGGCGGCGAGCAGGGCGCCCGAGCCGGAAACGGTTTTTCGCGCCATGAGGCGGGCGAGATCGGGCGGGATGCCCTGTTCGATGGCGGCTTTTTCGAGAAGTTCGGCAAGCAGGAAAACATAGGCCGGGCCGCCGCCGGATACGGCGGTGACAGGGTCGATCAACGCTTCGTCATCAACCCAGGCGACATCGCCGATGGCCTTGAGGAGGGTGTCGCAGAGGCTGCGCTGGCCGGATGTGACCCCGCCTCCGGGGCAGCAGACGGTGATGCCCTGGCGGACCGCGGCGGGCGTGTTGGGCATGGCGCGGACGATGGCGCCGCCGCCGAGGAGGCCCGTGATGCCGGCAATGGTCTGGCCGGCCATGATGGAGAGCATCACGGCGGACCCGGTATAGCGGGCATAGAGCGGCAGCGTGTCGGCAGCACTCTGCGGCTTGACGGCCAGCACCACGGCGGCGGGGGCGAAATCGGCAGGGATTTCGCCGGCCGAGGCCACGACCGTGACGTCAGGGCCAGGCGAGGCCGGACAAGCGGGATCGACGGCGATGGCGCGGCTGAGGCCCTGTTCGCGCCAGCCCGCGAGCATGGCGCCGCCCATTTTGCCGAAGCCGACCAGGAGGATCGGCGGGATGGTGCTCATGCTTCGCCTACACATTCCAGCATGGCCGCCGCAAGCGCATCGGCCGGGGTTTTGCCGCCCCAAAGGACGAATTGAAAGGCGGGAAAGAAGCGCTCGCATTCGGTGATGGCGATGTCGATCATGTCTTCGAGGCTTTCGGCAGAGGCTCCAGGGGCGCCGCGCAGCAGCACGGCGTGGCGAAAAACCGGCATGCCGTCATCGGCGTTCATCCCGAAATGGCCGATCCAGAGGCGTTCATTGGCCAAAGCGAGGAGTTCGAACAAAGCGGCCCGGCGCTTTTCCGGCACCTTGAGATCAAAGGCACAGGTGAAGTGCATGGCGCTGATCTCGGTCGACCACGAGAAATAGAGCCCGTAGTCGCACCATTTGCCCGGCGCCTCGGCTGCCATTTCGGCGGTGCTGCGGCGGTCGAACGTCCAATCGTTGGCGGCGACGATCTGTTCCATCACGTCGAGCGGGTTGGCGGCCCGCTCGCGGTAGGTGCTCAAATGGGCGGACATGCGGTGTCTCCCGGGACAAGGATGGCCGTTGGGTGACGCGGGACCGAAGCGGAAACGCCCGATTCGGCCCCGAGTCGGCGAGGCTCGCTGACTGACCCTACAGACCCATGAATCCGCGCCGCAAGAGGCGATGCAGCAGTTACACGAAGTTCACGGATAAAGACCTTACCGCACGGCGCTGGAGTCTCAGGTGATCATGCCCGGTTCGCCCCCGCCGGAAGGCTGTGCGGCGGCTTCGAGGGCGCCGAGTCGGGCCTCGATGGCGGCCAATCGCTGCTCGGCCTGCTCCTGGCCGGCGCGGGCGCGGGCGGCCATTTCGAGGGCTGCATCCATCTCCTCGCGGCGGACAACGTCGAGTTTGCGCAGCACCGCCTCGACGCGCGCGCGCATCAGGGCCTCGGCTTCGTCGCGGATGCCCGCGAGCACCGACAGCGCCCCCCCGGCCATACCGGCCATATCCTCGAAAATTCGCGGTCGATCGCTCATGCCCGTCTCCTGCATCATGGTTGGCTGCGGCGGCGGCCTGCTTTGCGTGACGCCGCCGCACACCTTATACGCTCACCTCATGATCATGGTCACCGGCGGCGCCGGATTCATCGGCTCGAATCTCCATGCGGCCCTGGTGGCGCGCGGCCACGAGACGATCGTGGTCGATCGGCTGCGCGATGGCGGCAAGTGGCGCAACCTGGCGCATCATGCGCCGGCCCGGCTGATCAGCCCTGATGCGCTCGACGATTTTCTGGACAGCCATCCGCCGGTCGAGATGGTGTTCCATCTCGGCGCAATCAGCAGCACAACGGCGCGCGACGGAGACCTGGTGTGGGCCGCCAACGTGGCGCTGTCGCAGCGGTTATGGGCGTGGTGCGCCAATCGGGGGGTGCGGTTCGTCTATGCCTCCTCGGCCGCGACCTACGGCAACGGATCCGCCGGATTCAACGATGGGCTGGAGGGGCTTGATGCGCTGCGGCCGATGAACCTGTACGGCTGGTCGAAGCACGCGTTCGATCTTTCGGTGCGCCGGATGCTGACGCGAGGGGGGAAGCGGCCGCCGCAATGGGCAGGGCTGAAATTTTTCAACGTCTATGGGCCGAACGAGTATCACAAGGGCCACATGGTTTCGGTCGTGAAGGTCAAGTACGACGAGATCCTGGAAGGCCGCGCGCCGCGGCTGTTCCGCTCGGACCGGGCGGAGATCCCCGATGGCGGGCAGCGGCGCGATTTCATCTGGGTGGATGACCTGGTGGATGTGATGCTGTGGCTGCTGGATACGCCGGGCGCCAACGGGTTGTTCAACCTCGGCACCGGGCGGGCGCGGACCTATCTCGATCTCGCGCATGCGGTGTGTGCGGCAGCGGGGGTGGAACCGGCGGTGGAGTTCGTCGAGATGACCCGCTCGTTGCAGGGCCAATATCAATCCTACACGGAGGCCGATATGAGCCGGCTGCGGGCTGCGGGGTATGGCGGGCAGTTCACGCCGCTCGAGACGGGGATCGGGCGGTATGTGCGCGATTTCCTGCGGGCCGCGGACCCGTATCGCTGATGTTCGGGATCCATCTGTTCCCGGATCCGGCGATCATCGTCCAGATCGGGCCGTTCGCGCTCAGGTGGTATGCGCTGTCGTATATCGGCGGGCTGCTGATCGGGTGGCGGTTGCTGCGCGGGTTGGCGCGGCGGGTTCCGGTGGTGGCGGATGGGCGGCAGGTCGATGATTATCTGACATGGGCGATCCTGGGCGTCGTGTTCGGGGGGCGGCTGGGATATGTGCTGTTCTATCAGCCCTGGCGGTTTTTGGCCGATCCGATCCAGATTCTGTATGTCTGGCAGGGCGGCATGGCGTTCCATGGCGGTTTCCTGGGCGTGGCGATCGCAACGGCGTTGTTCTGCCGGCGGGAGAAGATCCCGTTTTGGCATTTCGCGGACCGCCTGGCCGTGGTGAGCCCGGTGGGGCTGGGGCTGGGGCGGATCGCCAATTTCGTGAACGGGGAATTGTGGGGGCGGGCGGCGCCGGAGTGGTTGCCGTGGGCGATGCGGTTCGAGGCGACGGGGGGCGGGCCGGTGTTGCGCCATCCGAGCCAGTTGTATCAGGCGAGCCTGGAAGGGCTGGTGCTGTTCGGGGTGCTGTGGCTGGCGGCGCGGCGCGATGCGATCCGCGGGCGGGCGGGTGTGCTGACCGGGATGTTCCTGACGGGGTATGCGCTGGCGCGGATCACCGGGGAGTTTTTCCGGGAGCCGGATGCGTTCCTGGGGTATGTGTTCCAGGGTGCGACGATGGGGCAGTTGCTGTCGCTGCCGATGCTGGCGGCGGGGGTGTTCCTGATGGTGTGGCCGCGCCGGGTATGACCGAGGAGGGGATAAGCGGCGGGCAGCCGGAGCGGCTCGATGTGTTCATGGGCCGGGCCAATGCCGCGTATTATGCGACGCATGATCCGTTCCGGGATTTCACGACGGCGCCCGAGATCAGTCAGGTGTTTGGCGAGATCCTGGGGTTGTGGTCGGCGATCGTGTGGCAGTCGATGGGGCGCCCGTCCGAGGTGATCCTGGCCGAGGCGGGGCCGGGACGAGGGACATTGATGGCGGATGCGTTGCGCGCGATCGGGCAGATGGTGCCGGATTTCAGGGCAGCGCTGAGCGTCCATTTCGTCGAGACCTCGCCTGCGTTGCGGGCGGTGCAGGCGGGGCGGGTGAAGGGGGCGACATGGCATAACGCGGTGGCGGATTTGCCGGAGGGCCCATTGATAGTGCTGGGCAACGAGTTTCTGGATGCCTTGCCGATCCGCCAGTTCGTGCGCCGGGGGGCGGCGTGGGCGGAGCGGTTTGTGGCGGGGGGGCGGTTTGTCGAGTTGCCCAGCGCAGCGCCAGGGATGGGGTTTGCCGCGGCGGCCGGGGATGGGGAGACGGTCGAGTATCCGGAGGCGGCGCATGGGTTGGTGGGCGCGCTGGCCGGGCGGTTGGCACGGAGCGGGGGGGCTGCGCTGTTCATCGATTATGGGCCGGAGCAGTCGGCGCCTGGGGATAGTTTGCAGGCGTTGCAAGCAGGCAAGCCGGCGGACCCGCTGGTTGATCCGGGGGCGGCGGATTTGACGGCGCATGTGGATTTCGCCGCGCTCGCGCAGACGGCGCAAGCCCATGGGGCGGCGGTGCATGGCCCGATTCCGCAAGGGGTGTTTTTAAGCGGGCTCGGCCTTGTGCAGCGGACCGGGATTTTGGCCCGTGGGCAGACGCCGCAGCAGGCGAGCGCGCTGATGCAATCGGCGTCGCGGCTGATCGAACCTGATATGATGGGCCGACTGTTCAAGGCCATGGCCATCCTGCATCCCGCACTCCCTGTCCCTCCCGGATTTCCCGCATGACCTGTTTCAGCGCTCCGCCGTTTATCGCTGGCCCGATCGCCGTGCCGCACGGGTTTTTCACGCGCGAGGGAGGCGTGTCGGAGGGGCCGTTCGCCAGTTTGAATTGTTCGATCTCGAGCCCCGACCAGCGCGCCGCAGTGATGGAAAACCGCGGGCGGGCAGCCCGGGCGCTGGGGGCGGATCCGGCGTTGCTGCTGGGTTTGACGCAGGTGCATGGGGCAGATGTGGCGACGATCACGGCGCCGTGGACGCCGGGCAACGGGCCGCGGGCGGATGCGGCGGTGACGGCGCTGCGCGGAATCGCGATCGGGATTGTGACGGCGGATTGCGCGCCGGTGCTGTTCGCCGATGCCCAGCTTGGGGTGATTGGCGGGGCACATGCGGGATGGCGCGGCGCGGTGGCGGGGGTGTTGGAGGCGACGGTCGCGGCAATGGTGGCCTTGGGGGCGGAGCGGGCGCGCATTGTCGCGGCGGTGGGCCCTTGTATCGGCCAGGCATCGTACGAGGTTTCCGCCGATTTGCGCGATGCGGTGCTGGCGCAAACTGTCGATGCCGAGCGGTTTTTCGCCGATGGGCGGCCGCAGCGGTGGCAGTTCGATCTGGCCGGCTATTGCGCAAGCCGGCTGGCCTTGGCGGGCGTCGGGGTGGTGCATGTGACGGGGCATGACACGCTGGCCGAGCCCGCGCGGTTCTTCAGCCATCGGCGGCGGACGCTCGCCAATGCAGGCCCGATCGGCCATCAGATTTCGGTTATCGCCTTATGAGGCCCGGCATATGCCCTACATGGTCATCTTCATCGCTCTGCTGCTGCTCACCGCGATGGTTTCCTGCGCGATTCTTTAGCCTGCTGATGGTGCTGGCGCTGGCGGCCTGCGGGGGCTTGCCGCGGCCGTTCGAGGGCAATGCGGGATTGACCGCACAGCGCTTGTCGCAACCGCCGCCGGCGCGGCTGGCGATTCCATTGCCGCGCGATATTTTCCTTGGCGATGCGGCGGCGGCGGAGTTGTCGCAGCGCATCGCCGAGGGGCTGCTGGCCGAGGAGGTTCCGGTGGTTGCCGGGGTGCCGCAAAAGGCGGATTGGCGGTTGACGATCGGCACCGAGCCGCGTGGCAGCGATATCGTGCCGCTCTATCGGGTGTTTGATCCGGCCGGCGCGCAGCGCGGCATCACCGAGGGCTTGGCGGTGTCGTCGGAGCAGTGGATCAAGGCACCGCCGCTGCGGCGGATCGCGGGCGAGGCAATTCCGCGCATCGCCTCGCTGTTGACGCGGATCGAGGCGGAACGCCGGCAGTCCGACCCCACCAGTCTGGTCAATCGGGCGCCCGTTCTGGCATTCACCGGCGTGAGCGGAGCGCCGGGCGATGGCAACATCGCGCTGGCGCGGGCGATGCGCGCCGAGTTGGTAAAGGCCGGGCAGGAGCTGGCGGACGCCACAAGGCGGGCTGATTTCACGGTGAGCGGGGTTGTCATGGTCGCGCCGGCGCCGGGCAACGCGCAGCGCATCGAGGTCGATTGGCTGGTGCTGGATGCCAACGGCAAGGAGGCCGGCCGCGTGGTGCAGCTCAACGAAGTGCCGAAGGGGATGTTGAGCCTGGCCTGGGGCGACGTCGCCTACGTGGTGGCGGCCGAGGCGGCGGGGGGCGTGAAGGACGTGATCGCAAACCGCGTACCCAGGAAATAGGCAATTCCGGACATGGCAGGACGGGGTCAGATCCCTCCTTTGCGTGACGGTTCGTGGACACACACCCCCCGCGTTGCTAGAAGGCCCTCGCTCCGCCCCGCGCCCCTCCACCCTGCCCAGACGACGCCGCCTGCCCGGCCTCGCTCACCCAGGATTGCCGCCGATGAAGATCGTTGCCTGCAACAGCAACCGCCCCCTCGCCGAGGCGGTCGCCGCCACGTTGAACCTGCCGCTGACGCGCGCCACCGTGCGCCGCTTTGCCGATATGGAAGTGTTCGTGGAAATCCACGAGAACATCCGCGGCGAGGACGTGTTCGTGGTCCAGTCGACATCATACCCCGCGAACGACAATCTGATGGAACTGCTGATCACGATGGATGCGCTGCGGCGCGCCTCGGCACGGCGGATCACAGCGGTCATCCCCTATTTCGGCTACGCCCGGCAGGACCGCAAGACCGGCTCGCGCACGCCGATCAGCGCCAAGCTGGTGGCCAATCTCATCACCGAAGCGGGCGCCGACCGGGTGCTGACGATGGATCTGCATGCCGGGCAGATCCAGGGTTTCTTTGACATTCCGGTCGACAACCTCAATGCGGCGCCGCTCTATCGCCAGGATATTCAGACCCGCTATGCGGGGCGCGAAATCATGATCGTCTCGCCCGACGTGGGCGGCGTGGTGCGGGCGCGGCAGATGGCGACGCGGCTGAATTGCGATCTGGCGATCATCGACAAGCGGCGCGAACGGGCCGGGGTGTCGGAAGTCATGAATGTGATCGGCGATGTGCGCGGCCGGGATTGCCTGCTGGTCGACGATATCGTCGATTCCGGTGGAACGCTGCGCAATGCGGCGGGCGCCTTGATCAAGTCGGGCGCCAAATCGGCCTCGGTTTATGTCACGCATGGCGTGCTGTCCGGTGGCGCGGTGGCGGGCATCGCGTCGAGCCCGATCGAGATGATGACAATCACCGACTCGATCCTCGCGACCGAGGCGGTGCGGCTGGCGTCAAACGTCCGGCAGGTGACGATCGCGCCGCTGTTGGCGGAAGCCATTCGGCGGATCAGCGATGAAAGCTCCGTCAGTTCCTTGTTCGACTGAGGGCACCATCATGTTGATCCAACGCGCCTTCTGGTTTCTCCGCCATGGCGAAACCGACTGGAACGCCCAGGGGCTGAGCCAGGGCAATGTCGATATTCCCCTCAACGAAACCGGCCGTGCGCAGGCGGTGGCCGCGGCTGCCATGCTGCGCAACCGGGGGATTGCCAGCGTGGTGAGTTCGCCGCTGTCCCGCGCGCATGACACCGCGCTGGCGGTGACGGCGCTGACGGGGCATGACATCACGCTCGATGAGGGGCTGCGCGAAGTGTCGTTCGGCGCCCAGGAAGGACAACCGATGACGGAGTGGTTCGCCGATTGGGTGGCGGGCACCTATACGCCGGATGATGCCGAACCGTTCATGGCGCTGCGGGCGCGGGCGGTGGCGGCCGTCAACCGGGCGCTGTCGCAACCGGCGCCGGTGCTGGTGGTGGCGCATGGGGCGCTGTTCCGGGCGCTGCGAGCCGAGATGGGGCTGGAGGCGAATGTGCGCACGCCGAATGCGATGCCGTTCTTTTGCCGGCCGGGGGCGCCTTGGGAGCTGGTTCCGGCTTCGGAGATCAAAGCCTGAATCCCCAAGATCACCCCGGCAGGAACACCCGGCCTTCCATCAGACGGCGCGCCGTGCGGTAGACCACCGCCTCGTGCGCCACGATGCCGTGTTCCTCCTGCTCTACCCGGGCCGCCACCACCAGCACGCCTGAGGGATGCGCCACTCTGATATCGGCGTCATCCGGCTGCGCCCGCGCCACCTCATGCACCACGGTGCCCGGGATCCGCGCCGCCACCGCAAGGCACATCCCCCCCGTGAGCGGGGTCGCCCGGTGCGGCTGACCGGATGCGATGATCCGTGTCAGCACATCCATCTCCTCGGCCGCGAGCACTTCCCCGCTCAACACCGGGGCAGGGCAGGGGCCCGCCACCAGCGACACCTGCGGCAGGTTCTTCAACCGCGTCCGCGCCTCCGCCGGATCGCTCACCAGCCCCATCGCCAGCGCCGCCGCCACCCGGATCTCCTCGAACAACGCCATCCGCGCCCCGTCATGGGTCAACACATCCGGGCTCTCCGTCGCCGTCAGCCCCAGCGTCGCCGCCCTCACGAACACCACCGGATTGGCCGCATCCACCAGCGACACCTCCAGCGCCCCGAACCCTACCACCTCGATCACATCGCGCACCTGCCCCGTCGGCAACAACCGCCCCGTCGCCGCTCCGCCCGGCGCGGTGAACGCGAGGCGCACCGGCGCCCCGCTCCCCGCCACCCCCTGCAACACGAAATCCCCCCGCACCACCGCCCGCCCGCCCTCCACCCTGAATCGCGCCACGATGATCTTGCCCGTGTTCGTATTGTGGATCCGCACCTCCGCCATCCCGTC
>CANFKS010000101.1 GCA_947447625.1 Rhodospirillales bacterium | reverse complement strand
GCTCAGACCGAGTAGTACATCTCGAACTCGACCGGGTGCGGCGTGTGTTCGAAGCGGAAGACTTCGCTCCACTTCAGTTCGATGTAGCTTTCGATCTGATCCTTGGAGAACACGTCGCCCGCGAGCAGGAAGTCATGGTCGGCGGCAAGGGCACCGAGGGCTTCGCGGAGCGAACCGCACACCGTCGGGATGTCCTTCAGTTCTTCCGGCGGCAGGTCGTAGAGATCCTTGTCCATCGGGTCACCGGGGTGGATCTTGTTCTTGATGCCGTCGAGGCCGGCCATCAGCATGGCGGCGAAGGCGAGATAGGGGTTGGCGGTCGGATCCGGGAAACGGACTTCGACGCGCTTGGCCTTCGGGTTCGTCGCATACGGGATGCGGCAGGAGGCCGAGCGGTTGCGGGCCGAATAGGCCAGCAGCACGGGGGCCTCGAAGCCCGGGATCAGGCGCTTGTAGGAGTTGGTGGACGGGTTGGTGAACGCGTTCAGCGCCTTGGCGTGCTTGATGATGCCGCCGATGTAGTAGAGCGCGGTCTCGGACAGGTCGGCATAGGCATTGCCGGCGAACAGCGGCTTGCCGGCCTTCCAGATCGACTGATGGACATGCATGCCCGAGCCGTTGTCGCCATAGATCGGCTTGGGCATGAAGGTGGCGGACTTGCCGTAGCTGTGGGCGACGTTGTGCACGCAGTACTTGTAGATCTGCATGTGGTCGGCCTGGCGGGTCAGCGGGCCGAACTTGGTGCCGAGCTCATGCTGGGACTGCGCCACCTCGTGATGGTGCTTCTCGATGATGAGGCCCATTTCGCCCATGGTGGACAGCATCTCCGCGCGCATGTCGCTTTCGCTGTCGACCGGCGGGACCGGGAAATAGCCGCCCTTGACGACCGGACGATGGCCCATGTTGCCTTCCGGGTAGTCCTTCATCGAGGCTTCCGGGCCCTCGATGCTGTCGAGGTGATAGGTGCCGTAATTGCCGCCGGTGCCGAACTTCACGCTGTCGAAGATGAAGAACTCGGCTTCGGGGCCCATGAACACGGTGTCGCCGACGCCGGAGGACTTCACGTAGGCTTCAGCCTTTTTGGCGGTGCTGCGCGGGTCACGGTTATAGGCCTGGCCGGTGGAGGGCTCGATGATGTCGCAGAAGATGATCATCGACGGCTTGGCCGCGAACGGATCCATCACGGCGCTCTCGGCGTCGGGCATGAGGATCATGTCGGACTCGTTGATCGCCTTCCAGCCGGCGATCGAGGAACCGTCGAACATGATGCCGTCGCGGAACGCGTCCTCGTCCATCGTCGAGACGTGCTGGGCGGTGTGATGCCACTTGCCGCGCGGGTCGGTGAAGCGGAGATCGACGTATTCGACGCCATTCTCCTTCATCATCTCGATCACCTTGTCGACGTTGCTCTTCCCTGCGGCCGGGGCCGCTGCCTTTTTCGCCATATCTCAGATATCCCTTGGTGGTTGAATTCTGACCAAACTCGCCTGATCGCGGACCGATGCCGGTATCAGATCGCCTCTTCGCCGCGTTCGCCGGTGCGAATGCGGATAACTTCTTCGACGGTGGTGACGAATATCTTGCCGTCGCCGATCCGCCCGGTGCGGGCGGCGGCGACGATCGCCTCGACCGCACGCTCGACCACGTCGTCTTGGCAGACGACCTCGATCTTTACCTTGGGCAGGAAGTCCACGACATATTCGGCGCCGCGATACAATTCGGTGTGACCCTTTTGCCGGCCGAAGCCTTTGGCTTCAACCACGGTGATGCCCTGAAGCCCCACTTCGTGGAGCGCCTCCTTCACCTCATCGAGCTTGAACGGCTTGATGATAGCCTCGATCTTCTTCATCCGCTCCTCATTCCCTGGGTGTCCCCAAGGCAAGCTCCCTGATCCGAGATGCCGCGCATCCTGCGAAGGGAGCCGATTATCAGGTTTGCAGGATACGTGCCAGCCAGGATCGACAGGAAGGACCCGAGGAAATCGGGGGGATTGCCCAAATACTGTGCATTCCTGCCGCCTTCGGCTTGGGCGGTGGCTGCACATATTTGATGCAACACAGGCCGGGTTGACCGGCCGCACGCTGCACCCATACTGACCCTGCTGTTGATCGCGAAAGGTCCTGAACCGGTGAAGTCCCTGAACACGCTGCTCTCCAATACCGGCACCACCATCTTTACCGTGATGTCGGCGCTTGCCGCGCAGCACGGCTCGATCAATCTCGGCCAGGGGTTTCCCGATACCGACGGGCCGGCCGATGTGGTGCAGGCCGCCGCCGATGCGCTGTTCGACGGGCGCAACCAGTATCCGCCGATGGCGGGGGTGCCTGAGTTGCGCCAGGCGGTGGCGCGGGCGAACAAGCGGTTCTATGGCATCGATATCGACCCGGACAGCGAGGTTGTGGTGACCTCGGGGGCGACCGAGGCGATCACGGCCTGTTTGATGGCGCTGCTCAATCCGGGCGACGAGGTGGTGCTGATCGAGCCGCTGTATGACACGTATCTGCCGGTGGTGCGGCTGTTGGGCGCCACGCCGCGGCTGGTGCGGTTGTCGCCGCCGCATTGGGATTTGCCGCGGGCGGAACTGGCCGCGGCATTCGGGCCGAAGACCAAGGCGATCCTGCTGAATTCGCCGATGAACCCGGCCTCCAAGGTGTTCACGCGCGAGGAGTTGCAGTTCATTGCGGGGCTGGTGCAGCAGCACGACGCCTATGCGGTGTGCGACGAGGTGTATGAGCATCTGGTGTTCGACGGGCTGAAGCATATTCCGCTGATGACCCTGCCGGGGATGCGCGATCGGTGCCTGCGCATCGGCAGCGCGGGCAAGACGTTTTCGGCCACGGGATGGAAGATCGGCTATATCAGCGCGCCGAAGCACCTCGCCGCGGTTGCGATCAAGGCGCATCAGAACCTCACCTTCACCACGCCGCCCAATCTGCAGCGCGCGGCCGCGGTGGGGCTGATGAAGGATGACAGCTATTTCGCGGGGCTGGCCGGCGGGTTGCAGGCCAAGCGCGATCTGCTGGGCGCGGGGCTTTCGCGGATCGGCTTCGATGTGATGCCGTCGCAGGGGACGTATTTCATCACCACCGATTTCCGTCCGCTCGGGTTCAACGGGACGGATGCCGAATTCTGCCGCTACATCACCGAGGAGGCCAAGGTGACGGCGATTCCGGTGACGGCGTTCTATGAGGGCGAGGCGCCGTCGCATTTCGCGCGGTTTGCGTTCTGCAAGCAGGATTCGGTGCTGATCGAGGCGCTGGCGCGGCTGGAGCGGTTGTTCGGGGTCAAGGGCCGATAGGCTCCGGCCCGGTTGGGGCGACGCCCGGATTCGGGAAACGAAGCAAGGAGACGATCATGCGGCTGCTGCTCGCGACGATGTCGCACGAGACCAATACGTTTTCGCCGGTGCCGACCAGGTTGGCGCGGTTCTGCCGGGATGGGACGACGCTGTTGAAGGGCGAGGCGGCGGCGGCGTTCTATCGCGACACGCGGACCTGCATGGGGGGCTATCTCGAGATCGCGCGCGATGCGGGGGCGGAGGTGGTGGTGGCGGTGACGGCGAGTGCGCCGCCTTCGGGGCGGGTGGATGGCGAGGCGTACGAATTGTTCTGCGCGCTCATCACCGAGGCGCTCGCCGAGGGCGGGTTCGACGGGATCATGCTCGATCTGCACGGCGCCATGGCGGTGGAGGATTTCGACGACGGCGAGGGGGAGTTGCTGCGGCGGATCCGGGCGATCGATCGGACCACGCCGCTGTGTGTGGCCTATGACATGCACGCCAATGTGTTTGACGCGATGATCCGCAATGCGGACGTGGTGGCGGGGTATCACACCTATCCGCATATCGACATGAAGGAGACCGCGATGCGCGCCGGGGCGGCGCTGCTGCGGGTGATTGCGGGCAAGGTCAAGCCGGCATCGGCATGGGGCGGCGTGCCGATGCTGCCGCATGTGATGGCGCAGGGGACGCATATGTTCCCCAACCGCGAGCTTCAGGCGATGTGTGCGGGTTGGGAGGAATCGGGGCGGGCGCTGGCGGCGTCGCTGTTTGTGGGCTTTCCGCATGCCGATGTGCCGATGGCGGGGCTGTCGGCCGTGGTCGTGACCGACAACAATCCGGGCGATGCGCAGGCGATGGTGGATGAATTGCTCGCCTTTGCCTGGCAGGCGCGCGAGGCGTTCACGTTCAAGATCGAGCCGCTGGAGGAGTCGGTCGCGCGGGCGCAGCGGGCGGGCGAGGAGGGGCCGGGCGTGGTGCTGCTCGATCATTTCGACAATTGCGCCTCGGGCGGGACGATGGACACGACCGATGTGCTGCGCGAAATCATCCGCCAGGAGCTCGATGATGTCGTGTTCTTCGGGATCTATGATCCGCAAGCTGTGGTCCAGGCCGCCGCAGCGGGGATCGGGCAGGATGTCGAACTTGAGATCGGCGCCAAGCTTGAGATGCCGGCGCTGCAATCGGGCAGCCGGCCGCTGCGCGTGGCGGGCAAGGTGCGGACATTGTCGGCCGGGTATTATCGCGCGACCGGTGGGCTGACGCCGGGGTTGCAGGTGTATATGGGAACCACCGCGGTGCTGGACACCGGGCGGGTGCAGATCGTGCTGCTGAGCCGGCATATCGAACCGACCGCGCAGGAGATGATGCGCATTCTCGGCATCGACCCCGCGACGAAACGTTTCATTGCCATCAAATCGCGCGTGCATTGGCGGGCGGATGTGGGCAAGCTGGCGCGGGTGATCGTGGAATGCGCCGGGGTGGGGGTATGCACGTCGGATTACGGGCAGTTGACGTTCCGCAACGTGCGGCGGCCGATTTATCCGCTGGACCCGGGGATGCGTTGGCCGGGGTGAAGGAAGCGCTTCTTTTTTGGCGAAAAAAGAGGCAAAAACATTTGCCGACAAGACGAAAGGGACGCGTTGTGGATGGGTTGAGGCAGGTTCGGATCCATGAGGATCCCGCGCAGTCCGATACGCTGCCGGGTTGGGTTTATACGTCGGAGGCGCATCTCGCCGACGAGCGGGAGAGGCTGTTTTTCCGGACGTGGCACTACGCCGGCGCTGTGGATGAACTGGCGGCGCCGGGGGATTATGTGACGGTGCGGCTGCTGGATCAGTCGATTCTGGTGATGCGCGGGCGGGACGGGGCGATCCGCGGGTTTTTCAATGTCTGTCAGCACCGGGCGCATGAATTGCTCGAGGGCAGCGGCAATGCGCGGGTGGTGACGTGCCCGTATCATGCGTGGTCGTATCACGACGACGGCAGTCTGCGCACGGCGCGGGGGGCGGAGCGGCAGCCGCATTTCTCGGCCGACCGGTTTTGCCTCAAGCCGGTGCGCACCGAGGTGTTTGCCGGCAAATTCGTGTTTTTCAACCTCGACCCGCTGGCAGCGGGCCTGGCGGAGACGGCGGGGGATCTGGCGGCCGATATCATGGCGGGGACGCCCGATTTCGACCGGCTCAAGCCGTTGCCGGGGCGCACGCCGCGGGCGATGCAGGCGAATTGGAAGGTCGTGCTCGACAATTTCCACGAGTGCTACCATTGCGGCCCGGCCCATCCCGCCTTTGCCGATTTGATCGACATGGCGGGGTATCGCACGACCGTGTCGGGCTTGTGGTCGGCGCAGAAGGGGCAGTTGGGGCGGCATGAGAACAAGGCCTACACGGTGGCGCCGGGGGCGAACGCGTTGACGGCGTTCTGGTTTTTGTGGCCGACGACGACGTTCGGGTTCCTGCCGGGCAGCCCGTCGCTCACAGTGACGTCGATCCTGCCGCAGACGGTGGGGACGAGCGTGCGGCGGTATCACGGGTTTGCGCTGCCGGGGGCGGAGCCGGATGAGGCGAAGTCGGCCTATGGGCAGATGGTGCTGGGCCCGGAGGATATCGCGATCTGCGAATCGGTGCAGCGGGGGCTGGCGTCACGCGGGTATACGGCGGGGCGGTATGTGCATGACCCGGAGGGGGGGCAGACGACGGAGGCGGCGGTGCATCATTTCCATCGGCTTTATGCGGGGGCGATGGGGTTTTAGAGCGGGATGCCTTTTGATGGGGGAAGGCATCCCGCTCTCACGCTTTGTTTGATCGCCTGATTCAGATTTTTGGTGATTCCACCAAAAATCATCAGGCTCTAAGCTTCAGTTCCTGCTCCACCACCCCGGCCCAATAGGCCACGCCGAGCGGGATGATGTCGTCGTTGAAGTTGAATTTGGGCGTGTGCACGCCGTGAAAGCTGCCGTCGGGATTGACGCCGTTGCCGATGAACATGAAGGCGCCGGGTTTTTCGCGCATCATGAAGGCGAAGTCTTCGCCGCCGGTGCGGGGCGGGGATTTGGTGTCGACGTTGGGGGTTCCGACGACGCTTATGGCGGCGGCGGCGGCGACGGCGGTTTGTTCGGGTTGGTTGACGAGGGGTTCGGCGACCCAGTCGAACATCAGTTCGGCGGTGGCGCCGTGCAGGGCGGCGAGGCCGTGGGCAAGTTCGGTGATGCGGTTTTCGATGATGGGTTTGACGGTGGGGTTGAAGTAGCGCGCGGTGCCGCCCACGGTGATTTCGGCGGGCAGGACGTTGCAGCTTTCGATGGCGCCGCCGCCGATGTGGCCGACGGAGATGACGGCGGTGTCGAAGGCGGAGATGTTGCGGCCGATGATGGTTTGCAGGCCGAGGACGAAATGGGCCTGGACGATGGAGAGATCGACCGAGAGGTGGGGCGCGCTGCCGCCGTGGCCGCCGGTGCCTTTGAAGCGGGCGTGGAAGATGCAGCCGCCGGCCATGAAGCCGCCTGTGTTGATGCCGAATGCGCCGACCGGGGTGCCGGGCATGGTGTGCAGGCCGTAGATGGCATCGCAGGGGAAGCGTTCGAACAGCTTGTCGCCGAGCATGGCGAGCGCGCCGCCGCGGCCTTCCTCGGCGGGTTGGAAGATGAGTTGGACGGTGCCTGAGAAGTCCCGGTGTTGGGAGAGGTAGCGGGCGGCGCCGAGGAGCATGGTGGTGTGGCCGTCATGGCCGCAGGCATGCATGCGGCCGGGGCTGGTGGAGGCGTAGGGGATTCCGGTGTCTTCGAGGATGGCGAGGGCATCCATGTCGGCGCGCAGGCCGATGGCGCGTTGGCCGGGCAGTGTGCCGCGGATGGTGGCGACGATGCCGGTGCCGCCGATGCCGGTGACGTGTTCGACGCCCCATTCGGTGAGTTTGGCGGCGACGAGGGCGGCGGTGCGGTGTTCCTCGAGGCCGAGTTCGGGGTGGGCGTGGATGTCGCGGCGGATGGCGGTGAGTTCGTCGAGGTAGGGGGCGATGGCGGATTGGACGGCATCGGTCATTGTGGGGGGCCTGGGGTTGGGGTGGGGAAGGAAGCGGTCGCTTTTTTGGAAAAAAGCTCCGCAAAAAACTTTACCCGATAAGGGTTTTCGATCGGGAGAGGGGCGAAGCCGATGAAGCCGATGAAGCCGTTGGCTTTGCCCCTCTCCCTCCGAAGAGCCTTGAAGGGTGAAGTTTTTTTGCTTCTTTTTTTTCAAAAAAAGAAGCGCTTGCTGCCTTCTAGAGTGCGATCTGCACCTTCATGGCGCGTTGGCGGTCGGTGGCGAGGTCGAAGGCGCGGATGGCGTCATCGACGGGGATGATTTCGGTGAGCAGCGGGGCGACGTCGATGGCGTTGCGGGCAAGGAGTTCGACGGCCATGGCAAATTCGGCGTGGAAGCGGAAGGTGCCGCGCAGGGTGATTTCCTTGGCGAGGAGGGTGTTGAGCGGGATGGCGGTTTCGGCGCCGCCGTTGCCGACCTGGACCAGAGTGCCGGTGGGGCGCAGCGAGGCGATGGCGGTGCTGACGGCCATGGCGCTGCCGGAGGCTTCGAAGGCGACGTCGAAATGGCCTTTGTCGCGGGCGTAATCGGCCATGGCGGTGGTGTCCCGGGCGACGTTGACGGTGCGGTCGGCGGCGACTTTGCGGGAAAGCGCGAGGGGGGCGTCGAGCAGGTCGGTGATCACGATTTCGCGGGCGCCGGCGTGGCGGGCGACCATGGCGCAGAGCACGCCGATGGGGCCGGCGCCGGTGACGAGAACGCGGCGGCCGAGGATTGGGCCGGCCTGGCGGATGGCGTGCAGGCAGACGGAGAGGGGTTCGGCGAAGGCGGCGCGTTCGAGCGGCATGTCGGCCGGGACGGCCTGGGCCTGGTCGCACACCAGCAGTTCGCGGAAGCCGCCCTGGATGTGGGGCATGCGCATGGCGCTGCCGTTGAAGCGCATGTCGAGGCAATGCTGCTGGGCGCCTTCGAGGCAGTATTTGCAGGTGTTGCAGGGCAGCGAGGGGTTGACGGCGACGCGGTCTCCGACTGTGACCCGGGTGACGCCGGCGCCGATGGATTCGACGATGCCGGCCATTTCGTGGCCGAGCACGATCGGCTCGCGCACGCGCACCGTGCCGAAGCCGCCGTGATGGTAGTAGTGGAGATCCGAGCCGCAGATGCCGCCGTTGCGGATGCGGACGCGGACCTGATGCGGGCCGGGTTCGGCGGGCGGCAGGTCATCGATGCGCAGCTCATGCGGCGGATGAAGGACGACGGCTTTCATGGCATGGTCTCCAGGACGGGGCGCGCTCGGGTCGGGCCTGCTGCTTCGAGCCGCAGGGCCGCCTTGTCAAGCCGGGCGCTTTCGTGGTGCAGGGGGGTTGGATGGGATGCGGCGGGCGTGCCGGGATTGAACCTGACAGAGGAGACTGACGATGCGCGGCAAGACGATCATGCTGACCGGGGCGGCCGGCAATCTGGGGCGTGCGGTGATTGCGCGGCTGCTGGCGGATGGGGCCGTTGTGGTGGCGCTGGATCGGCCGGGACCGGGGCTGGCGGCGCTCACGGGGGTGCGGACGATGGCGGTGTCGGACTTGGCGGACGAGGCTGTGTGCGGCGCGGCGGTGTCTGCGGTGCTGGCGGAGCATGGGCGGCTGGACGGTGTGGTGCATACGGTGGGCGGGTTCGCCTGGGCGGGGCTGGCGGAGAGCCCGGCGGCGCTGTGGGAGGCGCAGTTCCGGATGAATGTGATCACCACGCTCAATGTGCTGCGCGCGGCTGCGATGCCTATGCGGGTGGCGGGGCATGGCAGCATCGTTGCGGTCGGCGCTGGGGCGGCGCAGCGGGCGCCGGCGGGGATGAGCGCGTATGCGGCGGCGAAAAGTGCTGTGCACCGGATGGTGGAGAGTTTCGCCGACGAGTTGAAGGGCGAGAATGTCAGGGTGAATGCCGTGTTGCCCGGCACGATGGATACGGCGCAGAACCGGGCGGATATGCCGGATGCCGATGCGTCGAAATGGGCTCGGACGTCCGAAGTGGCGGACACGATCGCGTTTCTGCTGTCGGACGCGGCGTCGGGGATTACGGGGGCGCTGCTGCCGGTTCCCGGACGGGGGTGAGGGACGAAAAAAGGCGGGGGGTTTGTCCCCTCGCCTTTCGTCGCATTCGGGTTCTGCCTTAAGGCTTTGTCCGATCGCATGATTCAGAGTTTTGGCGGTTCCGCGGCGGTTCCGCCAAAACGCATCAGGATCTAGAGCTGGGCGGCGGCGTATTCGTAGTTGGCCAGCTTGTTCAGCCAGTTGTCGACATAGTTGGGGCGGACGTTGCGGAAATCGAGGTAGTAGGCGTGTTCCCACACGTCACAGCCCAGCAGCACCTTGCCTTCGCCGGTGGCGAGCGGGTTGGAGCCGTTGGGGGTCTTGGTGCATTTCAGCTTGCCGTCGCTGCCCAGGATGAGCCAGGCCCAGCCGGAGCCGAACTGGGTGGTGGCGGCGGCCTTGAAGGCGTCCTTGAACGCCTGGACGGAGCCGAAATCGGCGTTGATCTTGGCTTCGAGCGTGCCGGGGATGCCGCCGCCGTTGGGCGACATGTTTTCCCAGAATACGATGTGGTTCCAATGCTGTCCGGCATTGTTGAAGACGCCGGCGAGGGCGGTGTCGCTGTAGGAGAGCTTGACGATCTCTTCGAGCGACTTGCCCTGCAGGGCGGCGTTGCCGGCGACGAAGCCGTTCAGCGCCGTGACGTAGGCGTTGTGGTGCTTGCCGTGGTGGAGTTCGAGCGTCTCCTGGCACATGCCGTTGGCGGCGAGGGCGGCGGTTGAATAGGGCAGCGCGGGCAGTTCGAAAGCCATGAGGGCGTTCTCCGGTGTTGGCGTTTCTGAAGCGTAGACCACAGCTATGGTCGCGCGGGCGATGCGTCAAGCTTGCACGCAAGACAGTTTCGCGCCACCTGCCTCCGATGAGCGAAGTTTCTGCCCTGGGCGCCATGGTGCGCCGCCATGATCCGGACCGGTTTTTGACCGCGCTGTTCGCCCCGCCCGCGGCGCGGGAGGCGTTGTTCGTGCTGTATGCGTTCAACCACGAACTGGCGCGGGCGCGCGAGGTGGCGTCGGAGCCGATGCTGGCATTGATCCGGTTGCAGTGGTGGCGCGAGGTGGTGGAGGGCACCAGGCGGCGGCATGAGGTGGCGGGGCCGCTGGGCGAGGCGCTGGATTCGGGGGCGTTGGAGGCGGCGGACCTGCTCGGCATGATCGAGGGGCGGGAGGTGGAGACCGAGGCGTCGGTGCCGACGATGGGGGCGTTTCGGGACTATGTGCTGGCGACGGCGGGCGGCTTGGCGGCGGCGGCGGGGCGGGTGCTGGGGGCGGATGCGGCGGGCCGGGCGCGGCTGAGGGCGTTGGGGGGGGGCTATGGGGTGGCGGGCGTGCTGCGGGCGCGGTTTGTGCTGGCGCGGCAGGAGCGGTGTTTGCTGCCGGAGGATTTTCTGGGCGGCCAGGGGCTCAGCATCGATATGGCGCGGGCGCGGCCGGAGCAGGTGGATGTGGCGGGGCTGGTGGCGATCGGGCGGATGATGCTGGCCGAGGGGCGCGGGTTCTATCGGCGGGATGTGATCGCGGCAGCGTTGCCGGCGGTTTTGGCGCGGCGGGATTTGGGGCGCCAGGATGGCGGGGGGGCGCTTGCGGATGAGGCGCGGGGGCTCGGGGATCGGCTGGCCGTGGTGGCGGGGTATCTGTTCAGCCGGGTTTGAGGGCGGCCCGCCGCCGGCCGAGCGCGGCGATGTCGGCGCGCTCGGCTTCATCGAACGGCATGTCGGGCGCCGGTTTGACGGCGCAGTTCAGGACGTTGCGAAGCACGCCGATGAGGCGATCCGGCATGGGGGGTTCAATGCAGCTTGGGCCCGCGCAGAAAGCTGCCGCGATCGGCGGATTTGATGCGGATGGTCTGGGGTTCGCCGTCGCGCGTGATGCGCAGCGTGACGACTGCGCCGGGGTGGCCGGCGGCCCAGACCTTGCGCCACAGGGCGCCGAGATCGGGGATTTTTTCGTCACCGACCGAGACAATGCAGTCCCCCGCCTGGATCCCGGCCAGGGCGGCGGGCCCGGTGTCCGACACGCCGCCGACGACGAGGCCGCCTTCGCTGTCCATCGCATACATGCCGAGCCAGGGGCGCGGCGGGCTGGCGCGGCCGGTGGTGAGCAGAGCGTCGAGCACGGGGCGGAGGAGGGAGATCGGCACGATCATGTTCATGTCGGTGCGCTTCTTGCCCTCGCCCTGCTGGAGGATGAGGGAGCCGGTGCCGACGAGCTTGCCGGCGCGGTCGATCATCGGCGAGCCGGACCAGAACGGGTGCGCCGGGGCGGCGAAGATGGCGTTGTCGATCAGGTATTCCCAGTAGCCCGCGAATTCCTGGCGGCCGACGATTTTGGTTTCGATGGCATGGTGGCAGCCGCCGGCGGCGGCGATGATGGCCTCGGTGCCGATCGGCAGGGCATCGGAATCGCCGAACTCCATGACGGGCATGTTGAGCTTGCCGAGAGCCTGGACGAGGCCGAAGCCGGTGGTGCTGTCGAAGGCGATGGGGTGCCCGGGGGTGGCGCGGCCATCGGCGGTGATGAGCCAGATGGTTTCCGCCTCGGTGATGAGGTAGCCAATGGTCAGCACCAGGCCGTCTTGGCGGATGATGACGCCGTTGCCCTGGCGCTCGGTGCCGAGGGTGCCGGCGGTGAAGGCATCGGAGGGGACGTTGGCGCGCAATCCGACGACCGAGCGCAGGGCGTGCTCGAGGTCGAAGCTGTAATCGGCCGGGTTAGGCTGGAGGTTGGCGGGGATATCCCACTCGGGGGTTGGCATAGCAGGCCTTGGGCTGAAGGTGATCCAGGAACTGTAATATTGGCTTGCCGGGGCGGAACCGCAACCGGGGGTGATGGGGGGGGTGATCGGGAGGGGTGATCGGTGGGTATGTTTACGGTTTTTTCAGATGTTCCGGGCAGGATGAGGGGCGGCAGCGCAGGAGCACTCCCCGATCGCACGTGCTTCACACGCGCGGCGCGGGGGTGTTTGATGCGGCCGACAAACAGGGAGACGTCGCGATGGCCACGATGGTGAATACGGTGACGGGCGAGATTCCGGTGCGCGCGCTGGGCCGGACGTTGATGCATGAGCATCTGTTCATCGCCTTCGGGGGGGCGGAATTCGATCCGATGGCGCGCTTCGACCGGGCGGGGTTCATCGAAGAGGCGGTGCGCCGCCTGGCGGAGTTGCGCGAGGCGCACGGGGTGAAGAGCCTTGTCGATCCGTGCCCGATCGAATTGGGGCGGGATGCCGGGATGCTGAAGGAGATATCGGAGAAGTCGGGGGTGCATATCGTGTGCACCACCGGGTTCTATTTCGAGGAGATGGGGTTGCCGCCGTATTGGCGGGCGCGGACAACGGAGGAGATCGCGGAACTCTATATCCGGGAGATCACGCACGGAATCGGCGAGACCGGGATCCGCGCCGGGGCGATCAAGGTGGCGACCGGGGCGCCGGTGATCACCGAACTGGAGAAGAAGTTTCTCGCCGCGGCGTGTCTGGCGCAGCGGGCGAGCGGGGTGCCGATCATCACGCACACGCAGGACGGAGTGGGCGCGCCGGAGCAGCAGAGATTGTTCGCCGATGGCGGTGTGGCGGCGCATCGCTGTCTGATCGGGCATTGCTGTGGCAATGCGGACCCGGCCTATCATCGGCGCGTGGTCGATGGCGGCTCCTATATCGGGTTCGACCGGATCGGCATTTTGCGGCTGCAACCCGACGAGGTCAGGGCGGATAACCTGGCCAAGCTGGTGCGTGATGGGTTTCGGGCGCAAATCATGATGAGCCAGGACCGGCATTGCGGCTGGCTCGGCAAATTGCAGCGGCAGGTGACGGGCGAGGAACAGGCGCGGATGGATGCGCTGCGGGCGCAGGGCAAATGGCCGCCGCCCTATACCTATATGTTCACTGATTTCATGCCGATGCTGAAGGCGCGCGGGGTGAGCGAGGCCGATATCGCGGTGATGCTCGATGATAATCCGCGGCGGATTTTTTCGGGTGAGGCGTTGCCGCAGTAAGGGAAGGGCTTCTTTTTTGAAAAAAGAAGCAAAAAACTTTTATCCGTTGGGGGCGGGGGATTTTGGATGGGGCATATTTTTGGCGCTCACCCTTTTCCCTTATCGGATAAAGTTTTTTTGCTTCTTTTTTTTCAAAAAAAGAAGCGCTTCCTTATACCCCCTCCGCCGCCGCCTCGAACGCGCGCAACCCTGCTTCGATGGTCTCGCGATCAAGATCGCGCGTGATGAACACGATGCGGCTCGTGCGGGGGTCCCCTTCGGGCCAGGCGTCGAGCAATGTGGGTTCGTGGAACATGTGCTGCACGCCGTGGATGACGACGGGGCGGGTTTGGCCGACCAGGTTGAGGATGCCTTTCACGCGGAGCAGGCTTTCGCCCCGCGTGCCGATCAGCATCTCAAGACAGGTGCCGACACCGTGCCAATGCAGCGGCTGGTCGAAGGTCAGGCAGAACGCGTGGATCGCCGCGTCGTGGCGCGCGGGGGATTTGGCGGAGGGGGTGGCGAAGGCGGCTTCGTCAAGCCAGGCGCGGACGTCGCCGATTTTGCCTGCGGCGTCGAACAGTCCGCAATCGAGGATGGCGGCGGGGTTGAGGGCGCCGCGGTGGGCGATGATGACGGGGGCTGAGGGGTTGAGGGCGCGCAGGCGGGCGAGCAGGGCCGCGTTGTCGTGGGGGAGATCGGATTTGGCGAGGACCAGGCGATCGGCCATGGCGACCTGGCGGACGGCTTCGGCGTGCGCATCGAGTTGGCCGGCGGCGTGCACGGCGTCGATGACGGTGATGATGCCGTCGAGGTGGTAGTGCCGCGCGATCGAGACGTCGCCCATCAAGGTCTGCACGATGGGGGCGGGATCGGCGAGGCCGGTGGTCTCGACGATGACGCGCTTGATTTCGCCGGATTGGACGCGGGGCAGCAGGTCGCGGAGGGCGCGGACGAGATCGCCCTGCACGGCGCAGCACAGGCAGCCCGAGGGGAGCAGCACGGTGTTGTCGGTGACTTTGTCGACCAGGATGTGGTCGAGGCCGATTTCGCCGAATTCGTTGACCAGCACGGCAGCGCCGGCCATTGCGGGCTGGCGGACGAGGTGGTTGAGCACGGTGGTTTTGCCGGCGCCGAGGAAGCCGGTCAACACCGTCAGAGGGATGGCTTTAGCCATGTTTGTGGCCGTGGCCGTAGAGGGCGTCAGGGTCGATCAGGGGTTGGGCGATTTCGACCAGGGCGCCATCGCGGGCGGCGCGAAAAAAGCAGTCCCGCCGGCCGGTGTGGCAGGCGACGCCGAGCTGGTCGACGAGGAGGAGGATGGTGTCGCCGTCGCAATCCAGGCGGAGTTCCTTGAGGGATTGCTGCTGGCCGGAGCTTTCGCCTTTGCGCCAGAGTTTGCCGCGGCTGCGGGAGTAGTAGCAGACGCGGCCGGTGGCGAGGGTTTCGGCGACCGATTCGCGGTTCATCCACGCCATCATCAGCACTTCGCCCGTGTCATGCTGCTGGGCTATGGCGGGGACGAGGCCGTTGGCATCAAAGGTGATGGCGGCAAGGATTGGGTCGTGTGTGGTGTTATCGCTCATGCCGTCTTATCCTGTGCGCAGGGCTTTCGTGCAAAGATTTTCCGATGACCGAGACGTTCAG
>CANFKS010000100.1 GCA_947447625.1 Rhodospirillales bacterium | reverse complement strand
ATCCCGAAGATCACCACGATCGGGCTGAGATCGAGCCCCCCCGTGCTGGGCAGCCGATTGCGGATCGGCCGCAGCACCGGCTCGGTGATCCGATACAGAAAATCCCCGATCGTCCACACCACGCGGTTGCGCGTGTCCAAGACGCCGAATGACACCAACATGCTGAACAGCGCCGCCAGGATCACCGCCCATTTGTAAAGGCTGAGGAGCTCGAGCAGGATTTGATAGACAATGGTAATCACGTGCGTCCCTCGGATTGCCGTATGGCCGCACCCTATCGCCCCCGCGACAGCGCCGCAACCAAACCTGCAAACAACCCCGGACCTCCATTTTTTCTTTGCGTCGGTTTTTTAAGTTAGTTATAACATGCAACATGAACCCGGCGCCCACCGCACCCGAGCCCACCCCAAGCCCCGCCCTTCTGGCGGCCGGCCTGGCGCAAATCCTGCGCAACCTGTGCATCCTGATCGCCGCCCGCTTCCGCCTGCGCAAAATCGCGCCCCATACCTGCGCCCTGTGCTCCTACCTCAACCGCCTCGCCCAGCGCTTCACGCGCCTGATGGACCGCCTCGCCCAAGGCCCCCTCCCGCCCAGCCGCCCCCGCGCGCCGCGCCCATCCGGCACGCCACACCCATCCGTCAAACGCCCCCGCCATCACCTCCCCACCGGCCCGCTCTGGCTGATCCGCGCCATCCCCAACGAGGCCGCCTGCCACGCAAGCCAGATCGCCCATCTCCTGGCCCAACCCGGCATGGCCGAGATCATCGCCACCACCCCCCGCGCCGCCCGCCTCCTGCGCCGCCTCTTCCGCCTCCTCGGCCTCGAACTCCCCCCTTTCGAACCTCCCGCCGCCAAACCACCCGGCGCACCCGCCAAACGCGAATCCAAGCCCCAGAAACCCCGCGCGCCGCGCCCCCACCTCCCCTCCGGCCCCGCCCACGGGTCGTACGCCCCGGGTTTGCGCCCCTTGCGCAAAAATCCCGCCTGACCCGCGCTGTCATCTCACGCCCTAATTGTTACACTATCATAACTATACAGCGGGGAGTTGCTCCCTCGCCCCCCCTCGGGCAGCCTGCACCGGCAACGCCAAGGACCCCCCATGCCGACCTTGCTCGAAGATCTCCGCGCCGCCCTCGGCCCCGACGCCATCCTGAGCGGCCCCGACATCGCGCCCCGCTACCTCGCGGACTGGTCGGTCTCCGCGGCCGAAAATCCGCCCTTGGCCATCGCTTTGCCCCGCACCACCGCCGAAGTCGCCGCCATCCTCAAACTCTGCACCGCCCACAAAACCCCCGTCGCCCCCCAAGGCGGCCTCACCGGCCTCGCCGGCGGCGCCACCCCGATCGCCGGCGGCATCGCGCTGTCGCTCGAACGCATGCGCGCCATCGAGGACATCGACCCCGCCGCCGCCACCCTGACCGTCCAGGCCGGCGCCCCCCTGCAATCCGTCCAGGATGCCGCCGACGCCGCCGGCCTCCTCTTCCCGCTCGACATCGGCAGCCGCGGCTCCTGCGCCATCGGCGGCAACGTCTCCACCAACGCCGGCGGCAACCGCGTCCTGCGCTACGGCATGACGCGCGATCTCGTGCTGGGCATGGAGGTCGTCCTCGCCGACGGCACCGTGCTGACCAGCCTCAATAAAATGCAAAAAAACAACACCGGCTACGACCTCAAACACCTCTTCATCGGCGCCGAAGGTACGCTCGGCGTCGTCACCCGCCTGGTCCTGCGCCTTTTCCCCAAACCCGCCAGCGCCTGCACCGCCCTGGTCGCCTGCCCCAGCTACGCAGCCGTGCTCGACCTCCTCCGCCGCGCCCGCGCCGAACTCGGCGGCGCCCTGTCCGCCTTCGAAGTGATGTGGCCCGAATTCTACACCCTGGCCACCACCGAACACGCCATCCGCCCCCCGCTCCCCAGCGGCCACGCCCTCTATGTCCTGATGGACAGCCTCGGCTCCGATCAGGCCCGCGACACCGAAACCTTCTCGGCCATGATCGAACGCGCCCTGGAAGACGGCATCGTCGAAGACGCCGTGATCGCCCAGTCGCACCGCGAAGGCACGGAAATCTGGGGCTTGCGCGATTCGGTCGTCCAGTTCCAACGCACCATGAACCCCCAGGCCGGCTTCGACATCTCCCTGCCCATCGGGCGCATGCAGGAATTCATCGACACCTGCAAATCAGCCCTCCTCGCCGCCGCCCCCGCCCTGCGCGCCGTCTGGTTCGGCCACATCGCGGACTCAAACCTGCACATCTGCGTCAAGCTCGAACCGGGCGGCCCGAGCAAATCCGCCATCGACCATATCGTCTACACCCAGGTCCGCGACTACGGCGGCTCCATCTCCGCCGAACACGGCATCGGCCTCCTGAAGCGCCCTTATCTCAGCTACACCCGCACCCCCGAAGAGATCGCCGTGATGCGCCGCATCAAGGCGGCACTGGATCCCGACGGAATTTTGAACCCCGGAAAAGTGTTTTCCGATTGATTCCAATCGCCCCATGGTGTCGAACAGCGAAAAGCCAGAAAATCCAGGAGAACAACATGAGCAGGGTAGCCCTCGTCACCGGCGGCACACGCGGCATCGGGGCGGAAATCAGCCGCCAACTCAAAGCCGCCGGCCGCGCCGTGGTCGCCAATTATGCCGGCAATGGCGCAGCCGCCGCCGCCTTCACCGCCGCAACCGGCATCAAAACCATCAAGTTCGACGCCGGCAGCTTCGACGCCTGCAAGGCAGCCGTCGATCAGATCCATGGCGAATTCGGCAAAATCGAAATCCTCGTCAACAACGCCGGCATCACCCGCGACAGCACCATGTCGCGCCTGACGCGCGATATGTGGGATTCTGTGATCGACACCAATCTCGGCTCCTGCTTCAACCTCTCCAAACTCGTCTGGGAGGACATGCGCGCCGCAAAATTCGGCCGCATCGTCAACATCGGTTCGATCAACGGCCAGGCCGGCCAGTACGGCCAGGTCAACTACGCCGCCGCCAAGTCCGGCATCCACGGCTTCACCAAAGCCCTCGCCCAGGAAGGCGCCCGCTTCGGCATCACCGTCAATGCCATTGCGCCCGGCTATGTCGACACCGAGATGGTCCGCGCCGTGCCGCCCGATGTGCTCGAAAAAATCATCGCCCGGATCCCCATGGGCCGCCTCGGCCACGCCGAGGACATCGCCCGCGGCGTGGTGTTCCTGACCGCCGAGGAAGGCGATTTCATCACCGGATCGACCCTGTCGATCAACGGCGGGCAGCATATGTACTGATGCTGCATTTCACCGAGGCCCTGCTTCCCGGCGGGTGGGCCCGCGATGTGCGGATCGCATTCGAAGGCGGCCTGATCGCCGCCCTCGAAACCGGCACCGCGCCCCACCCGTCCGATGATCGCCATGCCGTCGGCCTGCCCGGCGTACCGAACCTGCACAGCCATGCGTTCCAACGCGCCATGGCCGGCCTTGCGGAGCGGCGCAGTGCGGGGCCCGAGACGTTCTGGTCGTGGCGCGATGTGATGTATCGCTTCGTCGCCGCCCTCACGCCCGAGGACGTCGCAGCGATTGCCGCCCTGGCCTACATGGAAATGCTGGAGGGCGGCTTCACCCGGGTCGGCGAGTTTCACTATCTCCACCACGATCCGGCCGGGCATCGCTATGCCGACCGGGCCGAACTCGCCGCCCGGATCGCCGCCGCCGCCGATCAAACCGGCATCGGGCTCACTTTGCTGCCGGTGTTCTATGCCCATGGCGACTTCAACGCCGCGCCGCCGAGCGCGGCGCAGCGGCGGTTCCTGCATGATATCGACGGGTTCGCGTCCCTGCTCGATGCGGCGCAGACCGCCATCGCGCCGTTGCCCGACGCGGTGCTGGGCGTGGCGCCGCATAGTCTGCGCGCCGTGACCGAGGACGAACTTGCCGCTTGCGTGGCGCTCGCGGCGGGGCGGCCGGTGCATATTCATGCGGCCGAACAGCGGCGCGAGGTCGAGGCCTGTGTGGCCGCGACCGGGGCGCGGCCGATCGAGTATCTGCTCGATCGCGGCATGGGAGCGGGCTGGTGCGCGATCCATGCGACCCATATGACGCCCACCGAAACCAGCCGCCTCGCGGCGTCCGGCGCGGTGGCGGGGGTGTGCCCGGTGACCGAGGCCAATCTGGGCGATGGGATTTTTGACGGGGTTTCGTATCGCAGCCAGGGCGGGCGCTACGGGGTGGGGACTGATTCGAACATTCTGATCGGTGCTGCCGATGAATTGCGGATGCTCGAATACAGCCAGCGTTTGGCCCTCCAGGGCCGCACCATGATGGCGCCGGCGGGCCAATCGACCGGCCGCGCCCTGTTGGAGGCGGCGCTGGCGGGTGGGGCGGCGGGGCTCGGCGTGGGCGGCGGGCTGGCCGTCGGCGCCTCGGGGGATATGGTCAGCCTCGATGCCGGCCATCCCGCGCTTGCCGGGCGGAGCGGGGATGGCTGGCTCGATGGCTGGGTGTTCGCGGCCGATCGGGCGGTGGACAGGGTCTGGCGCCGGGGCCGCGCAATGGTGCGCGGCGGGCGGCATGTCGGGCGGGCGGCGATCGTGGCGGCTTATGCGGAGCGGATCGGCCGCCTCATGCCCGGATGAAGCGCATCATCCGGCAGCGGTTGGTCACGAGGCCCAGTGTGCCGCCGCTGAAATCGAGCGCCAGGCGCTGGCGCCACGGCCCGCCGCCGCCGCGTTCGGCAAGGGCGAGGCTGGGCGACAGCATGTCGAGCGGCACCGTGATGCGGGCCGGGCCGACGCCGGTGGTGAGGGTTGCGGTGCCGTTGGTGACGGTGATGGTGAGGCGGGCGTCATGGATCGGGTGGACCCAAATGCCGGCCCAGTCGGCAGGGGCGGCGAGGTTGGGTTGAACGGGATGGAACCGGTAGGGGCGGTGGCCGATATGGCCTGCGATGCCGCCCGCGACGGGGTGCAGCGCGATCGGCAGATGGACCGAGCGGCCTTCGACACCATCGGCGGCGGGATACACGGTTTCGGCGCCGCCGAGGAAGGTGACGATTCCGGCTTCGTGTTCGATCCACACCGGGGCGTCATCGGCCACGAAGCGGCCGGTGGGCAGCACGCCGGTGGCGGGCGGGGCGAGGCTGGTGCCGGCGAGGGCGGCCATGATGGCCATGGCGATGCCGTGGGCGTCGGTGTCTTCGCGGTTGGACAGCACGACGACGCCAGCGCCGGTCTCGGGGGCGAGGAGCATGTGGTTTTTGAAGCCGGGCAGCGAGCCGCCATGGCCGATGGCGATCAGCCCGGGGACCGGAGAGCGGGCGAGGCCGAGCCCATAGCCCGATTGGGTGCCGTCGGCGAAGGCGCGCAGCGCGCCGAGGCGGGCGAGCAGGCCCGCGGCGGGGCCGGTGTCGTTCAGCAGGGCCTGCGACCACGCCATCAGATCCTTGGCGCTGCCGGCGAGGCCGCCGGAGGCCGAGATGTGCAGCCCGTAGCGCCCGCGCAACCAGCCGCGCGGGCTTTTCCAATAGCCGCCGGCCAGGTTGTGGACCGGGTCGGTTTCATCGACCGGCAAGGTGATGCCGAGGCCGAGCGGGGCGAAAAAGCGCTCATGCAGGGTTTGCGCGTAGTTGATCCCTTTGGCTTCGAGCGCGGCCTGCACCAGGCGGTAGCCGGTGTTGGAATAGGAGATTTCCGCACCCGGGGCGAAGTTCACGCCATCGAGGGCGCTGGCGAAGCCGAGCAGGGCGTCACGATCGAGGGAGGTGGTGGGAGACACCCCGAGTTGCCACAACGCCTCCATGGTGTCGGGCAGCCCTGCCGTCATGTCGAGCGCGCGGGCGATTGTGATGCCGGACAAGGCGGGGTGCAGCGGGAGATGCTGGCCCAGCGTGTCCTCCAGCCCGACGGGCGCGCCGGTCAGCAGCAGGGAGCAGAGGAATTGTTTGCTGATCGAGGCGTAGCGGACAACGCTGTCCGCGGTGAAGGGCTGCGCCAGTTCGAGGCTGGCGAGGCCGCCGCAGGCTTCGGCGCGCAGGCCGTTGCGGTCAAACAGCAGGATGGCGCCGCCGGGGCCGGCGTCGCGGGTCCAGGCATGGGCAGTCTCTCGGGCAACGGTGGCGGCTTCGGTCCAGCGCATGACGGGGCTCCTGTAAGGGAGGTGAGTCTTGCCAAAGCGCCCGGCCCCGTCAATGCGCCGCAACGGTTCCCGCTGTCTGCCGGCATACGCGCCAGGCGACGGCTTCGGCCAAAGCGGTTTGCAGGGCACGGCGGTTGAAGGGCTTGGCGACGAAGCCGCTCATGCCGGATTCCATGCAGGCATCGATATCATGGGCGAAGGCGCCGGCGGTGACGGCGATGATGGGCAGAGCAGCGAACACCGGCATGGCGCGGATGGCGCGGGTCGCGGCGCGGCCGTCCATGCGGGGCATCATGACATCCATCAGCACGACGTCGAGATCGCGGGACAGCACGGCGTCCACCGCCTCTTCCCCGTCGCCGACGACCTGAACCATGTGGCCCATGGCTTCGAGCATGGAGCGGGCGACGAGTTGGTTGGTCGGGTTGTCCTCGGCGACGAGGATGGAGAGGCGCCCGGCGGCGGGGCCCGCGGAGACGACGGTGCCGGGTTCGGGTTCGGGTTCGGCGGCGGCGGGCAGCGGCAGGACGAGGCAGAAGATGCTGCCGATGCCGGTTTGGCTGGTGACTTCGATGCGCCCGCCCATGCGTTCGGCAAGGCGATGGGAGATGGCGAGGCCCAGGCCGGTGCCGCCGAAGCGGCGCGCAATGGAGCCATCGAGCTGCACGAAATTGCCGAACAGGCGGCCGATCTGATCGGCTGGGATGCCGATGCCGGTATCGCGCACGGCGAAGCGGATGGTGTTGTCCGCACCGGGACCGACCTCCACCGTGACGGCGCCGGAGGGGGTGAACTTGATGGCGTTGCCGATCAGGTTGAGCAGGATCTGGCGGATCCGGCTGATGTCGCCGCGCAGGCGGGGCGGCACTGCAGGGTCGATCTCGGATTTGAGGCTGATGGCTTTTGCCAGGGCGCGGGAGGCCAGCACGTCGAGCGTGGCTGTGAGCTGTTCGGCGACGTCGAAGGGCGCTTCCTCGAGTTCGATGCGGGTGGCGTCGAGTTTGGAGAGGTCGAGGATGTCGTTGATGAGTTGCAGGAGGTGATCGGCGGAATCCTGCAGGATGGTGACGTAGTGGGACTGGGTGGGGTCAAGGGCGGTGGCGGCGAGAAGGCCGGCGGTGCCGATGACGCCGTTGAGCGGTGTGCGGATTTCGTGGCTCATGGTGGAGAGGAAGTCGGTCTTGGTCTGGGCGGCTTCGTCGGAGGCGGCTTTGGCGGCGCGCAGGCGGTTCTCGATTTCCTTGTCGGCCGAGAGGTCGCGCAGGATGGCGATGCTGCGGGCCTGGCCGTCGAGCACCCAGACGCCGATGGCGGCTGCGATGGGGAAGCTGGAGCCGTCGGCGCGCAAGCCGATGAGGGCGGAGGCCGCACCCGCGACCTCGGAGAGGGTGGCGCGGATCGAGCCTGACGATGACAGGCGGCCGATCAGATCGCCCACGTCGCGCCCGGCGAAGCTGCCGAGGGTGTGGCCGAAGGCGGCTTCGGCGGCGGGGTTGGCTTCCTCGATGATGCCGGCCTCGTTGAGCAGGAGGATGGGCTGGGCGACTTCGCGGAAAATGGCGCGATAGCGCTCGCTGGTTTCAAGCAGTGCTGTGACATCGGCGATGGTGCCGATCAGGCCGATGGTCCGGCCGGGGCCGGGCGCGTTGAGGGCGCGGCGGCCGCTGATCCGCAGCCAGATGGCGCGCTCGGAGTCGCGTTGGACCAGGACGGACAGTTCGGGGGCGCCGGGGTCGCGCAAATGTTCGAGGGCGGCGGTGAAGGTCGTGCGGTATTCGGGGTGCAGGCGGAGGAGGAAGGCATCGCAGGTTTCGCTCGACGGGGCGCCGGCCCCGAACACACGGGCGGTGTCACCGAAATAGCGGATGACCCCGAGGGTGCTGTCCCACTCCCAGACGATGCCCGAAGTGGAGGCGAGGGCGACGCGCTGGCGGCGTTCGCTGCGTTCAATGTCCAGGCGCAGGATTTCGCGCTCGCGGGCGCGGCGGCGTTGTTCGGCGCTGATCCGGATGGCGCCGGCGACGGTGGTGAGGACGGCAAGCAGCAGGACGGCGAAGGCCACGCCACGCCAGCCTTCCCATTCCTGCAGGATCGAGCCGGCGATGAGGCGGGTGCAGACGATAAAGGGATCGGCGCGCGAGGAGCGGCAGGACAGCAGGCTGGTCTCGGTGAAACCGACGGCGGTTCCGGGCTGGATGAAGGCGTCGGTTTCCATGATGGTGCGCAGCGTGTCGGGCGGCAGGACGAGGGGGACGCTGTTGCGCCCGACGCTGGTCAGCAGGCTGCCGTCGCGCCAGTAGAGGGCGATGGCGAGGCTGTCGGCGCCGGTGAGAAAGCCGGTGAGGCTGACTTGCAGGGCGCGCAGGCTGATGGTGGCGACCGCGAAGCCGTTGCCGTCGGTGGCGGGGACGGAGACGGTGCTGAAATCCGCGCTCCCGGGGGGGGCGAGGCGGCGGTCGAACAGGTCCCGCCCCTGAAAGAGAGAGCCGAAGCCGAAGCGGGCGGTGGCCCAACCGCCGCCGAATTCATCGGGTGCGAGGCGCAGGCCGATATTGCGTTCGACGGTGCTGCGCTCGATCCGGCCGGCGGCATCGACCAGGGAGACCGAGCCGACGCGCCCCCCGGAGCGGACGGCGCGGGTGAGCCCCTGGGCACCGTCGCCCTCCCAGGCGGCGCGATTGGCGATGAGGTTGAGGGCGGTGGTGATGCCGGCGAGGGCTTCGTCGACGCGGGTTTCGGCGAGGGCGGCCACCGAACTGCCCCGTTCGGAGTCCAGCGCCACGCGGTGTTGCCAGGTGAGGATTGTGTAGTTGAGGACGCCAGCGATCAGGAGCAGGCCGAGCAGCGCCGAGAGCACCGGCATGGCGTAAAGCCGGGCTTCGCGCACGGGGAGGTCGCTGGCAGATCGGGTCGCGGTGAAGGCGACCTGGTGCGATGCGGAGGGAGGTGTGCTCATGGCATCGGGTATGGCGTCATCGGCGGACGACGATGGCCTCGAGTTTGTGCCTTGCGGCGACGGCAGCGAGGCGGCCGTCTGTTTTGATGGCGGCGACGAAGGCATCGGCGCGGGCGAGCCAGGCCTCATCGCCGGGGGCAACCGCGTAGGCGTAGTCAACCGGGCGGACCGGGGTGGTGGGCGTGACGATTGCGGCCCAGGAGAGGAAATCGAGCACGCGGCGGGTGTAGGGGTAGTCGCTGATGAAGACGTCGGCGCGGCCGGAGAGCAGGGCGTCTTCGCGGGAATCGGGTGCGGCGATGACGAGGAGGCCAGCCTGCGCGAGGGTGGCGCGCATCAGGGGCTTCATGAAAGTACCGGCCTGGACGGCGACGATGCGGGAGGGGACGTCGATATCGGCCCATTTGGTGATGGGCGAGCGGTCCTTCATGACGACGGCGACGACGTCGGAGCGGAGGTAGGGGGCGGTGAAGCGGACCTTGGCGGCGCGTTCGGGAGTGATACCAACGCCGAACATTGCGATGTCGCATTTTCGGTCGGCGAGATCAGCGGTGAAGCGGACGAAGGTGGTTTCACGGAACACCGGCTTGACGCCGAGGTCGGCGGCGAAGGCGCGGGCGAGTTCGATGTCGGTGCCGGTGAGGGTACCGGCCCGGGGGTCGCGGAAGGTGATGCCGTAATAATCGGGCCAGATGCAGACATTGAGGGCGCCGGCTGATTTTATGGCGGCGATGGTGTCGGCGCGGGCGGGCGCGAGCGGCGCGGCGGCGAGAGCGGCGACGAATAGAGCGGGCATAGTCGCAGAGCGCTCGATACTGCGGCATGCGCGAATAAAGAAGCTGAATTTTGACGCGATATCGCTCATTGCCATCATTCTAAACATGCTTCGTTGAATGTTGATATTTGTTAACCGAATTTGTCTCCATCACGGTTATTCCTATAACTATGTTCAGATCGCTCGGCAATATTTTTTGCTTTGGCAGCGCTGGAGCGGGATGCCTTCTGATGGGCGAAGGCATCCCGCTCTCACTCTTTGTTTGTCTCACTCTTTGTTTGATCGCCTGGTTCAGATTTTTGGCGATTCCGTCCAAAATCACCGGGCTCTATGGTCGGGGCCGGGGGGTGGTCTGGTCGAGGCGCGGGTCCGGCTCTATCGTCGGGGAAGTCCGCCCGGTGTGGGGGGCGAGAGGAGTTGAGCATGTCTGTACGACCCGATCCGAAGCCGTATTTCATCGCTGCCGCTCAGGGTGCGGCCCAGGGTGCGGCTCAGGGGGGGGAAGCCGGGGGCAAGTCTCGCGGCCTTCGATGCGGCGTTGGCGGTGTCGGCGCTGCGCGACATCATCCGGGCGGGGTAGGCCGGTCATGACACAGGGTGTGGGCGGCTCGACGGCCGAGGCGGAACTGGCGGGGCTGGTGTCGCTGCGCGATCAGGCGGTGCCGATCGGGCAGGCGGAGATGCGGGCGCGGATCGGGCGGGTTCAGGCGGGGATGCGGGCGCAAGGGGTGCAGGCGCTGTATCTCGATGCCTCCACCAGCACGTTCTATTTCACCGGGCTCAGACTGCGCGGCTCGGAGCGGCTGCATGGCGTGCTGATCCCGGCGGAGGGGGAGATCACCTATCTCACGCCGGTGTTCGAGGAAGCCAAGCTCAGGACGATGATCACGCTGGACGGCGCCGTGCGGGGCTGGCAGGAACATGAGGATCCGACGGCGCTGGTGATCGAGACGGTGCGCGAGATGGGGTATGCCAACGGGACGATCGCGGTCGATCCGGCGACGCCGTTTTTCACCTTCGATGGGCTGCGCCGTGCGGGCAACCGGTATGATTTCGTCAATGCGAACGCGGTGATCGCGCCGTGCCGGATGATCAAGACGCCGGCCGAGATCGCGCTGATCAAGCAGGCGATGGCGATGACGCTGGCCGTGCACAAGGCGGTGGCGCGGATGTTGCACGCGGGGATCACGACCACGCAGGTTGAGGATTTCGTCAAGCAGGCGCATCAGAAGATCGGCATGGACCCGGTGTTCACGTTCTGCATCGTGTTGTTCGGCGAGCCGACGGCCTATCCGCATGGGGTGCCTTATCCGCAGACATTGAAGGATGGGGACATGGTGCTGGTGGATATCGGCTGCACCCTGCATGGCTATCAATCCGACATCACGCGCTCCTACGTGTTCGGCACCGGGAGTGCGCGCCAGCGGGCGGTTTGGGAGATCGAGCGGGCGGCCGAGATGGCGGCGTTCGAGGCGGCAAGGCTGGGGGCGCCGTGCGAGGCGGTCGATGCGGCGGCGCGCGGCGTGATCGAGGCGGCCGGGTTCGGCAAGGATTACGCGCTGCCCGGCTTGCCGCATCGGACCGGGCATGGGCTTGGGCTCGATGTGCATGAGGAGCCCTATATCGTGCGCGGCAACCGGACGGTGCTGGAGGCGGGCATGTGTTTCTCCAATGAGCCGACGATCTGCATCTATGGCGAATTCGGGGTGCGGCTCGAGGATCACATCTATATGGCCGAGGACGGGGCGCATTGGTTCACGGAGCCGGCGGCCTCGTTTGATGATCCGTTCGGCGTGGGGTAAGGCTGGCGGCAACAGGGTGGAGGCACGAAGATGGCGCGTTTTGCAGGCCAGGTCGCGGTGGTGACGGGCGGGGTATCCGGAATCGGGTTTGCGGTGGCGCAGCGGCTGGTGGCCGAGGGGGCGCGGCTGGCGGTGTGGGATGTCAATGCGGCGGCGCTGGCGGATGCATCGGCGCGGCTGGGCACGCAGGTGCATACGGTGGCGCTGGACCTGGCCGATGCGGATGCGGTGCAGGCTGCAGCCGATGGGACGGCGCAGGCGCTGGGGAAGATCGATATCCTGGTGGCTTCGGCCGGCATCACCGGGCCGAACGGGCCGGCCTGGGCGTATCCGGTGGATGCGTGGAAGCGGGTGATGGATGTGAACATCAACGGCGTGTTCTACTGCAATCGCGCCGTGGTGCCGCATATGCTGGCCGGCGATTACGGGCGGATCGTCAATATCGCTTCGGTCGCGGGCAAGGAGGGCAACCCCAATGCCTCGGCCTATTCGACGTCCAAGGCGGCGGTGATCGGGCTTACGAAGTCCATCGGCAAGGAACTGGCCCAGACCAATGTGCGGGTCAATTGCGTGACGCCGGCTGCGGTGCGCACGCCGATCTTCGATCAGATGACGCCGGAGCACATCGATTTCATGTTGTCGAAAATCCCGATCGGGCGGTTCGGCACGGTGGAGGAGGTGGCGTCGTTGATATGCTGGCTGGCGAGCGGCGAGGCGAGTTTCTCGACCGGTGCGGTGTTTGATGTCTCTGGCGGAAGGGCGACCTACTGATGCGCGATATGAACCATCGGATTGTCTTGGCCTCGCGGCCGCAGGGCGGGATTTCGCCGGCCAATTTTCGGCTGGAGGCGGTGCCGGTGCCGCAGGCGGGGCCGGGCGAGGTGCTGGTGCGGGTGCGGTTCCTGTCGCTCGATCCGTATATGCGGATGAAGATGAACGACGTGAAATCCTACACCCCGCCGCAGGCGCTGGACGCGGTGATGGTGGGCGGCACCGTGGGCGAAGTGGTGGCATCCAACAATCCGCGGTTTGCGCCGGGCGATACGGTGGTGGGCGGCGGCGGGTGGCAGGAGTTTTTCGTCTCCGACGGAACGATGCTGCGCAAGGTCGACCGGTCGTTGCCGCTGGAGGCGTATTTGGGGCCGGCCGGGATGCCGGGGGTGACGGCGTGGCACGGGGTTTTCAACATCATTGCGCCCAAGCCGGGCGAGACGGTGTTGATTTCGGCGGCGGCGGGAGCGGTGGGCAGTGTGGCGGGGCAACTCGTGAAGTCGGTGGGGGCGCGCGCGGTGGGTGTGGCGGGCGGGCCGGAGAAGTGCCGCCATGCGGTCGAGGTGCTGGGCTATGACGCCTGCATCGATTACCGGGCCGATCTCGCGGGGCAGATGGCGCAGGCGGTGCCGAACGGGATCGATGGAATATTCGAGAATGTCGGCGGCGCGGTGATGGATGCGGCGCTGCGGCATATCAATGTGTTCGGGCGGATTGCGCTGTGCGGGCTGGTTTCGGGGGGGTACACTGCCGATCCGATGCCGCTGCGCGATGCGACGGTGTTGTTGACGCAGCGGGTGATGCTGCGGGGGTTCATATTGTCGGATCATGCCGATGTGTTTGCGCGCGCGCTGCCCGATCTGGCGGCGCGGGTGGCGTCGGGGGACATCAGGTGGCACCGCACGGTGGCCAAGGGGATTGCTTCGGCGCCGGGGGCCTTCATCGGCATGCTCGGCGGTGCCAATCTCGGCAAGCAACTGGTTGATCTCGGTTAAGGAAAAAACAATGTCTGCCGATCTCGCTGTTCAAGGTGAACAGCTCTCCTCGATTCTGAAGCTGCGCAACGGGCCTTTCGGCATGAAAATGTTCGCGGACAAGGCCGCGCTCGATGCGATCCCGCGGCTGCGCCGGCCCAAGGCGGTGCATACGATGGACCAGATCGTCGCCCAGGCGGCGCGGCTGGGCTGGACGGTGGGGATCACGGCCGAGGACCTGGTGGGCGCGCAGTGTCGCGCCGTGGTCGGGCTCGGCAATGCGAAGGACCCGAAGTGGCAGTCGGGCCAGCATATGGTGGGCGTGTGGTTCTCGACGCCCGAGGATGCGAGCGCGCATCAGGCGGCGATGCACTGCGTGCCGGACGGGACGTATGAGGCGCTGGTGGTGTCGCCCTTGGCGTCGCAGCGGCTGGATGAGCCGGATATCGTGCTGTTCTATGCCACGCCGGGCGCGATGATGTATTTTGTCAACGGGTTGCAATGGGCGGGCTATAAGCGGTTCGACTGGTCTGTGGTGGGGGAAAGCTCGTGCGCGGATAGTTGGGGGCGGGCGTTGGCGACGCGGACGCCGTCGCTGTCGATCCCGTGTTTTGCCGAGCGGCGCTATGGCGGGGTGTTGGACGACGAGATGCTGATGGCGTTGCCGCCGTCGTATATTCCGCAGGCGATCGCGGGGATGCAGGCGCTGGCAAAGAACGGGTTGCGCTATCCGTTTGCGCAGTACGGGATCCAGCAGGATGTGCGCGACGGGATGGCGGCGAGTTATCCGGATCGCAAGCGGTAGGCGGCCATGAGAGGGGGGCGGTTGCCCCCTTTTTTATTGGAGGCGCCGATCGCCGGCCCGTTTGATGGGGATGCCTTCTGACAGGCGGAGGCATCCCGCTCTAACTCTTTGTTTGATCGCCTGATTCAGATTTTTGGTGATTCCACCAAAAATCATCAGGCTCTAGAGCGGGATTGCCGTCAGGCCGCGGGTTGGAACCGCAGGGTGAAGACGGCGCCGTGGGGGTCGTTGTGGAGGGCGATGGTGCCGTTCATCGCATCCATCGCGCTTCTGGCGATCGACAGGCCAAGCCCGGTGCCGCTGGTGCTGCCCTTGGTGGTGAAGAAGGGCTCGAACAGCCGCGCCTGGATGGCGGGGGGGATGCCGCCGGCGTTGTCGGCGATGTGCAGGCTGATGCCATCGGGCGCGTGGCGGGCGGTGATGCTGATGCGAGGCTGGTGGGGCTTGACCGAGACCAGGGCATCGCGGGCGTTCATCAGGAGGTTGATCAGGACCTGCTCGATCTGTGTCATCTCGCCTTGAACCGGCGGCAGGCTGGGCGGCAGGGTGACCTGAATTTCGATGTCGTCGGCCTCGATCATGCGCCCGACAATCGCGCGGGTGTTGTCAATGGCTTCGAGCAGGGAGACCGGGCCGTTGGAGCCGGGGGAATGGCGGGAGAAGGCGCGGAGGTTGTGGATGATCTTGCCGGCCCGTTCGGCGACGGCGGCGATGCGCTCGACTTTGCTGACGATGTCCGACGCCGGTGTGTCGCCCCGGGCGACGAGGAGGCTGACGAGATCAGCGAGGACGATGATGGCCGAAATGGGTTGGT
>CANFKS010000099.1 GCA_947447625.1 Rhodospirillales bacterium | reverse complement strand
TTCGGCGTCTTGGACACGCGCAACCGCGTGGTGTGGACGATCGGGGATTTTCTGTATCGGATCACCGAGCCGGTGCTGCGGCCGATCCGCAATCGGCTGCCCAGCACGGGGGGGCTCGATCTCAGCCCGATCGTGGTGATCTTCGGGATATGGGTTGCGCAGGAAGTGTTGCAGCGGCTGTATATGGCGGTTGCGTTCGGCCAGATGTCGGGGCTCCTGCTGTAGGTGGATGCGGCCGGGCCATGCGTTTTTGGCGGGCATTGGCGGATGGGGTGATGGTTTCGGTCAAGGTGCAGCCGAAATCGCGCCGACCGGGGGTGCAGGGGCGGGTGCCGGCGGTGGCGGGGGAGCGGTTGCGCATCGGGGTGTGCGAGGCGGCTGAGGGTGGGCGGGCCAACAAGGCGGCCTGTGCGACATTGGCGGGCGCTCTTGGGATTGCGGCTTCGCTGATCAGCGTGGTGCAGGGGGCGACGAGCCGGGAGAAGACATTGCGGATCATGGGCGATCCCGCCCTGTTGCGTGTTGGATTGGAGCGGTTATGAACGATATTCAAGGCGGTTGCCGGATTATTGACGGCAAGGCGGTGGCGGCGGCGCTGCGCGCGCGGGTGGCGGCGGATGTGGCGGGGCTCGGGTTTCGGCCCGGGTTGACGGTGGTGCTGGTGGGGGGGGATCCGGCGAGCCAGATCTATGTGCGCAGCAAGGACCGCGCGGCAAACGAGGCGGGGATTGCGGCGCAGACGATCCGGCTGCCGGCTTCGGTTTCTGAGGCGGATCTGCTCACGGTGATTGCCGGGTTGAATGCGGACCCCGAGGTGGACGGTATTTTGTTGCAATTGCCGTTGCCGGCGCCGTTGCGGGCGCAGCCGATCATCGATGCGATTGATCCGGCGAAGGATGTCGATGGGTTGCATCCGGTGAATGCGGGGCGGCTGGTGAATGGGCATGTGGGGCTGGTGCCGTGCACGCCGCTCGGGGTGATGAAATTGTTGGCTGAGGCGGGCGTGGTGTTGAAGGGGGCGCGGGCGGTGGTGCTGGGGCGCTCGGTGCTGGTGGGGCGGCCGGTGGCGGCGCTGCTGACGAATGCGGATGCGACGGTGACGCTGGCGCATTCGCGCACGCGGGACCTGGCGGCGGAGTGCCGGCGGGCGGATGTGTTGATTGCGGCGGTGGGGCGGGCGGAAATGGTGCGGGGCGATTGGATCGCGCCGGGGGCGGTGGTGATCGATGTGGGGATCAACCGGATCGGGCCGAAGCAGCTGGTGGGGGATGTGGCGTTCGAGGAGGCCCGCGCGGTGGCGGGGGCGATCACGCCGGTGCCGGGCGGGGTGGGGCCGATGACGATTGCGTGCCTGTTGGAGAATACGGTGCTGGCGGCGCGGGCGCGGCGGGCGGCGTAGAGGAAGGAAGCGCTTCTTTTTTTGTAAAAAAAGAAGCAAAAAAACTTCATCTGTTTGTTTTCGGGACATGGGGCCCGTTCGAGCTTGGCGCCGTCCCGCATTGCCGATGGTGTGTCGTGATGCCAAGGGATGAAAGTTTTTTGCTTCTTTTTTTCAAAAAAGAAGCGCTTCTCTTGTCTTTATTCTAGAAATCGATGCATCGACCCTTGGATTCCCAATCCCCGTATCGTGTGGGTTCGAGGCCTTTGGGGCCGCCGGTTTCGATGGGGCGGGGAGGGGTGGCGGTTGGTTTGGCGGGTTGGACCGTCACGTTTTCGGGATCTGGTGTGCGGGCGGTGCCCTTGGGTGTGTTCTGTTCCATGATAGAGGACAGATTGGCACGCACCCGTAAAAGAGCAAGCGGGCCGTTGTAAAAGGGGAATGCGGAGTTGGCCGGCGTTGGGTGTGGATTTGTGCTGGCTGGATTTGTGCTGGCTGGGGTGGTGCGGGCTGTGTGCATTGGGATGCTGGTGGGGGTGGTGTGGGTGTTGCCGGCGCGGGGGGAAGGGCCGCGCCCGGTTCGGGGCAAGCCGACGCCGCGGGAGTTGACGATTGTCAATGCGAGCAAGCGGGTGGTGTTTCAGGTGCGGGTATCGCCGAGCGATGCGGAGCAGTGGGGCGAGGATCGGTTGGGGGAGGTGAGTATTCCGCCGGGGGGGAGTTTTCGGGTGGTGTTGGGGCGGATTGCGGATTGTTTGTTCGATGTGCAGGTGATGTACGACAATGCGGGGCAGGAGGAGCGCCGGTCGGTTGATGTGTGCCGGTCAAAGGCGGTGAATTTCGATGGGGCGGCGGTGGTGTTGCCGCCGGATCCGTTTGCGATGGCGCGGAGCCTGACGATGGCGAACCGGTCGGGGCGGACGATTCAGCAGGTGTTTGTGTCCTCGCCGCGTGCGGAGCAGTGGGGCGATGATGTTGCGCCGGCGCGGGGGATTGTGTCGGGGGCGGCGGGGGAGGTGGTGTATCGGGGGGGGTGTGTGGTGGATTTGCGGGTGGTGTTCGACAATCGCGCGGCGGAGGAGCGGCGCAGTGTGGATTTGTGCAAGACGGCGGGGGTGTTGATCCGGCCGGGCTGGACGATTGATGACGCGATTCAGCCGGCGCCGGCGGCGGGGCAAGAGGATGTGACGGTGTTGAACCGGACGGGCCGCGTGATCACGGAGTTGTATTTGCGGCCGCAAGGTTCGGGCGAGCGGATGGGTGAGGAGGAGGGGGCGGATATGTTGGGCAACGATGTGTTGCCGGCGGGGGGGCGCATGGTGGTTCCGTTCAGCCGGGGCGGGGCGTGCCGGTTTGTGGCGCGGATGTTCCATGGCGGGGATCGGGGCCAGTCCGAGCAGCGGGACATTGATTTGTGTCGCAACCCGCTGATCCGCTTGGATAAGGCGAAGACTCCGGAGTGAGGCGATTGGGGTGAGGCGCTGGCCGGCGTTGCGGGGGGGCGCTGAGGGTTATTCGAATTCCCAGTCGGATTTGAAGAGGACGGGGACTTCTGTTTGGGCGCGGCGGTCGGCTTCGGACATGGCGAGCCAGAGTTTGAGCCGGCCGAGGACGAGGCGCTGGGGGCCGGCGAGGTTGACGCCGAGGGCTTCCTCGATGCCCCACCAGCGGAGGTCTTCGAGTTCGCCGGAGCCGGCGATGGTGCCGCTGATATGGGCGGCGTGAACGACGAGGAAGCGGGCGTCGAAGCGGACGGGGGAGGGGATCGGGGTGACGGCGCGGCAGAGATAGTCGAGGCCATGCAGGGCGGGGGGGGTGCCGAGGGTGAGGCCGGTTTCCTCGTCGAGTTCGCGGGCGGCGGCGATGCCGAGGGCGCGGGCGAGTTCGGGGGTGGCGGATTTTTCGAGGCGCGCCAGGACATGGGGGCTGAGCGGGGAGGCGACTTGGGCCGTGTGGTCGGCCGGATCAACGGCGCCGCCGGGGAAGACGAGGCGGTTGGGCATGAATTTGTGCTTGGCGCCGCGCATGCCCATGAGCACCAGGGGGGCATTGCCTTGCAGCACGAGGAGGCTGGCGGCAGGGCGGGGGATGACGGGGGGGGCGGTTTCGTCGGTCATGCGGTCGGGGACTCCTTGTGCCCAGGGTCGCGCCGTGGGGCGGGGATGGCAAGGGGTGGGGCTTGGCCGGTGGGGCCCGGGTGGGGCATGGTGGGGTATCGCTGCACTTTTGGAGGTTTGTTCATGAGCTATCTGCACACCATGCTGCGCGTCGGCGATCTGGATCGCAGCGTGAAGTTCTATACCGAGATTTTCGGGATGACGGAGTTGCGCCGGCGCGATGTGCCGGAGGGCAAGTATACGCTGGTGTTCCTGGGGTTCGGGGCTGGCGGGACGGAACTGGAGCTGACGTATAATTACGGGACGGAGGCGTATGACGTGGGGACCGGGTTCGGGCATCTCGCGTTTGGCATGCCGGATGTCTATGGCGCGTGCGACAAGATGCGGGCGGCCGGGGCGAAGATCACGCGCGAGCCGGGGCCGGTGAAATTCGGCACCACGGTGATTGCGTTTGTCGAGGATCCCGATGGCTACAAGATCGAGCTGATCGAGCGGAAATAGGACTGCGCGTCTGATCGGCGCCGATCCGCCGCAGGGGCGGATCGGCGCAACCGGGTTGGGGCTGGAGGCGGCGGCGTGTCGGGCGTTGTACGCGGATGATTGATCCCGGGGGGATTTACGGTCCAGAATGCGGTCTCACCGGTGCGTGATGCCGGATCAGAAAAAAGGAGCGGATTATGCGTCGTCGGGATGTTCTGAAATCGGTGGTTGCCGGGTCGGCGGCACTGGCCGCGCCCAATCTGGCGTTTGGCCAGGCGGCGGCGAAGACGTTGAAGTTTGTGCCGCATGCGGATCCGGCTTCGCTTGATCCGGTGTGGACGACGGCGGATATCACGCGCAACTACTCGCTCGCTGTGTTCGACACGCTGTATGGGCTCGATGCCAAGTTGCAGCCGCAATTGCAGATGCTGGCCGGCGAAAAGGTGGAGAACGACGGCAAGCAGTATACGCTGACGCTGCGCGACGGGCTGAAATTCCATGACGGCACGCCGGTGCTGGCGCGCGACTGTGTGGCCTCGATCCTGCGTGGCGGGCAGCGCGATCCGTTGTTGAACCTGGTGATCCTGCGTTCCGACGAGATCGTGGCAGTGGACGACAAGACGATCCGCATCCGGCTGAAGAAGGCGTTTCCGCTGCTGCGCGATGCGCTGACCGGGGCGCCGGCTTCGATCATGCCGGAGCGGGTGGCGAAGACGGACGGCAATACGCAGATCACCGAGTTCATCGGCAGCGGGCCGTTCATGCTCAACAACAAGGAGCGGGTGGTCGGCGCGAAGCTGATTTTCGATCGGTTTGCGGGCTATGTGCCGCGGGCCGATGGGGTGGCGTCGTTCTCGGCGGGGCCCAAGGTCGCGTATTTCGATCGGGTGGAGTGGCACACGATCCCTGATCCGGCGACGATCGCGGGGGCGTTGACCAACAGCGAGATCGACTGGTGGGAAAACCCGGCGATCGATCTGTTGCCGAGCCTGAAGCGGGACAAGGCGCTGGCGGTGAAGACGATCGACCCCTATGGCTCGATCGGCTGCCTGCGGTTCAACAACACGATGGCGCCGTTCGACAAGGCGGCGGTGCGCCGTGCCGTGCTGTCGGCGTGCAGCCAGGACGAGTTCATGCTGGCCTATGCCGGGGCGGAGCCGTCGATCATCAACAATCCGTGCGGGCTGTTCGCGTCGGGTTCGCCGCTGGCCAGCAATGCCGGGACCGAGGCGGTCGGGCGTTTGGCGGGCAAGTTCGACCAGGTGAAGAAGGATCTCGCGGCGGCGGGCTATAACGGGGAGAAGGTGGTGCTGCTTGGGCCGACCTCGATCCCGGTGTTGCATGCCTATTCGCAGGTGGCGGCGGATCTGCTCAAGCGGATCGGCATGAATGTCGACTACCAGGCGCTGGAATGGGGCACGGTGGTGCAGCGGCGCGCGAGCAAGGAGCCGATCGACAAGGGGGGATGGAACATCTTCATCACCAATCTCGGCGGCAGCGGCAATGTGTCGCCGGCGGCGGCTTCGGCGATCCGCAGCGGGCAGGCGGCATGGTTCGGCTGGCCCAACATGCCGAAGATGGAGGCGCTGCGGGACAATTGGCTCGATGCGCCGGATTTGGCGACGCAGAAGGCGATTGCGCTCGATATGCAGAAATTGCTGTTCGAGGAGGCGCCGTATGTGCCGCTTGGCTACTACGCGGGACCGACGATCTATCGGACGTCGATCACCGACATCCGGGACGGGTTCCCGCAGATGTATGGTGTGAAGCGTACTTGATGTGACGTGCTGCTCCCCTCCCGCTTCGGCGGGAGGGGATTGGGGGGGCGATGTCGGGGCAGGCTTTGCTGTTGTATGTGGTGGCGGCGATCGGGTTGTCGGTCACGCCGGGGCCCAATAGTTTGCTCGCGATTACCCATGGGGCGCTGTATGGGCATCGGCGGACGTTGTTCACGGTGTCCGGGGGCGCAATGGGGTTTGCGGCGCTGATCGGGTTGTCGATGCTGGGGCTGGGGGCGGTGTTGCAGGCCTCGGCACAGGCGCTGGCGGTGTTGAAGTTTGCGGGTGGGGCGTATCTGGTTTGGCTTGGGGTGCAGGTATGGCGGGCACCGCCGGTGCGGTTCGATGGGGTGCAGGGGGGCGCGCGGGTGACGGGGGCGGGGTTGTTTCATCAGGGGTTGCTGACGGCGGTGTCGAACCCGAAGGCGCTGTTGTTTTTTGGCGCGTTTTTGCCGCAGTTCATTGATCCGGCGCGGAATCTGCTGACGCAGGCGGTGGTGATGATGGTGGTGTTTGTGGTGATCGAATATGCGTTCGAGGTGTTTCTCGCGGTGATGGCGAGCCGGATCACGCCGTGGCTGGAGCGGGCGGGGCGGCGGTTCAACCGGGTGTGTGGGGGGATGTTTGTTGTGATGGGGATCGCGCTGCCGGTTTCGCGGTAGGGGGAGCGGGATGCCTTTGCCTGTCAGGAGGCATACCGATCTAGACGGGGGTGAAGCTGCCGTCCGCGGCGAGGCGTTCGAGGACACCGGTGCGGATGTCGAAATAGGTGCCGTGGATGGCGAGGGTGCCGGCGCGGACGGCGTCCTTGATCCAGGGGAAGGTCATGAGGTTGGCGAGGGATTGCTTGACGCATTCGTACTCGCCCATTTGCTGGCCTTCTTCGGCGCTGGTGCAGGCGAGGACGCGGGTGCGGACATCTGCTGCGAGGTCGATCCAACTGCCGAGGAAGTGCCAGGAGGGGTTGGGGGTGCCGTTGAGGAGGGCGTGAACGCCGCCGCACATGGCGTGGCCCATGACGATGATGTCCGGGACTTCGAGGCCGCGGACGGCGAATTCGAGGGCGGCGGAGGTGCCGTGCGTGGCGCCGTCGGGGGCGAAGGGGGGGACGAGGTTGGCGACGTTGCGCACGACGAAAAGCTCGCCGGGGCCGGCGTCGAAGATGGCGGCGGGGTCAACCCGGCTGTCGGCACAGGCGATGACGAGGGCGCGGGGTTTTTGGCCGCTGGCTGCGAGAACCTCGTGGATGGCGCGGCGTTCGGGCCAGGTGGTGGTGCGGAAGGTTCGGTAGCCGTCGATCAAGCGTTGCATGGGGGGGAATTGGGGCGCGCTGCGGATGAGATCAAGGGGGCGGCGCGGTTTGATGGGCGCGCGGGGGTTGGTTAGATGAGGGCGTCGCGGCCCATATCGAGGAATTTTTCCCGGCGGCGGATTTTGAGGGTGGCGGCGTCAAGCGCGAGGAGGGGGGCGAGGGCGGCGGCCACGGCATCGCCGACGGCGGCGACGGCGGAGGTGGGGTTGCGGTGTGCGCCGCCGAGGGGTTCGGGGATCACGGCGTCGATGAGTTTGAGGCGCTTGAGGTCTTCGGCGGTGATTTTGAGGGCTTCGGCGGCAACGGGGGCTTGGGCTGCGTCTTTCCAGAGGATGGCGGCGCAGCCTTCGGGGGAGATGACGGAGTAGATCGCGTGTTCCATCATCAGCACCTGGTCACCGGCGGCCAGCGCGATGGCACCGCCGGAGCCGCCTTCGCCGATGATGGTGGCGATTACCGGGACGGGGGCTTCGAGGCAGGCTTCGATGGAGCGGGCGATGGCTTCGGCCTGGCCGCGGGCTTCGGCCTCGATGCCGGGGAAGGCGCCGGAGGTGTCGACGAAGGTGAGCACCGGGAGGCCGAAGCGGCCGGCGAGTTCGATCAGGCGGCGGGCCTTGCGGTAGCCCTCGGGCTTGGCCATGCCGAAATTATGGGCGACGCGGGTTTCGGTGTCGGTGCCTTTTTCGGTGCCGAGGACGACGACGGAGCGGCCGCGGAAGCGGCCGAGGCCGCCGATGATGGCGGCGTCGTCGGCGAAGGCGCGATCGCCGGCGAGCGGGGTGAAATCGGTGATCAGGCTCTGGACGTAGAGCTTGGCCTTGGGGCGCTCGGGGTGTCGGGCGACTTGGGTTTTTTGCCAGGCGGTGAGCTTGGCGTAGGTGGTGCGGAGCTGACGGTCGGCCTTTTCCGTCAGTTTGGCGACTTCCTCGGCGATGTTGATGCCATCGGCTTCGGACATTTTCCGAAGCTCTTCGATTTTGCTTTCGAGCTCGGCAATCGGTTTTTCGAATTCGAGGAAGTGGCGCATGAGCGGCGCTTTAGCACTTGCAGCATCGCGGGTCAGCCCCCCCTGCCCGGGGGGGGGGATGAACCTTCGTTACCCGACGTTACCGGCGAGGGGTGCTTTTCATTTCGCGGTCATGGTCAGAAACCGTGGAATTGGGTGAAGCCGCTGGCGGGGACGCGTTCGGTGGTGATGGCGTTGGCGGGGGCGGATTTGTCTTCGTGGCCGATCGCCATGCCGCAGACGATGACGTCGTCTTCGGGGATGTCGAGCAGGCGGCGGATGGTGATGGGGAATTCGGCGAAGACGGCCATCGGGCAGGTGTCGAGGCCGCGGGCGCTGGCGGCGAGGGCGATGGTTTGCAGGAACATGCCGTAGTCGATCCAGGAGCCGATTTTCATGCGCCGGTCGATCAGGCAGATCAGGCCGACGGGGGCGCCGAAGAAGCGGAGATTATTGGCGACCTGGGCCTTCATTTTGTCGGTTTCGCCGCGCGCGATGCCGAGCGCGCCGTAGAGGTCCCAGCCGACTTTGCGGCGGCGCGAGATGTAGGGCTCGAAGAGGGGGGAGGGGTAGTAGATGTGCTCGATCTTTTCGGCCTCGGTGCCGGCGAGATAGGTGGTGGAGAGGTCGTTGCGGAAGCTGTCGAGGGGGGCGCCGGACAGCGCGATGAGGCGCCAGGGCTGCATGTTGGTGCCCGAGGGCGCGCGGGCGGCGACGTCGAGGAGGTGACGGATGGTCTCGAGCGGGATGGGGGTGGGCAGGAAGCCGCGGATGGAGCGGCGGGAGAGGATGGTCTGTTCGGTGTCGTTGGCGGCGGCGAGGTCGGTGGCGTGGAGCGTGTCGGTCATGGATGTCCTGTCAGAGACGCGCGAGGGCGTTGTCGATGCGGTCGATTTCCGCTTGGGTGAGGCGCAGGCCGAGGCGGGAGCGGCGCCAGACGGCGTCGGCGGCGCAGGTGACGAATTCGTCTCGTTTCAGGTGGGCGAGTTCGGCCTCTGTGATGCCGGCGCCATAGGCGGGGCCGAGATCACCCAGCGTGGTGGCGCCGTTGAGCAGGGCGGTGGTGCGGGTGCCGTAGGCGCGGACGAGGCGGCGGGCGAGGGGTTCGGTGAGGAAGGAATGGCGGGCGCGGTAATCGGCGACGAGGGCTTCGTAGCCGTCGCGGGGGAAATCGCCGCCGGGCAGGGGGGTGCGGGCGGTCCAGCCCTGGGTTTGTCGGGGCAGGGGCGTGGGGAGGTGGGGGGCGATCTTGGCCAGGGCGGCTTCGGCGAGGCGGCGGTAGGTGGTGATTTTGCCGCCGAAGATGGAAAGGCTGGCGGGTTGGCCGTCCGGCGCGTCGAGGGCCAGGACGTAGTCTCGCGTGGCGGCCTGGGCGGCGGAGGCGCCGTCGTCGTACAAAGGGCGGACGCCGGAGTAGGTCCAGACGACCTGATCCGGGGTGATGGGGGTTTTGAGGTAGGCGGAGGCGCCGGCGCAGAGATAGGCGATTTCGTCCTGGCCGATCTGGACGGTGCTGGGGTCGCCCTGAAAATCCTGGTCGGTGGTGCCGATCAGGGTGAAGTCCCGCTCGTAGGGCACGGCGAAGAAGATGCGGTTGTCGGCGTTCTGGAAGATGTAGCAGCGGTCATGCGCGAAGAGGCGGGGGACCACGATGTGGCTGCCTTTGACGAGGCGGACGCGGGCTTGGGTGTTGGCGCGCATGACGCCGGATTGGACGTTGGCGACCCAGGGGCCGGCGGCGTTGATGAGGGCGCGGGCGCGGATCTGCCGGGTATCTTGGAGCGGGCCGCCTTGGAGCGTCAGGGTCCAGGCGCCGTGTTCGCGGGTGGCGGCGGTGACGGCGGTGCGGGTGAGGATTTCGGCGCCGCGGTTGGCGGCATCACGCGCATTGAGGACGACGAGGCGGGAGTCCTCCACCCAGCAATCCGAGTATTCGAAGCCTTTGACGAAGCCGGGTTTGAGGGGGGCGCCGGCCGGGTCGGTGCGCAGGTCGAGCGTGGTGGTGGGGGGGAGGTGTTTGCGTCCGCCGATATGGTCGTAGAGGAAAAGCCCGGTGCGGAGCAGCCATGCCGGCCGGATGCCGGCGTGATGGGGCAGGACGAAGCGCAGTGGCCAGATGATGTGGGGCGCGATGCCCCAGAGCACTTCGCGCTCCATGAGGGCTTCGCGGACGAGGCGGAACTCATAGTATTCGAGGTAGCGCAGGCCGCCGTGGATGAGTTTGGTGGAGGCGGACGAGGTGGCGGAGGCGAGATCGTCGCGCTCGGCGAGGAGGACGGACCAGCCGCGCCCGGCGGCGTCGCGCGCGATGCCGGTGCCGTTGATGCCGCCGCCGATGATGGCGAGATCGATGGTCGAACGGTCGGTTTGGGTTTGGTTCGGGGTCATGCCAGGGTCGTCATATCGGGGTTGGGCGGGGTCGGGGAAGGGGGCGCAAGAGGATCATCGCAGGGTCCGGGTGGGGCTTGTGGAGTGTAGCGCATGGGGGCGGGGCGCGTCGTGTGTTCATGTCGGGGCGGGTGGAGCCGATCGCACTGCTGCGGCGCGTGATGGGGGGTCGCTGAAATCGGGTGGGGCCGGTAAGAGGAGGGTGTGTCAGAAGAAATTTTCCCCCGGGCTGTTGGTGTTCCTCAGGCGATCGTGGTTGGTGCTGGGCCAGCTGGGTTGATGGCGGCTGAGGTTTTGGCGTCGCGCGGGGTTGGCGTGACAGTGCTGGAGCGGATGCCCTCGCCGGCGCGCAAATTGTTGATGGCGGGGCGGGGCGGGTTGAATTTGACCCATTCCGAGCCGTGGGCGGGGTTTGTGCAGCGCTATGGCGCGGCGCGGGAGTGGCTGGAGCCGGCGATACAGGGGTTTGGGCCGGAGGCGTTGAAGACGTGGTGCGCCGAGTTGGGGATCGAGACGTTCGTGGGGTCGAGCGGGCGGGTGTTTCCCAAGGCGATGAAGGCCTCGCCGTTGCTGCGGGCCTGGTTGCGGCGGCTGGATGGGCAGGGGGTGAAGCTGCTGGTGCGCCATGAGTGGCGCGGGTTTGCCGCGGATGGCGGGCTGGTGGTGGGGACGCCGGAGGGCGAGGTGGTGATGCAGGCGGATGTGGTGGTGATGGCGCTGGGGGGGGCTTCGTGGCCGCGGCTGGGGGGGGATGGATCGTGGATGGAGGCGCTGGCGGGGGTGCCGTTGGCGCCGTTGCGGCCGGCGAATTGCGGGTTCGTGGTGCCGTGGTCGAAGGTGTTTCGCGAGCGGTTCGCGGGGCAGCCGCTGAAGCGCATCGCACTGCGGTCGGGCAATACGGAAATCCGGGGCGAGGCGATGATCACCGCGACCGGGATCGAGGGGGGGGTGGTTTATGCGTTGTCGGCGGTGTTGCGCGATGCGATCGCGGCGGATCGCTCGGCGCGGTTGCGGGTGGATTTGCGGCCGGATCTGACGCTGGAGCAGTTGCGCGAGCGCCTGGCGGTGCCGCGGCGGGGGCAGTCGCTGGGCAATTTCCTGCGCAAGGCGGCGGGGCTGGATGGCGTGCAGATCGGACTGGTGCAGGAGGCGCTGCACGACGGGGCGGATGCGGGGGATTTGGCGGCGCTGATCAAATCGGTGCGGTTGCGGCTGACCGGGACGATGGGGCTTGACCGCGCGATTTCGACGGCCGGGGGGGTGATGCAGAACGGCGTCAATGGGCGGTTCATGCTGCGCGGGCGGCCCGGCGTGTTTGTGGCTGGCGAGATGCTGGACTGGGAGGCGCCGACGGGGGGGTATTTGTTGCAGGCGTGCCTGGCGACGGGGCGGGCGGCGGGGGTTGGGGCGGCGGAATGGTTGAAGCGGCACGTGGTCGTGGGGTGAGGGGAGGGCCTCTTTTTGGGGGCAGAAGGGGGTGGTGCAGTGCCTTTGGCACTGCACCACATGGGGTTTGGGTTAGACGATTTTGACGGTGACGCTGCCGACGCCTTCGACGGTGCCTTCGAGGAGGTCGCCTTTGACGACGGCGGCAACGCCTTCGGGCGTGCCGGTGAAGATGAGGTCACCCGGGGCCAGTTCGACGAGTTTGGAGAGGTAGGCGATGGTTTCGGCGACCGACCAGATCAGTTTCGAGAGGTCGGAGGTCTGACGGACGATGCCGTTGACTTTGAGTTCGATTTTGCCGGCAGTGGGGTTGGGGAGGGCGCTGGCGGGGACGATGCTGCCGATCGGGGCGGAGTGGTCGAAGCCTTTGCCCATGTCCCAGGGCTTGCCTTCCTTCTTGGCGGCGTTTTGCAGGTCACGCCGGGTCATGTCGAGGCCGGCGGCGTAGCCCCAGACGTGGGACAGGGCGTCGGCTTCGGCGATGTCTTTGCCGCCGGTGCCGATGGCGACGACGAGTTCCATTTCGTGATGAAGGTTCGACGTCAGGCTCGGGTAGGGCATGTCGGCATCGTTGATGACGAGGGCGTCGGCCGGCTTGGTGAAGAAGAAGGGGAGTTCGCGATCAGGGTCGGCGCCCATTTCGCGGGCGTGTTCGGCGTAGTTGCGCCCGACGCAGAAGACGCGGCGGACGGGGAAGGCGCCGCCTCCTGCGGTTGTGGCGACGGGGACGGAGGAGACAGGCGGCGGGGCGATCACATAGCCGGGCATGGGGCGGTCCTTCAACAGGAATAAGGCGCGGACCATACAGGCCGGGCGATTCCAAGCAAAGGCATTGGTCAACGCAAAGGCATTGGATTTCAGGGGGGCGGGGAGTGTGCTGGTGTTGGCGATCACCGATCGGGGGGGACGAGGTCGTGCACCAGGCGGGCGGCGGCGCTGTGCCAGAGGATGCGCGGGTTGGGGGCGCCGAGGTCGATCGGGGGGGCGGCGATGAGGGTTTCGATGGCGGCGGCAAGCGAGGGGGCGTCGGGCAGGCAGAGGCGGGCGAGGGGTTCGGCCCGGAGTTGTTCGGTGATGCCGCCGACGCGGGTGGCGACGACCCAGCGGCGGGCGGCGATGGCCGCGGCGGCGACGCCGGATTGGCTGGCTTCGCGGTGCGACAGGATGAGCGCGTCGCACCAGGCGAGGAGGGCGCCGATTTCGGCCTCGGGCACCCAGCGGTTTTCAACGGTGACATGGGGCAGGGCGGCGAGGGCGGCGAGTGCGGGCGAGTGAGGGCCGTGGCCGACGACGCGGAGTTCGAGGTCATCGCGCGGACCGAGAGCGACAAGGGCGTCGGCCAGCAGGTCGAGCCCCTTATAGGGCAGCAGGCGGCCAAAGCTGAGCAGGCGCAGTTTTCCGCCATGGGCGCGCGGTGGAGGCGGGGTGGGGCCGAAGACGAAGGGGGGGTGAGTGGTGAGGATGAGGGGGCGGTTGCCGACCAGGCCACGGTCGTGCAGGCGGTTGGCGACATGGGTGCTGAGCGCGATGAGGCCCGCGGCGCCGCGGATCAGGCGGTGTTGCAGGATCATCTGGAACGGGACGTCATCGCCGGGATGGGCGTCGGCGTCGTGCACGACGACGTAATAGGGGATGGTGGCGCGCTTGAGGGCAGCGGCCATGACGAGGTCAAGCACGGCGGGCATGGCGCAGATCGCGATGTCCGGGGCGAGGGCGCGCAGGCGGCGGGTGAGTCCGGGACCGTCGAAGGGCAGCAAAGGGAGGCGGGCGATCAGGCTGGCGAGGCCGGTATAGGTGGGGAAGGGGAGGGCGCAGACCGGAGGGGCGGCGGCTTGCGGGAATTCGGTGGCTTGGAGAAGTTCGGCTTGGGCGGAGAGCGAGAGGGCCGCGGCGGTGCCGGGGACGGCGCGCAGACTGTCCGCCAGTTCGGCGGCGTAGCGCGGGCCGGCGCCTTTGCGGCCCCATTGCCAGACCAGGATTTTCATGGCGCGGCGATCAGGCCGAGGGCGAGGGCGGCGGCGCGGATGGGGGCGAGGCCGAGGCGGGACTGGGCCATGTGGCGGCCGCGTTCGCCGAGGGCGGTGCGTTCGGCGGGGTCATCGGCGAGGCGGACGAGGTGGGCGGCGGCGGCTGCGATGTCGGGCTCGGCCCAGACGGCGCCGGGGGCTTCGAAGACGCCCCGCGGGTCGCGCGCCGGGATCAAGAGATAGGGGACGAGGGCGGCGGTGCTGTCGTCCATGAAGTCCAGAGTGCCGGACCAGCCGGTGGCGATGACGGGGCGGCCGAGCAGCATGGCTTCGGCGAGAACGAGGCCAAAGCCCTCGGAACGGTGCAGCGATAGAACGATATCGGCGCACGCGGTCAGGGCGTGGGTGTCGGCCATCGACAGGGTGTCGGTGACCAGGTGGATGTTGGGGGCGTCGGCGCTGGTTCTGAGTTCGGCGAAATCGGCGGGGAAATGGGTGGGGTTGCCGATTTTGAGCACAAGGATGCGGTCGGTGCGGGTGCCGAAGGCGCGCTTGAAGGCGGCGATGGCGCCGTCCGGGTTTTTGCGGACGCGGGACGAGGCGAGGTTGAAGGAGGTGAGGATCATCACGGCGGCGTCGGGCAGGGCGAATGCTGCGCGGGTGCGCGCGGAGGGTATGGGCGGGGCGCTGGCGATGGGGTTGGGCAGGATGCGGATCGCGATGTCGCTCGATGGCGGCAGCATGGTGCGGATGGCGTCGGCGGCAAAGCGGGAGATGGTCCAGATTTCGTGGACGAAGCGCAGGCCGAGGCGCCACGTTTCGGGCAGAGTGGGGAGTTCCCAGGCCCAGTGGCCGATGATGCGCCGGCGGCGGATCAGGCGGCGGGGCAGGCGCAGCAGGGCATAGGGCAGCATCGGCGGATTGACCATGATCAGCAGCGGCGCGCCATCGGGCAGGTCGGCGGGGATCGCGGGGTGGTCGATGTCGATGGTCCAAATGGGGATGCCGAGGGCGACGAGCGCTTGGTGGACGAGGCGGGCCGATTCGCCGAGGCCGGAGGCGCGGGAGAATTCGCCGAGCATGATGAGGCCGTGGCGCGCTGGCGGCGGCGGCCGGTCGGGGTGGGGGGCGAGGGCTGCGGTCAGGCGCGTGAACAGATGGCGTCGGCGTTGGGCGGGGAAACGGCGCCAGAGACGGTGCAGCAGCGAGAGCGGCGGGTCTGTTTTCATCAGGAGCAGCGGGGCCGGGGCTTGT
>CANFKS010000098.1 GCA_947447625.1 Rhodospirillales bacterium | reverse complement strand
AGCGGAACCTCATCGAGCGTTTCTTCCTGAAGATCAAGCACTTCAGGCGCATCGCAACACGCTACGAGCAGACATCTCGTGCATTTCTGTCCATGCTATACCTCGTCGGCACGTTCATCTGGATACGCTAAATGTCAACGCGCTCTAGCTTTGTCGGGCTTGCAGCGCCAGGAGTGACACGATTTCGAAGGCCATCATGGCGCCGATTTGGGCGGTGACGGTAGTGGGGTCGTATTGGGGGGCGACTTCGACGACGTCGCCGCCGATGAGATTGAGGCCGGTGAGGCCGCGCAGGATATGTTGGGCTTCGCGCGGGGTGAGGCCGCCGACCTCGGGGGTGCCGGTGCCCGGTGTGTAGGCGGGGTCGAGGGCGTCGATGTCGAAGGAGAGGTAGAAGGGCCCGTCGCCGATCACGCTGCGGGCTTTGGCGATGACGGCTTGCAGGCCGAGGCAGTCGATTTCCTCGGCGTGGATGACGGTCATGCCCGAGGTGTAGGAGAATTCGTAGAGCATTTCGGCGGAGCCGCGGATGCCGATTTGAATCGTGCGTTCGGGGTCGAGCACGCCGTCGAGGACGGCCTGGCGGAAGGGGCCGCCGTGGTGAAAGCGGCTGCCTTCGAGTTCGCCGGAGGTGTCGCAATGGGCGTCGATATGGACGAGGCCGACGGGGCGGTCACGGCCGAGGGCACGCAGGATGGGGTAGGAGATCGAGTGATCCCCACCGATGCTGACGGGGATGACGCCGGCGGCGTGGAGTTTTGTGTAGAAGGTTTCGATGTCTTCGATCGAGTCGGGCAGGGAGTAGCGGCTGCGGAAGGGGACGTCACCGACATCGGCCACTTTGAGTTCGGCCAGCGGGGCGAGGCGGTGGGTGTGGTGGTAGGGCCCGATCCGTTCGATGGCGCGGACGGCGCGCGGGCCGAGGCGGGAGCCGGCGCGGTTGGTGACGGCGAGGTCCATCGGCACGCCGACGAGAGCGACCTGGAGGCCGCCATAGTCGGGCAGGTTCGGGGCGTCCGGCCGGTAGGGGGCGTCGAGCAAGGTGGAGACGCCGGAATAGGGGAAGGCGCGGCGGCCATCGGCGGAGAAGATGAGGGCGATGGCTTTGCGGAAGTCGGGGTCATCGGCAGCGTCGCTGCGGCCGTTGGCGTAGCGGGCGCGCAGGGCGGCGAGTTTGTCTTGGTCCATGGTGGTGGTCCCCCTCCGGTTGGAGGGGGATGTTGCCGCAGTTGGTGAGATCAGGCCAGGAGGTGTGTGGTGGGATCGTCGAAGATGAGGGTGGGGGTGTCACCAAGGGCGTGACCGATGGCGAAGGCGGTGGCGGTGGTGATCTGGACGTCGGGCAGGGCGAGGCTGGGGTCGGTGGTCGCGAAGAAGTCCTGCATGGCGGTGGGGTCCTGGAAAAGGGAGGTGAGGGCGGTGTTGAAGTCATGCGACAGGGCGCCGCCGGTGCTGGTGGGTGTGGCGCTGCCGGTGATGGCTTTGGTGGGTGTGATGTCAGGTTTGGATTTGGCGGCGAGGGCTTGCTGAACGGCGCTGGTGGCCTGGATGAGACCGCTTCCGGTGCCGTTGGCGGGGCCGGTAACTTTGATGGCGGATGCTGCAAGCATGGCGGTGACTTGCGTGGGCGAGAGATTGGTATTGGCCTGCAGCATGAGGGCGGCGACGGCGGCTGCGTCGGGCGCTGCGGCGGAGGTGCCGTAGAAGGGGCTGAAGACGCTGGTGGCGATGCCGTCGGGGGCCACGAAATCGACGTTGGCGGTGGAGATGGCGGTGGCTAGGCGGTTGCCGCTGCTGTCGAAGAGGATGGTGCCGGGGCCGACAGAGGAGAAGGCTTCGATGCGGCCGTTGCCGCCTAGGGCGGTGCTGTTGCTGGCGGCGATGGCGCCGACGCAGTTGACGCCGGCCATTTCCTCGTGGCCGATGATGGTGCCGGAGCCGATGCCGGCGTTGCGGTCGTTGATCGTCGTGCCGCTGCCGTAGACGATGTATTTGAAAAGGTTGGGTGGCACGGCGCCGCCGTTGGTGAGGATGCCGAGGCGGAAATCGGTGCTGCCTGTGGTGTTGGTGAATCGCATGATCTGCACCGGATCGCCGCCGGTGCGGTTGGCCAACGCGCTGGCGACGATTTTGCCGGCGGCATCATAGAGGACGAGGCCGAGGCTGTTGGCGGAGGCGTGGCCAGTGCCGATGGAGGCGAAGGGTTGGTCCCATTGCAGATCGATCGTGGCGGTGGCGCCTTTGGCGATGGTAAGGCTTTGCAGGTTTCGTGGGGTGGTGGCGGTGCCGAAATTCATCGTCTGGTAGGTGCCGTTGAGGCCGGGGAGCTTGGTGGCGAGGCCGGTGAAGCGGTTTTCGTAGAAGTTGGTGCCTTGGTTGCTGGCGGAGGTGAAGTAGCTGACGCCCTGGCCGATGACGCTGGCGATGGCCTGCTGGATGAGGCCGCCGGCCTGGAAGAAGGGTTCGCTGAGATAGGTCACGTCATCGACGATGACTTTGCAGCCGGCGGCGGCGAGGGCTTTGATGCCGTTTGCGAAATCGGCTTCTCCGCGGAAGGCGGTGTAGAAGGCGAGGCTGGCGGAGGGGGCGACCTGGTGGACCAGTTGGGCCATGGCGCGGCCCTCGTCGGCGCCGCCGGCGGGGCCGTCCTTGAGGATCTGGATGCCGGAGGCGAGGGCGCCGCTGGCGGTGTCGACGGTGTAGCCGCTGCGCAGGTTGAAGCTGTCGGAGAGGATGCCGACTTTCACGCCGGCGCCGCTGACGTTGTAGAGGCTGCGGGCGGTGCCGCCGAGCATGGCGCGGTCCCCGGTGTTGCCGACCGGGTTGGCGAGGTTGAGCAGGGCCGAGGTGATGGGCGCGAGCGGCGGAGGCGGCTCGGCGCTGTTGGTCTCGAAGGCAGGGAGGCTGACGGGGTCAGCGAGGAGGTCCTCGAAGGGTTTGGAGTCCCAGAAGGTGTGGAAGGGGCGGAGGGCTGCTGGCAGTTTCATGGCGGAATCCCCGTGCGAGAGGCCGTTGAAAGGGGGCCGCTGCCGGGGAGACGATCCGGGAAATTGGATTTGTCTCAAAAACAGCGACTGACGCTGTTTTTCCGTTGGAAAGATGAATCAAGAGTTTCCGTCGGTCGAAAAATCGACATGCGGGGACGAATTTCGTGGGGACGCGTTTGCCGGCCGGCTCTTGGATGGCGCGCCGCGGGCGGTCGCGTCAGCCGGGTTGGAGAATCAACCTGCGGAGGCGGCGCGCATCATCCGCTGAGCCGGGCGACAGCGGGGCCATATCGGAGGCGCCATCGGCACCGTCACGCATGATGTAGCCATGCCCCCGCACTGTATCGATCAGGTAGCCGCAGCCCCAAGCTGCCAGTTTTTTGCGGAGATTGCAGACGAAAACATCGATTACCCGGGTTTCTGGGCCGTCGAGGCCGGTGTAGAGATGTTCCAGAAAGCTCTGCTTCGGGATAACCCGGCCCTTGCGCAACACCAGCAATTCAAGGATCGCGAATTCCTTGCGGGTGACGGCGAGCGGATGGCTGCCGATGCGCACCTGGCGGCTGCCCATGTCGACTGCGAGCGGGCCGACCCGAAGGATCGACTGGGTGAAGCCGTGGCGGCGGCGCACGATGGCTTCGACGCGGGCGAGCAGCTCGTCCTCGTCATACGGCTTGGGCAGGATATCGTCCGCGCCGATGCGCAGCGCGTGGGCGCGGAATTTGCCGGTGCTGCAATCGGCTACCATCAGGACCGGCGGGGCGCAGCCTTCGGCGCGGAAGCGGCGCAGCGCGTCAGCGCCTTCGCCATCGGTGAGCACGCGGTCAAGCACCACGGCATCATAGTCGTAGGTTTGCAGAAAGGTCAGCGCATCCTGTCCGGCGCGCACGTGATCGACCACGCCGCCGCTCGATTCGAGCAGGGCGGTGGTGGTTTTGGCTTCGGCCACGTGGCCTTGGACGAGAAGGATTCGCATGATGGTGATCCTGTCGATTGCCTCTGCCGAGGCAGAGAGATATAAAAAATGACGAATCGTTACCATATAATATAATGTTTATTGGTTTTTTTCAACGTGCGCTGATCACGAGCCCATGGACGATCAGCAATTCGTCAATATTTATAACATATTCCGAAAAACAGAAATTCCTGGGCCCGGCATTTCTGCGCGAGGCATGTGCCTATAACCTCCGCGTGGCTTTATTATGGGGGACACGCGGCTGTGCATGCGGCCGCATCCTGCGTCGATCACTGTCGAGCGGATGGCGCCATGGCCGCGGCGCCATCCGAAGGGGGCTTCCCGCGCGTCGCCGGTTCTGCGAGGTTGCCCTCCAAGAGACGGGAGACGGCGAGGCATGGCGGCATTTGGCGATGCGAGGCGTGGTGGGAGGTTGTTCGCCTGGGCGTGGAGCGCCCTGTTGCTCGCGATCCTGTCGTTTTTGGTGATCTATCCTGTCATGATGTTGCTGCTTGGCACGTTGACAGACGGCAATCCGGTGACCGACGGCTATGCCAACATGCACGTGTCCCTCGACAATTTCTTTACCGTGCTTTCCAATCCGAATGTCCATGAAATCCTCGGAAACTCGCTGATCGCCTGCTTCGGAGGCACGGTGTTCGCGGTGCTGATCGGGTTGACGTTCGCGTGGATCGTGGTGCGCACCAATACGCCGTGGAAGGGGCTGATCGCGGCGACCGGTATGTTGCCGCTGTTCGTGCCGCCGCTGGTAGCGGGGGTGGCGTGGTCGATCCTGGGGTCCCCGAAAACAGGGCTGATCAACACGTTCCTGGCGAAAACCGGGCTCGATTGGCGGATCAACCTGTATTCCATGCCGGGGATCGTGTTTGTTTTCGGCATGTACTACGCGCCTTATGTTTATATGTTCACCGCCTCGGCGCTGCGCAACATGGACCCTTCGCTGGAGGAGGCCGCCGAGATTTCCGGGGCAGGGCCGGTCAGGACGTTGTTTACGGTGACGTTTCCGCTGATCCTGCCGGCGATCATCTCGGGCATGTTGCTGAGCTTTGTGGTGATGCTTGGCATCTATGGTGTGCCGGCGGTGCTGGGGGCGCCGGCCAATATCTCTGTGCTGACGACCTATATCTTCTCGCTGACCTCATGGTCTCCGCCGCGCTACAGCACGGCGGCGGCGGTGGCGATGATCCTGATGGTGGTCACCGGGATCCTGGTTTATGCGCAGCAGAAGGTGCTGTCGGGACGGTCGTTTACGACGGTGGCGGGCAAGGCGTTCAGGCCGCGCTCGTTGAACCTCGGGCCTTGGCGGTTTCTGACGCTGGGGTTGGCGATGGTTTATCTGTTCATCGTGGTGGTTCTGCCGACTTTGGCGCTGGTGGTGGCGGCGTTTCGCAAATTTTTGTTTATTCGCGATATCACATCATTGTTCGATACCAAACAATATAGCCTGCTCCACTTCGAGCGGCTGTTTTCCAATCCGGCGACGATCAACTCGATCATCAACACGATGGAAGTGGGGGTGATCACCGCGGTGATCGGCGGCGTGCTGAGTTTCGCGATCGGCTATACCACGGTGCGCAGCAATGCGCCGGGGCGACGGGTGATCGACCTGATCGCGACGGTGCCGGTGGCGATTCCGGGGCTGGTGATCGGTGTAGCCTATTTGTGGGCTTGGATCGGGCTGCCCGGGGGGTTTTACGGCACGATCTGGATCCTGGCGCTGGCATTCGTGGCGCGGTTCCTGCCCGATACGATCAAGGCGCTGTCAACGTCGCTGATGCAGATCCACAAGGAGTTGGAGGAGGCGGCGTGGATTTGCGGGCGGGGCACGCTGTCGACGATCGCCACCATCATGCTGCCGCTGGCGCGGCCCGGTGTGGTGGCGGCGATGACGCTGCTCTTCGTGCTTGCGATCCGCGAGTTGGGCTCATCGTTGTTTCTGTATTCCAGCGGCACGATGGTTATGGCGGTGCAACTGCTCGGCTATTACGAGGGCGGCAATGTCAGTGTGACGGCCGCGTTCAGCCTGGTGCAGATGGTTATTCTGGGCGTGCTTATCGGTATCACCAACCGCCTGTCGCGCGGCGCCGCCGGTGGCGTCGGCCGTGCCGGGTAGTTCACGAAGGATGATCTCAATGAAACTGTCCCGCCGTAACCTCGTCGGCGCGGCCCTGGCCGCCCCTGCCATTCTCAGCAGGCGTGCGCTGGCCGCTCCCTTCACAGCGTCAGCCGACCTCGTCGCCGCCGCGCGCAAGGAAGGCAAGATGGTCTACTACACCGCCTCGTTCACCGAGGTGGAGCAGGAGGTGATCAACGCCTTCAACAAGCGCTTCCCGTTCGTGCGCATCGAAATGGTGCGCGCATCCGGCGGGCAGCTGATCACCCGCATCAAGACCGAGGCGGCGGCGGGCAAGCTGACCGCCGATGTGATCGATCACTCCGATCGCGGGCTGATGAAGGGGATCGAGGACCTGTTTCAGGATTACGCGCCGCCGAACGCGAAGGATTATCTGCCGTCCTCGATGGTCTCGCCGAAGCTGTGGCCGCGGCTGACGCCGGCGTGGTCGATCGCCTACAATTCGGAGCTGGTAAAGAAGCCGCCGCAGAGCTGGTGGGATCTGACGAAGCCCGAATACGGCAACAAGCAGATCGGCACCGTCATCGCGCCTTCGGGCGGCACGACATGGACGCGGATCATGTTCGAGCGCCAGGTGCTGGGCGCGGATTATTGGGCCCGCCAGGCGGCCACCAAGCCGCAGCTCTACCCGTCGGGCGCGCCGCTGGCGGATGCGCTGGTGCGGGGCGAGGCGGTGATTGCGCCGCTGATCTACAACGCGATTTTCCCCAAGAAGCGCGACGGCGCGCCGATCGAGATCTTTTTCCCGCCCGAGGGCGTGCCGGCCTCGCCCTATGCCACCGGCATCCCCAAGACGGCCGCCAACCCCAATGCGGCGCGGCTGTTCATGGACTGGTCGCTGTCCGAGGAGGGGCAGGCCTTCACCATCAAGGACCAGGGCAACCTCACCGCCCTGATAAACCCGCCGTTCATGCCGGATGGGTTTGATCCGAAGGTGGCGAAGGTGTGGGTGCCCAAATTCGAGGAGTTCCGTGATCTGCGCGACAAGTGGATCGAGGAATGGAACACCGTGTTCGGCTATCGCCAGTAAGGCCCTGAATGTCCGCCAATCTCGAAATCGCCAATCTTCGTAAGGTCTTCAACACCGGCAAGCCGGCGGTGGACGATGTTTCGTTCACCGTCGAGGCCGGCGAGATCGTGGTCCTGCTCGGCCCGTCCGGCTGCGGCAAGACGACGACGCTGCGCTGCGTCGCCGGCCTCGAACATCCGACGGGGGGGACAATCCGCATCGGCGATGCGCTTGTGTCCGCCCCGGAGCGGGGGCTGCTGGTGCCGCCGCGTGCGCGCAATGTCGGCATGGTGTTCCAGTCCTACGCGGTGTGGCCGCATATGACGGTGCGCCAGAATGTCGCGTATCCGCTGAAGGGCAGGGGGCTTTCGGGCGCCGAGATGACCCGCAAGGTGGATGGTGCGCTCGACCTGGTGGATCTGGCGCAATACGCCGATCGCCCGGTGGTGCAGTTGTCGGGCGGGCAAATGCAGCGCGTGGCGCTGGCGCGTTCGATGGTCTACGCACCGCGCCTGCTGCTGCTCGATGAACCGTTGTCGAACCTCGACGCCCAGTTGCGGCTGCGGCTGCGCGACGATCTGCGCCGGATCATCAAGGCGGCGGGGCTGACGGCGTTGTATGTCACGCATGACCAGCTCGAGGCCGTGGTGCTGGGGGACCGGATCGGCGTGATGCAGAACGGCAAGCTGTTGCAGATGGCATCACCGGAGGAAGTCTATAATCGACCGGCCGATCTGTTCGTCGCGAGTTTTACCGGCGCGTCGAATTTCCTGCCGGGCCGGTTGCGGGATCGGCAGGGCGAATTCGGCTCGGTGGAGCTGGACGGCGGGTTGGTGATGCAGGCGTGGTGCGCGCAGGGCCTGGCGCCTGGGGCTGCGGTGACGGTCGCGATCCGGCCGGAGAACATAAGGCTTGAGGCGGTGGCGGCGGAGAACCGGTTTGACACCGAGGTGGTGAGCCAGCGGTTCCAGGGCGTGCAGACCGCTTACGCGTTGCGCCTCGGGGCCACGACCGTCGAGGCGCTGGCGACCGGCACGACCATGCCGCATCCAGCGGGCAGTCGGGTTGCGATCAACATTCCGCCGCAGACCTGCTGGGCCTATCCGGCGCAGTAACGCGGCATATCTCGAATTGACAAGGAACTCCAAGATGCGTCCTGCTCCCGCTGCTCTCAAGGCCCTGCTCGAAACCTCCGCGATGCACCTTATGCCCGGCGTGGGTGATGGCATGGGCGCGCGGCTTGTCGCGGAGGCCGGCTTCAAGGTTGGGTTCGCGTCGGGTTCGTCGATTTCGGCGATGACGCTCGGCATGCCGGACATGGACCTGCTGTCGTTCCCGGAAATGCGCGATGCGGTGTCCAACATCGTCACTGCGGCGCCTTCGGTGCTGTGGCTGGGCGATGGCGATACCGGCTATGGCAACGAGTTCGCGGTGCAGCGGACGGTGCGCGAATATGCCCGCATGGGCTGTGCCGCCGTGTTGATCGAGGACAAGCAATGGCCGCGCCAGCTTGGCAAGGACATGGCGAAGCTGACGGTCGAGCGCGATGCCGCCGTGCTGCGCCTCAAGGCCGCGATCGAGACCGCCAAGGAGGAGGGCGTGCTGCTGCTCGCCCGCACCGATAGCCGCCCGTCGCGCGGGTTCGAGGAGGCGTTGGAGCGGATCAAGATATTCACCGCGCTGGGCGCCGACATCCTGTTTCTCGACTCGCCCGCCACGGGGGAGGAGCAGCGTGCCGCGGTGCAGGCGAGCGGAGGCAAGCCGCATATCTCGGTGACCGGCCCGACCGGGAAGCCCTATAGCGAAATCAACAAGGGTCTTGCCGCCAATGGCATCAAGATCGCGATCTATCCGCAGGAAGTGCTGTCGGCGACCGTGAGGGCGGTTCGGGCCACGCTGGCCGGGTTGCAGGCGGGCGGCGAGCCGGTGGGGCTGTCGAGCCAGGCCGATCTGCGGGTTGCGGTGCGGGCGGATGCGTATCTCGCGGATGATCTCCGCCTCGCTGGCAAGGCCTGAAATCGCTGGCAGACTGGGGCTGGCGCAGCCCCAGTCTGCCTCGACGGCCATCCACGCGTTGCATTTCAGGGTGTGCGGCCTCGCTCATTGCTTTTTGCCTCCTGTCGTCACGCGAGCACATGGATTCTCCGGCTCCCCAGGGGTTGCACAATACCGCCAACCCGCCGGACACTCGCGGCCTGCCCGAGGAGACTGCCATGACCCCCGACCGTATCACTGTTTCTGTCATCCAGCACCGGCTGCATGCCATCGTCGAGGAAATGGGCGAGGCGATGTTGCGGACCGCATATTCGCAGATCCTCAATTCCTCGCGTGATTTTTCGACCGCGATCTGCGGGCTCGACGGGCGGTTGATCGCACAGGCCGAGCATGTGCCGATCCATGTCGGTGCCCTGCCCTGGGCGGCGCGGGCGATCACGGAATTTTTCGAGGGCGACATCCATCGCGGCGACGTGTTCCTGCTCAATGATCCGTATCACGGCGGCAATCACATCCCGGATTTGACGGTGTTCGTGCCGGTGTTCGATGGCGATACGCCGGTGTTCTGGGCGATCAACCGGGCGCACCAGTCCGACATCGGCGGCGCGACGCATGGCGCCTACAACGCGGCGGCGACCGAGATTTGGCAGGAGGGCATCCGCGTCACGCCGCTGCGGCTTTATGCGCAGGGTGTTGTGAGGCGGGACGTGCTGGAGATGCTGGTGGTCAATGTGCGCCATCCCAACGATTTCCGCGGAGACCTGGCCGCGATGACCGGTTCGGCCCATGTCGGTGAGCGCCGCCTGCTGGCCCTGGCCGGGGAGTTCGGCTGGCCCACCACCCATGCCGCGATCGAGGCGGTGCTGGACGGGGCGGAGCGCCAGGCCCGCGCGGTGATCGCGCAATGGACGGATGGCGTCTATCACGGCGAGGCGGTCCTGGATGACGACGGGCACGGCATCGAAAACATCCATATCCGCGCCACCGTCACCAAGCAGGGCAGCGACCTGACCGTCGACCTGACGGACAGCCATCCGCAGGTGATCGGCTTCGTCAATTCGTCGCACCCCAATATGCAATCAGCCGTCGCCGTGGCGCTCGCCTATCTGATCGATCCGCACACGCCGAAGAACGACGGGGCGTTCCGTCCGCTCACGGTGATCGCGCAGCCCGGCACGGTGGTGTGGGCCAATCCGGGCGCCCCGGTGACGCTGTGCACCAATCATTGCGGGCAGGAGATCATGGAGGCGATCATCACCGCGCTGGCCCCGGCCTGTCCGGACCGGGCAATGGCGGGCTGGGGGCGGCGGTTCCGCATCGCGATTTCGGGAAAGGACCCGCGGACCGGCAAGGCGTTCATCTGGCATCTGTTCCAGGCCCGCCCCGGCGGTGGGGCCTCGCCGGTGGGAGATGGCTGGCCCGGCGCGGGCGAGTGGCAGGCCGCGGGCGGCATCAAGTTCGGCAGTCTCGAAGTGACCGAAGTGCGCTTCCCGTTCCTGTTCCGGCGCCATGAGTTCCGGCCTGATTCAGGCGGAGACGGGCAGTATCGTGGCGGACCTGGCGGCGTTCTCGAAATGGTCGCCGAAATCGCCGAACCGGCGCTTGCCAATACGGCCGGTGACGGGGTGCGCCATGGTGCCTGCGGCATTCTGGGCGGGGCGGATGGCGCGCCGCATCGCTATGTCCTGCATTCCGAGGGCCGCGTGCCGCGCGTGATAAAGACCAAGGAGGTCGGCCTGCGCGTGCATCCCGGCGATGTGTTCATGGTCGAATCGGGCGGCGGCGGCGGCTGGGGCGATCCGGTGCGGCGCAAGGCCGAACACCGGACGCAGGACCGTGTGACCGGCTTCGTGGGCGAGGGCTGAGCCATGCTGCGCATCGGAATCGACGTCGGCGGCACATTCACGGACCTGGTGGCGGTTGATCCTGCCGGGCGCACCACCTTGGCCAAATCGGCCTCCACCCCGCCCGACCCCTCGGTCGGCGTGCTGAACGGGCTCGCCCAGCTCGCCGAGGCGCTGGGGCTCGACCTTGCCGGGCTGTTTGCCGGCACCGAGCGCATCGTCCATGGCACCACGGTGGCGACCAACGCGCTCCTGGAGCACAAGGGCGCCAAGGTCGGCCTGCTCACCACCGAAGGGCATCGCGACATCATCGAGATGCGCGAGGGGCTGAAGGATGATCGCTATAATCTCCGCATGCCGCCGCCGGTGCAGCTCGTGCCGCGGCATCGCCGGCTCGGGGTGCGCGAGCGGATCAGGCCGGATGGGCGCATCGAAATCCCGCTCGACAGCGCTTCCCTCGATGCGGCCATCGCGGTGTTGCGGGCGGAGCAGGTGGAGGCGGTGGCGATCTGCTATCTGCACGCCTGGCGCGATGCGACACATGAGCGCGCCACCGCCGCCGCCGTCGCGGCCGCGCTGCCGGGGGTTTATCTCTCGTTGTCGTCCGAGGTGTTCCCGCAGATCAAGGAGTTCGACCGGGTTTCGACCACCATCGTGAACGCCTATGTCGGGCCCGCCTTGTCGCGCTATCTCAAGCGGCTGGAGGCGCGGCTCAGGGAGGGCGGCTACGGTGGCCCGCTGCTCATCATCCAGTCCCACGGCGGGGTGACGCCGGTGGACGAGGCGGCGCGCATTGCGGCCGGGGGCGTGCTGTCCGGCCCGGCCGGGGGTGTCGCGGGCAGCCGCTATGCGGCGCGGCTGCTTGGCACGGGAGACCTGATCCCGTTCGACATGGGGGGCACCAGCACCGATATCTGCCTTATCGTCGACGGCGAACCGGCGTTGGCCTCCGGGCGCGGCGTGGGCGGGCATCGATTGGCGCTGAACAGCCTCGATATCGCGAGTCTCGGCGCGGGCGGCGGTTCGATCGGGCGGGCCGATGCCGGGGGCATTCTGCATGTCGGCCCTGAATCTGCCGGCGCCTCGCCCGGCCCCGCCTGCTACGGCCGAGGCGGCACGCGGGCGACGGTGACGGACGCCAATCTGGTGCTCGGCTACCTTGACCCCGCTCGTTTCCTCGGCGGGCGTGCCACGCTCGATGGTGCCGCTGCCGAGGCCGCGCTGGATCGGCTTGCGGGCGAACTCGGGGTCAGCCGCATTCAGGCGGCCGAGGGCATCCATCGCGTGGTCAACACCAACATGGCCGAGGGCATAAGGCTGGTTTCGGTGCGCCGCGGGGTGGATCCGAGGCGTTTTGCCCTGTTGTCGTTCGGTGGCGCCGCCGGGCTTCATGTCGCCGATGTGGCGCGCCAGCTCGATCTGTCCCGCGTGATCGTGCCGCGTGTGGCCTCCGTGCTGTCGGCCTGGGGGATGCTGGCGACCGATCTGCGCTTTGAGGTCTCGCGCACCCATATCGGCGACACCGGGCGGCTCGATGGTGGCGCGGTAAAGCGCATGTTCGACGATATGGAGGCCGAGGGCCGCGCCCGCCTGTCCGCCAGCTATGACGGCCCGGTGCGCATCGAGCGAACGGTGGAGATGCGCTACGGCGAGCAGATCTTCGAAATCGCGGTGCCGCTGGCCGATATCGACTGGTCGGTGGCCGACCCGCTACCGCAGATCGTCGAACGCTTCCACGCCCGCCACGAGGCGCTGTACACCTACGCGCTGCGCAGCCAGGATGCGGTGCTGGTGAACGCCCGTACGGCTGTCATCGGCGTGCTGCCCGACCTGCCGCAGGAGCCCGCATTGGCGCCGCGTGCGCCGGCCGCGCCGGTCGGTGAACGGCGCATCCATATCGGGGGATGGCTCGACGTGCCCGTCTATGCGCTGGATCGCCTGGCGCCGGGGCAAGCCGTCGCGGGCCCAGCCATCGTCGAATCGGCGATGACCACCGTGCTGCTGCGCCCCGGCAATACGGCCACGGCGACAGCGCAGGGCTGGCTCGATATCATGGTGGCGGGTTAGAGCGGGAGGCCTTCTGATCGGTGCATTCATCCCGCTCTAACTCTTTGTTCGATCGCCAGAGGCTGACTCGCACGGCGGCGTGGATCGCGCGTCGGGCAGGCGTCAAGGCAGTTCTCGCCGTCATGGCTCTCTCGTTGCTGGCAGCGCGGCAATACCGATAATGTCCGCGGTCGGCACGGCGCCGAAAGCCCGACTGTCCCGGCTGTTGTCCCGGTTGTCGCCGAGGACGAAGATATGCTCGGGCGGCACGATAAAGCGCAGCGCGGTGCCCCCGCGCGCGCTGTCCGCCAGTTTCAGGATCGTGTAGCGGCGGCCGTTGGGCAGGGCTTCATCAAAAAGCTGGAGCGTCAGGTGAGGGGCCGGCAGCGGCACCTCCGCGCCACGCCGGCGGCCAAGCACATGGCCGTTCAGGGAGATCATGCCGTTGATTTCCTCGATGAGATCGCCGGGCAGGCCGATGACGCGCTTGATCAGGGCGCCGTCCTGCGCCAGGGGCTGATGGAACACGACGATGTCGCCGGCGTCGATCTTGATGCCGGGTTCGGCCGTGATTCGCCGGTGCCAGCAGCGCACGGGAACGGCGGTTTCGGTAACCAGGGTGGGCATCATCGATTCGCCATCGACGAAGTAAACGCCAAGCCTGCCCGCGCAGGGATCGGTCACAATGGCGGACAAGGCGGTGCGGAGGACGATCTCGTCCTGCGGCGCGCCCATGTGGCCGGCACAGAGGTCGGAGGCAAAGGCGGGCGCCTGAGCGGCACACTCTGCCCCGGCCGCGGCGGCCGGGCCATGCGACAGCAGCAGCGCCAACAGCAGCAGCAGCGCTGCGTGGGTCGTGGATGCGCGGGGGCTGTGCAACATGGTTTGCCTCGGCTGGCGAGAGCGCTGCTACGGTGCCGTTAAGACGACGTTCAGCACTTGGTAGGCCAATAGAGACCCCGATGGGGCCGATGCGTTGGTGATTGCTGCTGTGTAGCCAGCCCCGGTTGCAGTGACCACCGCGCCGATGGTCCCGTTGCCGGACTGATAGACCGCAACGCCGGGATTGCCGCCGGTATAGAAACCGGCCGGCACGCCGGGAGGGGCGGTGGTCGCGCCGGGGTTGGGCATGGTGGCGAGATGACCCAGCGCGTAGCCACCGCCATTGACGGTCAGGTCCACAGCACCGGCCGCGCCCTGCTGGACGTACACACCGCCGGTCACGCTGTTCAGTGTCGCTGTCACGGTGCTGGCCGTGGTGGTTGCCTCGGAGAACACCGCATACTGCACCTGCGCCCCGCTGCTGCCCGCTGCCGCGGTGAGCAGATTGGAGCCGCCGCCGCTGCGCATGTTGGTGGTCACCACAAGGGCATTGCGCGTGCCGGCCACCGATCCGACCATGGTGTTGCCAGCGCCCGACTGGGTCACGGCAAGGCTGGCGAGCGATGTGGTGACCGGAAAGGCCACGCTGCCGTCGCTGCTGCCGGCCAGGGTGTTGCTGGGGTTGGCGGGGTCCTGAACGATCGCCAGCGAGCCGAGCGAGCCGGTGGTGCCCGCATCGATAAAGATCAGATTTTCCGCCCGGCCCGGCTGCGCCAGGACGAGCAGGGCCGCCACAGCGAGAAGCGTGGCAGCGGCGGATCGGGTGGAGGCCATGGGGATCTCCTGGTGACGGGGGCGGTCAGGGCACGCTGTCCACCACCCGGCCGCGGGCGGACAGCAGTTCCTCGCTCGGCGGGATAGGGTCCAGCAGGTCGGCCGCGCCGGCATACACGAAGCGGCGGCCATCGGTGGCGGCGACAAATTTGGTGGCGGAATCCCCGGTGATGCGCACCAACACGCGCACGCACTGGCCGATTTGCGGAATCTCCACGCCGTAGAGGGTTTCCAGCCGCAACTGCCACTTGTCGCCGGTAAAATCGGCGAGGGGATCATCGGCGCGGCCATTGTCGCGAAACAGCGTGCCTTTGGGCACGACCATGGCGCGCATCGCGGGCCCGCCAAGATTGATGCCGCGGCAAATATCGAACCACGCGGCACGCGCCGGGCTCGCAACCAGCACCGCCAGGGCAACGAGCGCCCCGGCGATGTGGCGTGGGGCCGGCCAGCGCATGGCCGGCCCCGGGGTGATCGGATCGCGCATCGGCCTATTGGCTGATGGAGACCGTGTAGCCGATAGCAGCGGCCTTGACCGTAACGTTCGACGTTGCCCCCGTGCTGGCCTGGTTCACGT
>CANFKS010000097.1 GCA_947447625.1 Rhodospirillales bacterium | reverse complement strand
GCGTTGCCGCGGCAGGTGGTGGCGGTGCGGGCGGCGACCTTGGGATATGTGAGCCAGTTTCTGCGGGTGGTGCCGCGGGTTTCGGCGTTGGATATCGTGGCCGATGCGGCGCGGGGGGCAGGGGATGCGATGGAGCGGGCAGCGGGGTTGTTGCGGCGGTTGAATATCCCGGCGCGGCTGCACGGGTTGCCGCCGGCGACGTTTTCGGGGGGGGAGCAACAGCGGATCAATTTGGCGCGGGGCTTCATCGGCGGCCATCCGATCCTGCTGCTGGATGAGCCGACTGCCTCGCTCGATGCCGCAAACCGCGATGTGGTGATCGGGATGATCCGCGAGGCCAAGGCGCGCGGGGCGGCGGTGGTCGGAATCTTCCATGACGCGAGCGTGCGTGACGCCATTGCCGACCGGCTCTATCAGGTCGGCGTTTGATATCGAAAATCACGAGGCCGGAATGACCGAGACAATCCTGACCAATGCCAGGCTGGTGTTGCGCGATGCGGTACTGGAGGGGACCCTGGTGCTGCGCGATGGGGTAATCGCCGATGTGCAGCCCGGCCGTTCGACGGCAGGGGGAGCCGTGGATTGCGGGGGCGAGACGATCATCCCCGGTGTGGTGGATTTGCACACCGACAATCTGGAGCGCCAGGTGCAGCCGCGGGCGACGGCACGGTGGCCGTCGCGATCGGCGATGCTGGCGCATGATGCGCAGTGCGCGGCGGCGGGGGTGACGACGGTGTTCGACTCGTTGTGCCTGGGAGATCTGGGGTTCGACGAGAGCCGGATGCGGACGTTTCGCGACGGGGTGGCAGATCTGGATGCGCTGGGGCCGACAGGGTTGTTGAAGAGCGAGCATTTCCTGCATCTGCGGTGCGAAATGCCGGCGAAGGATGTGCTCAACTTCCTGGAACCGGTGGCGGATCACGCCGAGGTGCGGATGGTGAGCCTGATGGATCACAGCCCTGGCGTGGGGCAGTATGCGAATGTGGAGCGTTATCGGGCGTTGCGGCGGTCATCGGGAATGAGTGCAGAGGTGATCGACCGGCGGATCGATGAGTTGGTGGCACAGCGGGCCCGGCTGAGAACACCGAACCGGCATGCGATCCTGGCGCGGATCGCGCTGCGGCTGGCGCGCGGGGATATCGTTGTGGCGAGCCATGATGACGAAACGCCGGCAGAGATCGCGGAGAATGTGTCGGACGGGATCCGGATCAGCGAGTTTCCGGTGACCTTGGCGGCAGCGACGGCGGCGCGGGCTTCGGGGATGACGGTGATTGCCGGGGCGCCGAATATTGTTCGCGGCGGGAGCCATTCAGGCAACGTGAACGCGGCGGATCTGGTCAAGGCGGGGACGGTGGATGCGTTTGCCTCCGACTATGTGCCGGCGGCGCTGATCGAGGCTGCGTTCATCAGCGCGGCGACGTGCGGGATCGGCCTCCCCGAGGCGGTGGCGCTGATCACGGACAATCCGGCGCGGATGGCAAATTTGAACGATCGTGGACGGCTGGCAGCGGGGCTGCGTGCGGATTTCGTTCGGCTGCGGCTGCATGAGGGGCAGCCCGTCGTGCGCGAGGTGTATCGGGCCGGGGCGCGGGTGGCGTGAGCGGATTGGGCCCGGAGGGACGGGTAGCGTTCTATTATGCGCCCGAGCCCGACGATCCGCTGGCAGAGGCGGCAGCCTCATGGCTGGGCTGGGATGCCGAGCGGGCAGAGCAGCGGGCGCAACCGGATTTGCCGGATATAGGGGCGATCACGGCGGAGGCACGGGGGTATGGATTTCATGCCACACTGAAGCCACCCATGCGGTTGCGGGACGGGGTGGGCTGGGGCGATGTGCTGGCGGCGGCATCGGAAATCGCGGCTGCTGTGCCGGCGTTTGATATGCCGCCTCTGCATATCACTGATCTGCACGGATTTTTGGCATTGCGGGAGGCCGCGCCTGCGCCGGCGTTGCAGGCATTCGCGGATGCGTGCGTGGCGGGAGCGGAGGGTTTGAGGGCGCCTGCCAGCGCCGCGGAATTGGCGCGGCGGCGGCAGGGGGGCGCATTACCGGCGGCGCAGGAGGCGAACCTGGTGCGCTGGGGGTATCCTTACGTGTTCGCGACCTGGTTTTTCCATATGACGCTGACGCGGCGACTGAATGCGGCAGAGCGCGCGGCGTTCATGCCGGCGGCAGAGCGGCATTTCGCAGCAGCGCTCGCCGTGCGGCGGCGGGTGGCGGCGCTGTGCCTGTTCACGCAGGCGGGGCCGGGCGCGGCGTTTGTGTTGGCTGAGCGGATCAGGCTGGCGGGGTGAGCCCGCTCGCAAGAGTGGCGAGGACAGCCTCAATGCCGGTTTCGATGGGCCCGGTGTTTTCGACGTGAACGATGTCAAGCCCTTCGGGGAGGGGGACGGCGCGGGCTAGGCGGGCGGCGATGTCGGCTTCGGTTTCCCGGCCCCGGGCGGCAAGGCGGCGGGCAAGGGTTTCGATGGGGGCAGTGATTTCAAGGATGCGGGTGGGATAGCGGGCGGCGGCGTCTGTGAGGACGGCGCGCGAGACGTTGGCGATGACGCAGCGTCCGGCAGCGAGGTCATCGACGATGTCGATTGGGATGCCGTAGCCGAGGCCGTGGGCGTCCCAGGAGAGGGCGTAAGCACCAGCGGCGCGCCGGGTGGCAAAGTGTTCGGGGCTCACGGGGTTGTGGTCCTCGCCGCCGGCGTCACGAGGGCGGGTAATGTCACGCTGGACGAACCGGTAACGGGGATTTGCGGCGAGACGTGTTCGGGCACCGTCCATGAGTGTATCCTTGCCGGCACCGGATGGGCCAACCACGAGTATCAGCATAAATGCTCCCGCACGCTGTTCGGTTCTATATCCCCTAATTCCGGTTGGGCTCCAACTGAGGCTGGCGATGAGGGTGAGGGGGGCGAGCTGTTGCCGCCGAAAGGTGGGTCCGTTATGCGGTATTTAGATACCGCATTCGGCTCGGCTCTGCCCGGCGATCCCTAGCCGGAGCACCGAGTGCGGTATGGAGATACCGCATCAAAACGGCTTGACGGGACGCAGGCGGGGCGTCATAACCCGCTTCCTGTTTGAAGGAATATCCCGGATGAAGACGACCCTCTCGCTGAAGCCCGCGGAGGTGCAGAAGGATTGGGTGCTGATCGACGCGGAAGGCCTAATCCTCGGCCGCCTCGCTGTGATCATCGCCAATCGCCTGCGCGGCAAGCACAAACCGACCTTTACCCCGCATGTCGACAGCGGCGATAATATCGTCGTGATCAACGCGGACAAGGTCGCCCTGACCGGCAACAAGGTCGAGGACAAAATTTTCTACTACCACACCGGCTATGCCGGCGGGATCAAAGGCCGCACGGTGCGTGAGCGCCTCGCCTCGGCCAACCCGGGCAGCGTGGTGACAAAGGCAGTGGAGCGGATGATCACGCGCGGGCCTTTGCAGCGGGCGCAGATGAAGCACCTTTATGTCTACACGGGCGCCGAGCATCCGCATGCGGGTCAGCAGCCCAAGCCGCTCGATATCGCGGCGCTCAATCCCAAGAATAAGCGAGGCTGAGCGTTATGTCTGAGACACAGTCCCGCACTCTGGCGGACCTCAAGGATCTCGCGGTCGCAACCGCGATTCCGGCTGCCCAGCCCAAAGCCGAACCCAAGCGCGACACGCTCGGCCGCTCCTATGCGACCGGCCGCCGCAAGAACGCGGTTGCCCGCGTTTGGATCAAGCCGGGCAAGGGCGAAATCATGATCAACGGCAAGCGCGTGGGCCAGTATTTCGCACGCCCCGTGCTGCGCATGCTGATCACCCAGCCGTTCCTGGTAGCCGATCGCTACAACCAGTTCGACGTCTATTGCACGGTGGTTGGTGGCGGGCTTTCGGGCCAGGCCGGCGCGGTGCGCCACGGCATCAGCCGCGCGCTCACCTACTACGAGCCGGAACTGCGCGGCATCCTCAAGATCGCCGGGTTCCTGACGCGCGACAGCCGCGTCGTCGAGCGCAAGAAGTATGGCCGCGCCAAGGCGCGTCGTAGCTTCCAGTTCTCGAAGCGCTGATCGCCCTCACGATTGCGTTCGAAAGGGCCGTGGCACTGCCACGGCCCTTTCTCTTTGTGCGGCACTCGGGCTGGGTGGGGTGATGCCCAGGCGCCGACAGGTCGGAACCGCGCTGCCAAAATCCCGCACAGCGACGATGCCGCGGCCAATACCGCTGACGATTGGCCTCATGATACGCCCTTGCTGCCTCGACGCTGCATCCTCGCGCTTGCATATTGACCGCGGCAGGCGGCTTGGCGATGGTGCCCGAAACCATTATCGCCGAAGGATACCACCCCATGAAGTTACATCGTGAAGATCAGACCGTTCTCGACCTGATCAAGGCCGCCGCGCGGCCACCGCTCTATACAGTGTCGCCAGTGGAGGCGCGGGCAGTCTCGGCGGCATCGCGTACGGTGATGCAGGAGGCGGCCCCGGATGTGGCAGCCTGCCGCGATCTCACCGGGGCGGGCGTGCCGTTGCGATTGTATCGCGGGAGCGGCACGGCGGCGGATGCGGTTTTACCGTGCCTGGTGTTCTATCACGGCGGCGGCTGGGTGATCGGCGATCTGGACAGCCATGACGTGGTGTGCCGACAGCTGGCCAATGCGACCGGGGCCTGTGTGATTGCGGTCGACTATCGGCTGGCGCCGGAGGCGAAATTTCCGGCAGCGGTGGATGACAGCAAGGCGGCCACGGCGTGGATCATCGGCAATGCAGCCGAACTGCAGATCGACCCGGCGCGGATCGCCGTGGGCGGTGACAGCGCGGGCGCCAATCTCGCGGCCGTGATGGCGATCATGGCGCGCGATGGCGACCTTCCGCCAATCGGCTACCAAATGCTGATATATCCGGTGACCGACCTGGCAGCGGTGCATCCTTCGTATGACCGGATCGTGGAGGGGTATCTGCTGACCACGACGACCATGAAGTGGTTCCGCGATCACTACCTGAACAACGAGGCGGAGCAGGCGGATTGGCGCGCCTCGCCCCTGCGGGCGGCCACTCTCGCGGGAACGGCAACGGCGTTTGTCGTGACCTGCAGCCACGATCCGCTGTGCGACGAGGGCAAGGCCTATGCGGAGCGGCTGGAAAACGAGGGCGTTCAGGTGACGGCGATGCACTTCTCGGATCACATGCATGCATTCTTCACGATGGGTAAATTCATCAAGGCGTCCGGCCAGATCATCGCCGCCATGAGCGGTGCGCTGCGGGCGCATTGGGGGATGGCATAAGTGTGCGGTTGGAGCGTGATGATTTTGGGCGGAATCGCCAAAAATCATCACGCTCCTGACGGCAAGTCAGCCATCGTCACGGGCGGCGCGCCGGGATCGGCTGCCACGCGGTGTGATCGGATGCGGCCCGCGGGGGTTGCCCGCGGACCGCGTCCGGTTGATCAGGCGCCGGTGCCTTCGATGATGTCGCCGAAGAGTTCCCAGCTTGAGCCGCTCCATTTGGTCAATTGCATCTGACGGATCGGATGGAAGTTGGTCGGCGTGGTGTTGACGCCGATGCCCGGCAGAAGCACGGCGCAATCATGCGGCTGGATGTTGGCGGCCTGTTGCATGATGTTCTCGCGAGACAGGTCATTGCCGCACTGCTTGAAGACCTGCATCAAAGTCTGGTCGACCCCGTAGCCTGCGAGATAGCCGCCATCGGTCTGATCGGCGCCAGGGAGCCATTTGTCCATGAAGGTGCGCCACGTCTTGATGCCGGGATCGTCCTTCCAGCGCGGATCGGTGGAGTCCTTGATATAGGCTGAGGTGATGATGCCCACGGCCTTCTCGGCGCCGGCAGGCTTGATGACGGAACCGACGGAGGCCGAAACATTGGTCAGGAAGTGCAGCGGCTTCCAGTTCATGTCCGCGACCTTGCGGATCATCTGGGCCGCGAATTTTGGCGTCGCAGCAGTCACCAGCACGTCCGCGCCAGAGGATTGCAGGGTGACGGCCTGGCTGTCGATGGTCGCGTCGGTGACTTCGTACGACACTTCCTTGACCATGAATTTCGCATAGTCAGCACCGAGGGCATCCTTCAGGCCGATCAGGTAGTCCTTGCCGAAGTCGTCGTTCTGGTAGAGCACGGCGAGTTTGGCGTTGGGTTTCTCCTTGCGCATGTATTTGGCGTAGATCTGCGCTTCGGTGCGGTAGCTGGGCTGCCAGCCCATCGTCCAAGGAAATTCCTTGGGATTGCCCCATTTGTCGGCACCAGTGGCAACAAAGAGCTGCGGCACTTTCTTCTGGTTCAGGTATTTCTGGATCGCCGTATTGTTGGCGGTGCCGAGCGGGGAGAACATGAAAGAGACGCCCTCCTGCTCGACGAGACGGCGGACTTGCTCGACTGTCTTGGGCGGGAGGTAGCCGTCATCAAGCGTGATGAAATTGACCTTGCGCCCGGCGATGCCGCCCATGGTCTCGTTGACCATCTTGAACCAGGCGGTATGGAACTGGCCGATCACGCCGTATGCGGAGGCGGGGCCGGAATAGGGGATGGTGTGGCCGATCTTGATCTCGTCCTTGGTCACCCCGGGCCACTGTGCTTTGGCGATATGGGGTGTTGCGAGGAGGGCGGTGGAACCGATACCAGTCAGCAACGTACGACGACGCATGGGCGTTCTCCCTTTTTTGACTTTTGTTATTGGATAGGACGCAGACTCCGTCAGGCGAGGATTCGGGCGAGTGGGCGGGTTGTTGGGTTGTTGGGGTTGCAGATAGACGGGGCGCGCCACCTTCCGGCGGCACGCCCCGAGACTCAAGGTATCAGGCGCCGGTGCCTTCGATGATGTCCCCGAACAATTCCCAGGTCTTGCCGCTCCACTTGGAGAGCTGCATCTGGCGGATCGGGTGGAAGTTCGTGGCACTGGTGCTGACGATAACGCCAGGCAGCAGGGTCGGTACCACCAGGTTCTTCAGGCTGGCGGCCTGCTTGATGATGTTCTCGCGCGAAAAATCGGTGCCGCACTGCTTGAGCACCTGGAGCAGTGTGGTGCAAACGCCGTACGAGAACACGTAGCCGCCATCGGTCAGATCCGCGTCAGGCAGGTATTTCTTCATGAATGCGCGCCATTCGATCATCCCGGCGTCCTTGTCCCAGGTCGGATCGGTCGGGTCCTTGGCGTAGGCGGAGGTGATGATCCCCACGGCCTTCTCGGGGCCGGCAGGGGTGATCACGGCGCCGACGGAGGCGGAGACGTTGGTTAGGAAGTGCAGCGGCTTCCAGTTCATATCCGCCACCTTGCGGATCATTTGCGCAGCAAATTTCGGCGTCGCGGCGGTGACGATGGTGTCGGCGCCGGTGGCCTGCATCGAGACGGCCTGGCTGTCGATGGTGGCGTCAGTCACTTCGAAGCTGAATTCCTTGAGGACGTACTTGGCATAGTCTTTGCCGAAGCCGTCCTTGAGGCCGATCAGGTAGTCCTTGCCGAAATCGTCGTTCTGGTAGAGCACAACGACCTTCGCGGCGGGCTTATTCTTCATGATGTACTTGGCATAAATCTGCGCCTCAGTACGATACGAAGGCTGCCAGCCCATGGTCCAGGGGAAATGCTCGGGATCACCCCACTTGTCGGCCCCGGTCGAGAGGAAGATGTGCGGAACCTTCTTCTGGTTCATGTATTTCTGGATCGCCGAGTTGTTCGGCGTGCCGAGCGGGTTGAACAGGAAGGCGACCTGCTCCTGCTCTACGAGGCGGCGTGCCTGCTCGACAGTCTTGGGGGGTGAGTAGCCGTCATCGAGGGTAATGAAATTGACTTTCCGGCCGCCGACGCCACCCTGCTCGTTGAGGCGCTTGAAGAATGCGACGTGGCCATGGCCGATGGCGCCATAGGCCGAGGCCGGGCCGCTATACGGCATGATATTGCCGATTTTTATTTCGGTCGCGGTGACACCGACAACCGTGTCGGCAAGGGCGCGGGCGAGCGGGGCTGCCGCCAAAGCGGCGCCGGCGGTGGCAAGAAGTGAGCGACGTTTCATCAGGGTAGGCTCCGTTCAATCGGTTCGTTATGTCGGAATGGACAGTCCAGCAGGAGGCGAGGCGTTTAGGCGCGTTTGCCGTTGAGCAGGCGAAGCAGGCTTGCGAGGCCGCCCGGCAGGAGAAACATGAAGCCAATCAGGATCAGGCCGTAGACCGCGCCGGGGGCCGCCTTGGAGACCTCCTCGGCGATGTTGGGTACAAACTGGATGAACAGCGCGCCCATGATGGCCCCGGCAATCGAGGCGCCGCCGCCTACCACCATCCCGACGAAGAACGTCAACGACAAAGGCACGCCGAAGGCATCCGGCGCGACGAACTGGATGGTGATGGCGCCAAGCGAACCTGAGATGCCTGTGAACAGCGCCGAGGTCGCAAAGGTGCGGGTTTTGAACATCGCGATGTCGATACCCATCGCCTCGGCCGCGGTGGGTTGATCACGGATGGCGCGCATCGCCCGGCCGATCCGCCCACGGACCATGTTGCTGGCGGCCAGGAACAGCACGCCGCCCACCAGAAGGCAGAACAGATAGAGCCACTGGTCCGGATTCAGCGGCAGGCCGAAGGGCGCGTCGGGCTTGTCGATGACAATGCCTTGCACGCCGCCCGTCCAGCCCTCGAAGAGCTTGTATTTCAACAACTGCGGTGTGGCGACGGCAAGCGCGAAGGTGGTCAATGCCAGATACATTCCGCCCAGGCGCAGCGCGGGCAGGCCGATCAGAAAGCCGACGCCGGCACAGACGAGCGCCGAAAACGGCAGGGTGGCCCAGTACGGCACGCCGAACTTGTCCATCAGGATCGCCGTCGTGTAGGCACCGATGGCATAGAAGGCGCCGTTGCCGAGCGAGACTTGGCCGTTATAACCGGTCAGTAAATTGAGGCCGAGCACGGCGACGGCGTAAACCACCACCATGGTGAGCTGAAACAGCCGGTAATCCGATGCAAACAACAGCGGGAGCACGGCCGCGGCAGCGAAGAACAGCCAGGGAAAGACGCGGGAGAGGGTCGGGTTCATCTGCGGCTCACACCCGGCTGACGACGGTTTTGCCGAACAGCCCGGCGGGCTTGACGGTCAACACCACGACGATGATGAAAAGGGCGGTGGTCAGCTTAAGCTCGGTGCCCACCACATAGGCGCCGCCGAGGTTTTCGATGATTCCGACGATGAAGCCGCCGATCACCGCGCCGAGCGGGTTGGTGATGCCGCCGAGCAGGGCACCGGCGAAGGCGTAGAGCAGCACGCCAGCCATCATGTTGGGATCGAGGAAGATCACCGGAGCCACCATCATCCCGGCGATGGCGCCGATCGAGGCGGCAAGGCCCCAGCCCAGCGCCAGCATCTTGTTGACCGGCACACCCACCAGCCGGCTCGACACCGGGTTGAACGCCGCCGCCCGCATGGCAAGGCCAAGGCGGGTGAAGCGGAAGAACGCCCAGATCGACAGCAGCACCACAAGGGTGATCGCAGTCGATCCCAGTTCGTGGCGCGAGATGAAGCCGCCGAACAGTGGCTTGCCCTCGCCGAACGGGGTTGGAAAGGGCTTCAACGTATAGGTGAAAATCCAGCCGGCGACGGAGTTGAACATCAGCAGCAGGCCGATGAACACCCCGACCGAAGCCAGGATCGGCGCCTTGGCAAGCGGCTCCATCAGCACGCGCTGAATGACCGCACCCATCGCAAAGGAGATCGGCACGGTGATGCAAAAGGCCGCCCAATAGGGCACGCCGGCCTGGATAAGGGTGAGAGCGATGTAGGTCGAGAACATCGCCATTTCGCCCTGGGCGAAGTTCACGTGATGGGTCGCCTGGTAGATCATCACGAGGGCGAGGGCGACGGAGGCATAAATACCACCCGAGGCGATGCCGGAAATAAGCTGGTGCAGAAGTCCGTCCATGCGCCGGGGTCTCCTCAGTAGCCGAGATAGGAACGGCGCAAGGTCTCGTCCTTGCGGATGTCTTCGGCCGCGCCCGACATCACGAAGCGGCCGGTTTCGAGCAGGTAGGCCCGATCGGCGATGGCGAGCGCGAGGCTCGCGTTCTGCTCGACCACGAGAATGCTCACTTTGGTAGCCTTCACGATCTCATCCAGCGTGGCAAAAATCTCGCGCACGATGAGCGGCGCGAGGCCAAACGAGGGCTCATCAAGCAGCAACAACCGCGGGCGCAGCAGCAAGGCGCGCGCAATGGCCAGCATCTGCTGCTCGCCGCCCGACAAGGTGCCGGCCTGCTGGTGGTAGCGCTCCTTCAACTTGGGAAACAGCTCGAACATCTTGGCCAGATCGGCAGCGATGCCGGCGCGATCATTGCGGGTGTAGGAGCCCAGCCGGAGGTTCTCCTCGACCGTCAACTCCATAAACGTGCCGCGCCCGTCAGGCACATGGGCAATGCCGAGCTTGGCGATGGCTTCGGTCGCCATGCCGTCGATGCGTTTACCGGCAAAGGTGATTTCGCCTTCCACTTTTATCATGCCTGAAATCGCACGCAGCGTGGTGGTCTTGCCCGCTCCGTTGGCACCGAGCAGCGCGGTCACGCCGCCTTCCTCGACCACGAAATCGAGCCCGTGCAGGACTTTCGATTCGCCGTAGGCCCCGTGCAGGGCTTTGACTTCAAGCAGCATGGGCATCCTCGCTATCCCCTAGGTAAGCGCGGATGACTTCCGGCTCATTGCGCACCTGGTCCGGCGTGCCTTCGGCGATCTTCATGCCGAACTCGAGGGCAACGACTTTCTCGGAGACGCTCATGACCAGTGCCATGTGATGCTCGACGAGCAGGATGCTCAGTTTGAAATGGTCGCGCACGCGGCGGAACAGGTCACCGAGTTCAGCCACCTCGCCGTGGTTGAGGCCGCCGGCCGGTTCGTCGAGCAACAGCAGCTTGGGCCGCCCAATCAAGGCGCGGGCAAGTTCGATCCGCTTGCGTGTGCCGAACGGCAGGCCGCCGGCCGGGATATCGGCCACGGCGCGCAGGTCGAGCAGGTCGAGCAGTTCGTCCATGCCGTCATGCGCCGCTGCCTCTTCGGTGCGGGTGACGGGCAGGCGCAAGGCGTTGGCAAAATAACCGGAGCGACCGCGATGATGCGCCCCCACCAGGAGGTTGTCGCGCACCGTCATGGAGTTGAACAGCGCGACATTCTGGAATGTTCGCCCGATGCCGAGCCCGGCCATGCGATGGCGCGGCTGACCGGAGGTGGATTTGCCCTCGAACACGATATCGCCGCGCGCATGGCGGTAGATGCCGCTGATGCAGTTGAACATCGTGGTCTTCCCGGAACCGTTAGGCCCGATCAGACCGCAGATCTGGCCACGTTCCACATCGAACGAGACACCGCCGAGGGCGACGATGCCACCAAAGCGCATCACCACGTCAGTCACCCTGAGCAGGGGACCGGTCTCGTTGGGCGCCATCAGCGGATCACCGCCGGGTGGGAGATGCAGTCGGGTACCGGTCGAGACCGGCCACAAGGGCTTGCCACGTCACTCTCCCTAATTTTCGCAGCAGCCTTGGTGGCCGACCGCCTGTTGTCGTTGAGACAGCGCATAGCCGCCCTGATGGATCAGCCTAGCTGCACCGCAAAGGCGGATCAAGCCGCCTTGATGGTTTCCAAGCCCGGCGGCAACGGAATCTCGCCCCCCAATGCGGCGAGCAATATCGCACCCATCACCACGCCCAGTCCCGCGGGGATTGATGTCCTCGACGATGTCCACGAAATCGAGTGCGCATCGCGCCTGCTTTCAGGCTGCCCGGCAGTCGATGCCGCCCATGTCGGCCAACACCTCACGGATGGCGCCGAGCGCCGCGTTCATTTCGGCCGCACCGAGCCGGCCGATGCAGCCGATGCGGAAACTGTCGGCCACCGTCAGCTTGCCCGGATAGATCACATAGCCTGCCGCACTCAGCCGGTCATAAAAAACGGGAAAATCGAAGCGCGGGTCGGCCGGCATTTTGACGGTGACGATGATTGGCGCCTGGATGGCGTCAGGCAGCAGGGGCTCAAAGCCGAGGGCACGCAGGCCATCGACCAGGATTTTGCAATTGGCACGATACCGCCCCCCGCGCCCGGCCACACCGCCCTCGGCAAGAAATTCCTCAATCGCCTGATCGAAGGCGAGGATGCAATGAACCGGCGGGGTGAAGCGCCATTGTGCGGTTTTTTCCATCGCCACCCACTGGTCGTAAAGGTCGAGACTCAGAGAGGGCGCATTGCCAGCGCAGTCCGCCAGCGCCGATTTGCGCGCGAGGCAGAAGCCCATGCCCGGTGCGCCTTCGAGGCATTTGTTGGACGAGGCGACCACCGCGTCGAAAGCAATCGCGCGCGCATCGACCTCAAGGGCGCCGAACGCACTCATCGAGTCGATCAGATAGCGTCGCCCGTGTTTCGCCACCACCATGCCGAGTTCGGCTATCGGGTTCAGCACGCCCGAGGTGGTTTCGCAGTGCACGACCACGACATGCGTGATGCCCGCATCGGCGGCGAGGCGCCGGTCAACGGCTGCGGGATCGCAGGGCACGTTCTCCGGCGTTTCCTCGACGACGCAATCCCGCCCGATATAGGCGCACATCTTCACGATACGATGGCCATACGCACCATTGACCAGCACAAGCAGGCGGCCGTCGCGCGGCACGAAGGTTCCGATCATCGCCTCGACCGAGAACGTGCCGCTGCCCTGGAGCGGCACGCAGGTAAACGCCTCGCCACCGTGGATGATATCGACGAGCCGGGTGCGGACCCGAGCATTGAGCGCGATGAAGCCTTTGTCGCGGGACCCGAGGTCATGCAGCATCGCCTGCTTCACCGTGAGCGAAGTGGTGAGGGGCCCCGGCGTGAGCAAAAACGGATCACCCGTGGGCGAGAGGGCGCGGTTGGTGGTGTCCATGAGGCGGCTCCGGGGCAATATGCTGTCCCTCTATGGCCGGGCCGGTTATCATAAATCAAATCGATATATTCTATGGAACCCATAGACGATGAGCATCAATCACGCCCAACTCCGCGCCTTCCACGCCGTCGCAGCCGAGGGGGGATTTACGAGGGCCGCCGAGGCACTGCATGTCACGCAACCCACGCTGTCCGCCCAGGTGCGGGAACTCGAAGCCGCCTGGGAGATCCGGCTGTTCGAGCGGGTGGGGAGGCGGATCGAAATAACCGAGATCGGCCGGGCCCTGTTCGCGCTGACGACACGGCTGGCATCGCTCGAGGGCGAGGCGGAGCAACTGCTCGCCTCGGCCCGCGGCCTGTTGCGCGGCCAACTCAGGGTGATGGCCGATGCGCCACACCACATCATTCCGCTGCTCAAGCCGTTCGGCGCGCGCTATCCGGCGATCCGCTTCAGCCTGACATTCGGCAACACCAGCGAAACCCTGGCGGCGCTGCATGAACGGGCCTGCGATGTGGCGGTGCTGCCCGATCTCGCGCCCGATCCACGGCTACACCAGACGGTGCTGCGGCGGGATCGCCTGGTGCTGTGCGTCGGGACCGACCACAAATGGGCGCGGCGGCGGCGGATCGGGCTTGGCGAACTACACGGCGAGCGGGTCGTGATGCGCGAACCCGGTTCTGCCACACGGGCGCTGTTCGCCGCGGCGCTGGCGGCGAACAGCGTGGAACTCGGCGAAACGATCGACATCGGCAGCCGCGAGGCGGTGCGCGAGGCGGTGGCCGCCGGGCTCGGCGTCGGCGCAGTCCTGGCAAGCGAATTTGGCCATGACCAGCGGCTGCGCCGGCTCGACCTCGCGGGGCCGCCGATCGAAACCACGGAATATGTGGCCTGCCTGCGCGAACGCCTGCCGGTACGCAGTGTGCGGGCCTTCTTTGACCTTTTGCCTCCCGCCCAGGATCAACCGATCCGAGGCCGCTTGATCGCGCCATGATGCGCGGGGATACTGGGCTCAACCGAAGGAACATGACGATGTCCGCCTGGCTCGCCCCCGCACTCGCCTATCTCCCGCAATGGCTGGATTACCAGATCGCCCAGCTCGGCCTGCCCGGCGCCTCGGTCGCGGTGGCCAAAGACGGCGCCGTGTCGCTGGCCCATGCCAGCGGTGTTGCCGACCTGCAAACCGGCGAGGCGTTGACCCCGGCGCACTGCTTCCGTGTCGCCTCGCACTCCAAGACCTTCACCACCGCCGGCATCCTGCGCCTGCTCGACGCCGGGCGGCTGCGCCTTGACGACCGTGCCGGCAGCCATGTGGCGGGCCTGCACCCCGAGGTGGCCAGGGCCACAGTGTCGCAGCTGCTCAGCCACACCGGCGGCATCATTCGCGATGGCGAGGATTCCGAGCAGTGGGTTCATCGCAGGCCGTTCCTGAACGATGCCGAATTGCGCGCGGCCCTGGCCGAGCCGCCGACGCTGCCGCCGAACACGCGGATGAAATACACCAACCACGGCTTCGGCCTGCTCGGCCTGATCATCGAGGCCGTCACCGGCGAGACCTACAACACCTGGATCGCCCGCGACGTGGTGGCCCCCGCCGGGCTCGCCGAAACCTATCCGGACGCACCGCTGCCCGAGGGCACCCCGCTCGCCAAAGGTCATGCCGCCCCTGCCCTGCTCGGACGCCGCTACGGTGTCCCAACCGATACCTGCACCCACGCACTGGCCTCGGCCACCGGCTTTGTCTCGACACCGTCCGATCTCGTGCGCTTTTTCGGCCAACTCGCCACGACATCGCCGAGTACCCTGCTGTCGTTCGAAAGCCGCCGGGAAATTGCCCGCCCGCTGTGGCGCATCCCGGGCGCCGTGGTGCGCCACTACGGGCTCGGCACCGCCCATGGCGAAACCGGCGGATGGACCTGGTTCGGCCATGGCGGCGGTTTCCCCGGCGTGCGCAGCTTTACGGTGGTCGTACCGGAGCACGGCATTGCGGTGTCGGTCTGCCTGCACGCAACCGACGGGGACCCGCAGGGCATGGTCGAGAACATCCTGCGCATCCTGCAGGTCTTTGCCACCAACGGCCCGGCCGATCCGGCCCTGGCCGACTGGGCCGGGCGCTACTGGTCGCTGTGGGGAGCATCGGATTTCGTGCCGATGGGCAACAAAGTTCTGGTTGCGCTACCCAACCAGGGCAACCCCTTCGCCGACGGCTCCGTGCTGACGCCAACAGGGTCCGACAGCGCGATGATCAGCGAGGCCAATGGCTACGGGAGCTACGGACAGACAGTTCGCCTGGTACGCGACGTCTCAGGGACAGTACGCGAGATCCTGTTTGCGGGATCTCATCTGAAGTCCCAGCAGGACGCCGCAGCCGAGGCGATCGCGCGCTACGAAACCTAGTGGATCGAATCTAACGCTTGGTGCCCTCGCCTGACGGCAGCGATGATTTTGTCGGGGTCCTTGGTCCAGCGGAAGGGTTTCGGGTTTTCGTTTGTCTCGGCAAGGAAGCGGTTGATGGCCGCCTGTAGTGCGACGAGGGAGTGG
>CANFKS010000096.1 GCA_947447625.1 Rhodospirillales bacterium | reverse complement strand
GCGGGGATTGCGGGCCGGCGAAGCTGCGGCTGCCCAGGCGGAGATCGCCGGATTGCAGGCCCTGGCCTGTGATTTCGGTGACGTGGTGGGCGGGCTGGGTGGGTCCGGCGGCGGCGGCGAGGGAGCGGGCGAGCGGGTGGTGGCTGGTGATGGCGAGGCGGGCTGCGGCGGCGAGGGCGGCGGGGTTGCAGCCGGCGGCCAAAGCGAGGGTGGGGCGGGTGAGGGTGCCGGTCTTGTCGAAGACGATGCTGTCGACTTCGGCCAGGCGTTCGAGGGCGGTGGCGGATTTCAGGAGGATGCCGTCGCGGAACAGGCGGGCGGTGGCGATGACCTGCACGGCGGGGACGGCCAGCGCGAGGGCGCAGGGGCAGGTGATGATGAGGACGGCGCAGGCGTTCAGCAGGGATTGTTCGACCGGGGCGCCGAGGCCGCGCCACCAGAGCAGGAAGGTGAGCAGGGCGGCGCTGTGCACGATCGGGGCGTAGCGGCGGGCGACGCGGTCGGCCAGGACGACGAAGCGGCCGCGGCGGGATTCGGCGGCTTCGATGAGGCGGACGCATTCGGCGAGCAGGGTGGCCTCGCCGGTCGCGGTGCTGCGGATGGTGAGCGCCGGGCCGAGATTGAGGGTGCCGGCGAAGACTTTTGTGCCGGGGGCGGCCTGGGCGGGGAGGCTTTCGCCGGTGACGAGGGCGGTGTCGATCAGGGCGTGGCCGCGTTCGATTGTGCCGTCGATGCTGATGCGTTCACCGGCGGCGACCAGGACGAGGGCGCCGGGCGCGACGGTTTCGGCGGGCTGGCGCAGCAGCGTGCCGTCGGGTTGCAGGATTGCTGCGTCGGTGGCGCGCAGGGTGATGAGGTTTTCGGCGGCCTGGCGGGCGCGGCCGCGGGCGAAATGGTCGAGCACGCGGCCGATGAGGAGGAAGAAGATGAGCGAGACCGCGCTGTCGAAATAGGCGTCTTGCGCGCCGTTGATGGTCTGCACCAGGCTCATGATGGTGACGAGCAGGACGCCGATGGCGATGGGGACGTCCATGTTGGTGCGGCCCTGGCGCAGGGCTGCGAGGGCGGAGCCGAAGAAGGGCTGGCCCGCATAGGCGATGGCGGGCATGGCGACGAGGGCGGAGACCCAGTGCATCAGGTTGCGGGTGGCGGGGCCCATGTCCTGGACGAGGCCGGCCCAGACGGCGATGGAGGCGAGCATGACGTTGGCGGCGGCAAAGCCGGCCACCGCGAGGGCGCGGACGAGGCGCGTGCCGGTGCGGTCCGCCGCGGCATCCAGTGCGGCGGGGTTGAAGGGGATGAGGCGGTAGCCCAGGCGTTCGACGATGGCGACGAAGGTTTCGGCCTGGCTGGCGGCGCCGTTCCAGGCGAGGCGCAGGCGGCGGGTGGTCATGTTGACGCGCCCGGCGGTGAGGGCCGGGTTGAGGGCAAGGGCGTGCTCGATCAGCCAGACGCAGGCGCCGCATTGCAGGCCGTCGACGGCGAGGCTGAGTTCGTGGTGGGGGCCAATGGAGGCGATGTAGCGGGCGAGGTCCCAGCGTTCGGCGGCCTCGGGGCGAGGCGGGCGGGCGGCGGGGTCGAGCACGCGCTCGGCATAGTAGCGGCCGAGGCCCATGGCGGCGATGGAGTGGGCGGCGGCGGCGCAGCCGGGGCAGCAGAAGCGGGAGGTCCCCTGCCCTGCCCTGCTGTCGTGCGGCCCGTCCCGATCGCCCTGCAGGGGCTGGCCGCAATGGGCGCAGGGTGCGGCGGCTTGTGTTTCGGCCGCGGAGAACGTGGTGGCGCTCACTGGTGGCGGGTGTGGACGATTTCGCCGGGGAAGGTGGCGATCGCGACGTAGACCATGCCGAGGTTGACGATGATGACGACGCCGAGGGCGGCGAGGAGACCGATGGGGAAAAGGCGCCAGGTGGAGCGGGATGCCGCGTTTTGGGAGGAGGTGGCGGACATGGGAGGTCCTTTCAGCGGGTGGCATGGGCGGTGGGGCCCATGAAAACCGAGGTATAGGCGGCGGTTTCGCCGGTGCGCGCGTTGCGGGCGGTGAAGATCAGGTCCTGCGCCGCGTCGAGGGGTTTGGCCGGGCGGGCGAAGACCAGGACGCGGTAGGTGCCGATGGCGTCGGGGGCGACGGTCAGGGTGAGGTGGGGCAGGTGGTCCTCGCTGTCCTCGGCGAGGGACAGGGCGGCGCCGTCGATACCGTTGAGGCCGATGGCGAAGGCGGTGGCTTCGTGGGTCTTGTTCGATATTTTGAGGGTGTAGGCGTTGCGCAGGCTGCCGTTGCGCAGGGTGACGAAAAGGGGGGCACGGTCGTGCTCGACGGCGAGGTCGATCTGGGCGCGGTTGGCCAAGGCAACACCCATGACGACGAAGCCGACGACGAGGGCGGCGATGTAGATCAGGGTGCGGGGGCGGAGCAGGTGGAAGGGCACGGGCCGGCCCGCGGCGCGGGCCTCCTGGTTGGCCAGGGTGTCCCAGCGGACGAGCCATTTGGGCTGGCCGGTTTTGGTCATGACTTCGTTGCAGGCGTCGATGCAGAGGCCGCAATTGATGCATTCGAGTTGGCTGCCGTCGCGGATGTCGATGCCGGTGGGGCAGACGTTGACGCAGGCGGAGCAGTCGATGCAGTCCCCCCGTTCGTTGGCGCCGAGGGGTTTGGCGCCCAGTTGGTTGGCGCCCAGTTGGTTGGCGCCGAGGAGGGCGGGGGGGCGCTTGCCGTGGCCGCGGGGCTCGCCGCGCCAGGATTCGTAGGTGACGATGAGGCTGTGTTCGTCGAGCATCGAGGCCTGGAAGCGGGGCCAGGGGCACATGTAGGTGCAGACCTGTTCGCGCGCCCAGCCGGCCAGGACATAGGTGGTGGCGGTGAAGAGGGAGGTGAAGACGTAGACATCGGCGGCGGCGGTGCCGCGCCAGAAGTCGCGCGTGACGGTGGGGGCGTCGGCGAAGTACATGATCCAGGCGCCGCCGGTCCAGAAGGCGATGCCGAGCCAGGCGGCATGGGTGGCGGTTTTGCGCCAGATCTTGGCGAAGTCGGTGTGGCCCTGGTCGCGCTTCATGCGGGCGTTGCGGTCGCCCTGGATGAGGCGTTCGACGCGCATGAACAGGTCGGTCCAGACGGTTTGCGGGCAGGCGTAGGCGCACCAGGCGCGGCCGACGAGGGAGGTGACGAGGAAGAGGCCGACGGCGGCCAGGATGAGGGCGCCGGTGAGGTAGTAGATGTCCTGGGGCCAGAACTCGATGGCGAAGAAGTAGAAGCGTTCGTGGCCGATATCGAGCAGCACGGCCTGGCTGGGCTGGCCGGGGCCGCGGGTCCAGCGGAACCAGGGGAGGGCGTAGTAGACGACCAGGCAGAACACCAGGACCGCCCATTTGACACGACGCGCGACGCCGCGAACGGCACGGGGATAGACCCGCACGCGGTCCTTGTAGAGGCTCGGATCGCTCATCCGGGGCTCTCCGTCCGCGTGGGGCGGGGTGCGGGCGATCCTGGTCATGGGCTACTTCTCGCCGCCCCCGAGCGCGTGCACGTAGAGGGCGAGCGCCTTGATGGTGGCGGGGTCGAGACGGGTGTTCCAGTTTGGCATCACGCCCATGCGCGGATTGGTGACCTGGGCGATGATGGCGGCGCTCGTGTCGCCGTAGAGGTGCACGGCGCCCTTGAGGCTGGGGCCGCCGACTTCGCGCTTGCCTTCGCCGGTCTCGCCGTGGCAGGCGACGCAGTTTTCGGCGAAGATCGCCTGACCTTTGGCCGAGGCCTGGCTTGGCGGGGCCTTGCCGTAAAGGGTGAGGACATAGTCGGCCACCGCGGCGATCTCCTCGGGCTTGAGCACGCCGTCGATCCCGAAGCGGAGCATTTGGCTGACGCGCGCCTCGGCATGGCCGCTGCGGATGCCGTAGGTGATGGAGGTTTGGATGTCGGACAGCGTGCCGCCCCAGATCCAGCGATCCGATGCGAGCGCCGGATAGCCGGGGCGGCCTGCGCCGCCGGCGCCGTGGCAGGGCTGACAGTTGTTGGCGAACGCGATGCGCCCGGCGGTGTTGGCCACCGCCATCAGGGCGGGGTCCTGGCGTGCCTGCTCGATCGGGACGTCCTTGATCGTGTCGAGCACGGCGGCGCGCTGGGCGGCCAGGGCTGCGACGTCGGCGGTGACGCCGTCCCGCGTCGAGTAGCCCCAGAGGCCGGGGAAGTAGCTGTGGAGGCTGGGCCAGGACGGGTAGACGATGCAGAATCCGATCGACCAGACGACGGTGGCAACGAAGGTCCAGAACCACCAGGATGGCAGGGGATTGTTGAGTTCCTTCAGGCCGTCCCACTCGTGGCCGGTGGTCTCGCGGCCGGAGACGGCATCCTTTTCGATTTTGGTCGGCATGGGGACGTCTCCTCAGCGATCGTCGTTCAGGGGGATTTGGGCGTCGCGCTCGAAGCGTTCGCGGCGGCCGGGCCAGAACACCGTGACCATCAGGCCCGCAAAGACGAGGACCATGAGGACGACGGAGTATTGCTGGAGCCAGAGAGCGGCGGCGAAAAAGCGTTCCATGGCGGCCTCGCTCAGCGCCGCATCTTGGCGGGTTCGATGCTGCCGAAGTCAGCCATCGTGCCGAGCACCTGGAGATAGGCGACGAGGGCGTCCATCTCGGTCGGCTCGCCGGCCTTGCCCGAGGCCTGGACGGCTTTGGGGTAGGATTTGAGCAGGGCGTCGTTGTCCCCGGCGGCATCGGCCTGGACGAGGAGGTCGGCCTTGGCGTTGGCGATTTGGGCGTCGGTGTAGGGCACGCCGACGATGCGGCTGACGCGGAGTTTGCGCTCGATCAGGCGGGTGTCGAGCGGGGTTTGGCCGAGGAAGGCGTAGCGCGGCATCAGGCTTTCGGGGACGAGCGCCTGGGGATGGTCGAGATGGGCGTAGTGCCAGTCGTTGGAATACTTGCCGCCGACGCGGGCCAGGTCGGGGCCGATGCGCTTGCTGCCCCACTGGAACGGGTGGTCGTACATGCTTTCGGCGGCGAGGCTGTAATGGCCGTAGCGTTCGACTTCGTCCTTGAGGGCGCGGATCTGCTGGCTGTGGCAGGTGTAGCAGCCTTCGCGGACATAGATGTCGCGCCCGGCGAGTTCGAGGGGCGCGTAGGGGCGGACGCCTTTGACCTTCTCGATGGTGGTTTCGTTGGTGAAGGTCGGGATGATTTCGACGATGCCGCCGATGGAGATCGCGACCAGGGTGAGAACGACCATCAGGATGGCGTTTTTTTCGATGGTTGCCTGTTTGAAGAGCATGTCTCGCTACTCCGCGGCCACGGCGGATTGCCGTTGTGTTTTCGGGGCTGTTTGCGGGCTGTAGACGGTCATCAGCAGGTTGAAGATCATGATCAGCGTGCCGGTGAGGAACAGGGCGCCGCCGAGGAAGCGGATGACGTAGTAGGGGTGAACCGCGTTGACGGAGTCGGAGAACGCGTATTGGAGGAACCCGAAACTGTCATAGGCGCGCCACATGAGGCCCTGCATGATGCCGGCGACCCAGAGGGCGGTGATGTAGAGGACGATGCCCAGCGTGGCGATCCAGTAGTGCCAGGCCATGAGCGTGTGCGAATACATGGATTTGCGGTTCCACAGGATGGGAACCAGGTAGTACATGGCGCCAAAGCTGATGAAGGCGACCCAGCCGAGGGCGCCGGAATGGACATGGCCCACGACCCAGTCGGTGTAGTGGGCGAGCGCGTTGACGGAGCGGATCGACATGACGGGGCCTTCGAAGGTCGACATGCCGTAGAAGCCCACCGCGGTGACGGAGAAGCGCAGGCCGGGGTCGGTGCGCAGCTTGTCCCAGGCGCCGGAGAGGGTCATGAGCCCGTTGATCATGCCGCCCCAGGAGGGCATCCACAGCATGATGGAGAAGACCATGCCGAGGGTCTGGGTCCAGTCGGGCAGGGAGGTGTAGTGCAGGTGGTGCGGGCCGGCCCAGATGTACATGAACACCAGCGACCAGAAATGCACGACCGAGAGGCGGTAGGAATAGACGGGGCGGCCGGCCTGCTTGGGGATGAAGTAGTACATCATGCCGAGGAAGGCAGCCGTCAGGAAGAAGCCGACCGCGTTGTGGCCGTACCACCATTGGATCAGCGCGTTGGTGACGCCGGCATAGGCGGTGTAGCCCTTGGCTGAATACATCGACAGCGGGACGGCGGCGTTGTTGCCGAGGACAAGGACGGCCACCGTGACGATGAAGGCCATGTAGAACCAGTTCGACACGTAGATATGCGGTTCCTCGCGGACCAGCACGGTGGCGATGTAGACGATTGCATAGGCGACCCAGATGATCACCAGGAAGAGCGTGAGGTGCCATTCGGGTTCGGAGTATTCCTGGCCGCGGCTGTAGCCCATGACGTAGCTGAGGGCGGCCATGACGATGAAGAACTGGTAGCCCCAGAAGATGAAATTGTGCAGCGCCGTGCCGCCCCAGAGCCGGGCGCGGCAGGTGCGCTGGACGATGTAGAAGGAGGTGGCGAACAGGGCGGAGCCGCCGAAGGCGAAAATCGCCGCCGAAGTGTGGACCGGGCGGAGGCGGCCGAAATTGGTGAAGGAGAAGCCGAGATTGACGGCGGGCCAGCAGAGCTGTGCCGCGAGGACGACACCGACGAGCATCGCAACCGCCGCCCAAAACATGGTCGCGATGGTGAATTTTCGGATGACGTCGTCGTTATAGACCACGGCACGGGTGCGGGGGGATGCGGCTTGGATCGGAGCCATCGCGATGTCAGACATCGAAACCGGCCCTGGCGCGCGCCATGCGGTCCTTGCGGTCGTAATGGGATCGGATCAGGCCGAGTTCGAAGACGACCGCGAAGGCGGCCAGGGACAATCCGAAGATGTAGATTGCGTTGTCGAGCGCCCCGGACGCCAGCAGCAGCCCGGTCAAGCCAAGGATCAGCATCAGCCCGCCGACGACACGCTCGCTTGCCTCTTCCATCATAAACCCCGCATGCATGGCGGGACCGCCATCAGGGCGGGCCCATGGCGGCTAGAGACCCCGACGCCCCGTGTTGCGGCATTGATACAGATCAATGCCGCGGTGCAGCATGACGGTCAGGCGTTGATTGGGCGGGCAATGAGGCCCAGGCGGGAGTGTTCGCAGCGGGTGAGTGAGCATGTCGCGATGCTGTTGGGCTGGTGCGGACCCGAGGGGCCCGGGCTGGTGCTTGGGTTGTTCCTGGCCGGATTGACCGGGGGGGCGTTGCATTGCGGGCCGATGTGCGGGCCGTTTGTGCTGGGGCAGACGGCGGATCGGCTGGCGGCACTGCCGGTGGTGCGGATGTGCGAAATGGCGCGGCTCAGGGCCGGGCTGCTGCTGGCGTATCATACGGGGCGGATGGTGACCTATGCCGGGTTGGGTGCGCTCGCGGGGGGGCTTGGGGGCCTCCCGCGGATGGGGAAGGTGGCCGGGGTGGTGTTGCTGGGGGGGGCATTGTTGTTTGCGATGCAGGCGCTGAGGCGGCTGGTGCCCAAGCTGCCCCGGATGGAGTTGGCGGGGATGGGGTTGGCGGGGATGGGGTTGGCGGGGATCGGAGTAGGGCGGCGGCTGGGGCGGCTGACGGCGCGGCTTGACCGGGCAAGCGTCTTGGGGGGGGTGGGGCGCGGGATGGCGCTTGGGTTCCTGCCATGCGGGCTGTTGTATGCGGCTCTCGCAGTGGCAGGCTCAGCGGGCGGGGCGCTGGCGGGGGCGGGGGCGATGGCGGCGTTTGCGCTGGGGACGGTGCCGGTGCTGGCGGCGATCGGGGTGGCGGGGGGGGCGGGGGGGCGGTGGTTTCAGGGCTTCGTTGCGCGCGCCGCGCCTGTGGCGCTGCTGTTCAATGCCTTGATCCTGGCGACGGCGGCGCTGAATTCGTTTGGTGTGCGGTAATCCCCTGGATCATGGACGCAGCATCGCCTAGGTTGGCGTCAGGCCCGAGACAGGGCTTGTCGCAATTTGGGAGGAGAGACCATGCAGAACCGCCGGACATTCCTGGGCTATGGCGCCGCCGCGATGGCCGCAGCCCCAGCGGGCAGCGCCTTGGCACAGGCCGTGCAGGCCAGCGGATCGGTGACCCAGTCGGGTCTGGTGGGCAAGCTCGAGGGGCCGATTCCCGCGGGCGGGCCGATCCCGGCCACGTTCCAGGAGGCGCCGCAACTCGCCGAACTCGTCAAGGCGGGCAAGTTGCCGCCGGTGGCAAGCCGGATACCGTCGGAGCCGATGGTGATCAAGCCGGTCGAGAGCGTCGGCAAATATGGCGGCACCTGGCGCCGGGCGTTCATCGGGCCGTCGGACGGCGAGAACGGCAACCGCATCATGGCGTCGGACAAGCTGCTGTTCTGGGATTTCACCGGCAGCAAGATCGTCCCCTGCGTGGCCAAGGGCCATGAGATTTCGGCCGATGGCAAGATCACCACGCTGTTTCTGCGCAAGGGCATGAAATGGTCGGACGGGCATCCGTTCACGGCGGATGATTTCGTGTTCTGGTATGAGGACATGTATCTGAACAAGGACATCGTGCCGGGGCCGATCGCCGACATGTCGGCTGGCGGCAAGCCGGGCAAGCTGGTGAAAATCGACGAAACCACGGTGCAGTTCGTCTTCGAGAACCCCTACTTCCTGTTCCCCTCGATGCTGGCCGGCGACACGCTGATCGGCGGCGGGCAGGCGACGCGGCAGTCCAACGGGAACTCCTACGCGGGCTATGCGCCGGCGCATTATCTGAAGCAGTTCATGCCGAAATATTCGTCCGAGGCCGAGGCCAACAAGAAGGCCAAGGACGCGGGCTATGAAAGCTGGGTGCGGCTGCTGCATGTGCGCAAGGACTGGGAGCTCAACCCGGAATTGCCGACACTGGGGCCTTGGAAGACGGTGACGCCGATCAACACCCCGACCTGGTCGATGGAGCGCAACCCGTTCTATTACGCGGTCGATACAGCTGGCAACCAGCTGCCCTATATGGACAAGGTGGTGATGACCTTGGCCGAGAATATCGAGGTGGTGAACCTCAAGGCGATGGCGGGCGAGCTCGATTTGCAGGAGCGCCATATCGACCTGCAGAAGCTGCCGGTGATCCTGGATAACCGCGACCGCGGCAAATATGACGTGCATCTCGATCTCGCGTTCAACGGCGCGGATACGACGCTGCATGTGAACATGGATTTCCGGGGCGACGATGTGATCGGCAAGCTGCTGGGCACGGCGGATTTCCGGCGCGCGCTGTCGATGGGCATCGATCGGGACCAGCTGAACGAGACGTTCTGGCTGGGTCTGGCGACGCCCGGCTCCTCGGCGCCGGCCGAATCGATGCCGGAGAGCCCTGGCCCGGAATGGCGCAAGAAATGGTCGACCCTCGATGTGGCGGCGGCCAACAAGCTGCTCGACGGGTTGGGCCTGACCAAGAAGGACAGCGAGGGCTACCGGCTGCGCCCCGACAACGGCAAGCGGGTGGTGATCGAGTTGCTCGCGGTCAAGGCGTTCATGGATTGGCCGAAGCACGCCGAAATGATCGCGCAGCATTGGCGCAAGATCGGCATCTATGGCGATGTGAAGGAAGCCGAGCGCGGCCTCGCCTTCGGGCGGCTGCTGAAGTCGGACCATCATATCTTCGTCTGGACCAATGGCGGCACGGAGCTGCTGTATCTCTATTCGTCCTGGGCGCTGCCGACCGATGTGGCCTCGGGCGTCTATGGGATCGAGCATGCCAAGTGGTATGCCTCGAACGGGACGCAGGGCACCAAGCCTACGGACCCGAAGATGCTGGAGGCGCTGGAGCTGTTCCGTTCCGCCGCGGCCAAGCAGGAGGGCGAGCGCAACAAGATCGCCCAGGAAATCTGGAAGATCATGGTGGACCAGCAATTCACCATCGGCACCTGCGGGCAGTCGCCGGCGCTGATGGGCGTGCGGATGGCGAGCCGGCGGTTGGGCAATATTCCGGGGCGGACCTGCATCGCGCAGCATTGCCGCACGCCGGGCAGCTCGCGGCCCGAGACCTGGTTCTACAAGGCGTGAGGCTGACGGCATGAGGTTGGGCATCCTGGAGGCGATGGCATGATCACGTTTATCGTGCGTCGCCTTCTGCTCGGCCTGTTCACGGTGTGGCTGATCTCGATGCTCGCTTTTGCGATCATCCAGCTGCCACCTGGGGATTTTGTCGACTCCTACATTGCCAACCTCGCCGCCGGTGGCGCTGCGGTCTCGGCGGACGAGGCCAATGCGATGCGCAAGCTGTATGGCATGGGCCAGCCGATCTATGTGCAGTACGGCAAGTGGATCGTGCGGGTGGTGGTGGGTGATTTCGGCGAATCGATGGAGTGGCGGCGGCCGGTGTCCGAGGTGATCGGCGATCGGATCTGGCTGACGCTGCTGTTGTCGTTTGCGGCGTTGCTGGTGACCTGGGGGCTCGCCTTGCCGATCGGGATTTTCTCGGCGGTGCGGCAGTATTCGGTGGCGGATTACATCTTCACCCTGGTGGGGTTCATCGGCATTGCGGTGCCGAACTTCCTGCTGGCGTTGATCATTCTCTATGCTGCGTTCCGCTACCTTGGGCTCAGTGTCGGCGGGTTGTTTTCGGCCGAGTATGCGCTGGCGCCGTGGACGTGGGACAAGGTGAAGGATTTGTCGTGGCATTTGCCGTTGCCGGCAATGATCCTGGCATTGTCGGGCACGGCGCAGTTGATCCGTATCATGCGGGCCAATCTGCTCGACGAGTTGCGCAAGCCCTACGTGGTGACGGCGCGGGCGAAGGGGTTGTCGGAGCTGCGGACGGTCCTGAAATATCCGGTGCGCGCGGCGTTGAACCCGTTTGCGTCCAATATTGCGTATCTGTTTCCGTATCTGGTGTCGGGCAGCATCATCATCTCGATCGTGCTGGGCTTGCCGACGGTGGGGCCGCTGCTGGTGCGGGCGTTGATTGCGCAGGATGTCTATCTGGGCGGGGCTATTGTGCTGCTGCTCGGGGTGCTGACGGTGATCGGCACGTTCATTTCAGATCTGGTGTTGATGTGGGTTGACCCGCGGCTGCGCCATCAGATGGATTGAGCCGATGTTCGGAATGTTCAAATCGCGGCCGCAGCTGAGCCAGGCCGAGCGGTTCGCGCAGGCGACGCAGTTGCAGTTGACCTGGTGGCGGTTTCGCAAGCATCGGGTGGCGATGGTGAGCGGCGTGATTGTCGCGCTGTTCTATCTGGTTGCGCTGAGTGCGGATTTTCTGGCGACGACGGACCCGCATGCGACGGATTCGCGGACCAGTTACATTGCGCCGCAGCCGGTGCATTTCTTTGAGGATGACGGGAGTTTTCGGCCCTATGTGAACGGGCTGAAGGGGGTTCGTGATCCCAAGACGTTCAAGATCGTCTATACGCCGGACCCGCAGCGCCATGTGCAGGTGGATTTTCTGGCGCCGGGGTATCCTTACACGTTCCTCGGTATCAGCATGACGACGCATCTGTTCGCGCTGCGCAATCCGGAGCGCGGGGATGGGATTTTCATTCTCGGGACCGACCAGCTGGGCCGGGATATCTGGTCGCGGCTGATGGTGGCGACGCGGGTGTCGTTGACGATCGGGCTGGTGGGGGTGTCGATTTCGCTGTTCCTGGGGGTGTTGCTCGGAGGGGTATCGGCGTTTTACGGCGGGATGGTGGATACGGTAATCCAGCGGGTGATCGAGGTGATCCGCTCGATGCCGACGATTCCGTTGTGGCTGGGATTGGCGGCGGCGTTGCCGAATGATTGGAGCGTGACGCAGGTTTATTTCTCGATCACGGTGATCATATCGCTGCTGGCATGGACCGATCTGGCGCGGGTGGTGCGGGGCAAGTTCCTGGCGCTGCGCGAGGAGGAGTTCGTGATGGCGGCGGAATTGGCCGGGGCGAGCAGCGGGCGGATCATTTTCCGGCATATGCTGCCGTCGTTCCTGAGCCATATCATCGCGGCCGTGAGCCTTGCGTTGCCGGCGATGATCATCAGCGAGACGTCGCTGTCGTTCCTCGGGCTTGGGCTGCGGCCGCCGGCGATCTCGTGGGGCATCCTGTTGCAGGATGCGCAGTCGATCCAGTCGCTGGCGCTGGCGCCATGGCTGTTGTCGGCCGCGGTGCCGGTGATCCTGGTGATCTTGGCGTTCAACTTCCTGGGCGACGGCCTGCGTGATGCGGCGGACCCCTATGGTTGATCCGATCCTTTCAATCCGTGACCTGCATACCGAGTTCGTGGCCAATGAGGGCATCATCCGGGCCGTCGATGGCGTGAGTTTCGATGTGTTTCAGGGGCGCACCCTGGGCGTGGTCGGCGAGAGCGGGTGCGGCAAGTCGGTGACGGCGCGTTCGATCCTGGGGATTGTGGAGAAGCCGGGGCGGGTGACGGGCGGGCAGATCCTGTTGCGGCCGGAGACGGGGGGCGAGGCGGTCGATCTGTTGCAGCTGGGGCCGAAGGCGATGCGCGCCATTCGCGGGCCCGAGATCGCGCTGGTGTTCCAGGAGCCGATGGCGTCGTTCAGCCAGTACTACACGATCGGCAACCAGATCATGGAGGGGATCAGGCTGCATCTGAAGCTGTCGGCGCGGGCGGCGCGGGATCGGGCGATCGAGTTGCTCGATATGGTGGGCGTGCCGCAGCCGGCGCGGCGGGTGGATGAGTATCCGTTCCAATTGTCCGGCGGCTTGCGGCAGCGGGTGATGATCGCGATGGCGTTGGCGTGCGATCCGCGGGTGTTGATCGCCGACGAGCCGACGACGGCGCTGGACGTCACGACGCAGGCGCAGATCCTCGATTTGTTGCGCGAATTGCAGCAGAAGCAGGGGCTGGCGTTGATCCTGATCACCCATGACATGGGGGTGATTGCGGAGATGGCGCATGATGTGGCCGTGATGTATCTCGGCCGCGCGGTGGAGACGGGGCCGGTGAGCGAAATTTTCACGGCGCCGAAGCACCCCTATACGCGGGCGCTGCTGCGCTCGATCCCGACCGTGATGGCCAAGCCGCGGACCCGGCTGCCGACGATCGAGGGCTCGATCCCGCATCCGTCGAACCGGCCGGCGGGGTGCGCGTATAATCCACGATGCCTTGAACTCATCGACGATCTGTGTCGCGTGCAGGAGCCGCCGGAGACGGGGATGGCGGGGCGGCGGATCCGCTGCTTCCTGCATGGGGGGCGGCCATGAGCGCGCGTTCGGAGGGGCTCGAAGCCCCCGTTCTTCTCGAAGTGAAAGGGCTCAAGAAGTATTTCCCGATCCGCAAGGGGTTGCTGCGCCGCGTGGTCGGGCAGGTGAAGGCGGTGGACGGGGTGAGTTTCGCGATCCGCAAGGGCGAGACCTTGGCGCTGGTGGGGGAAAGCGGCTGCGGCAAGACGACGGTGTCGCGGTGCATTCTGCGGGCGATGGCGCCGAGCGAGGGGGCGATCAATTTCGCCTTCGAGGGACGCACGGTCGATCTGGCGACACTGCCGCGCAAGCGGTTGCGGCCGTTGCGGCGGCATATGCAGATGGTGTTCCAGGACCCGTATTCGTCGCTCAACCCGCGCATGGTGGTGGGCGATACGATCGGGGAGCCGTTGTTGATCAACGGGATGACCGATCGGGCGGAACGGCGCCGCCGGGTGCTGGAGTTGATGGAACTGGTGGGCTTGCCAGGGGCTGCGATCAACCGGTTTCCCCATGCGTTTTCCGGCGGGCAGCGCCAGCGGATCGGGATTGCGCGGGCGTTGGCGCTCAATCCGGCGCTGATTGTCGCGGATGAACCGGTGTCGGCGCTCGATGTGTCGGTGCAGGCGCAGATCCTCAACCTGCTGCTCGATCTGCAGGACCGGCTGGGGCTGACGGTGTTGTTTGTCGCGCATGATCTGAGCGTGGTGAAGCATGTCAGCGACCGGGTGGCGGTGATGTATGTCGGGCGGATCGTGGAGTTGGCCGAGACCGAGGCGCTCTATCGGCGGCCGTTGCATCCCTATACCGAGGCGCTGCTGTCGGCGGCGCCGACGCCGGTTCCTGGGGCGGTGAGCCAGCGGATTATCCTGGAGCGCGATATCGCAGACCCGGCCAATCCGCCGCCGGGCTGTGCGTTTCATCCGCGTTGCCGCTATGCCGAGGCGCGCTGCAAGGTGGAGCGGCCGGATATGGTGGAGGTCGAGCCGGGGCGGCAGGTTGCGTGTTTGCGGGCCGGCGAACTCGTGCTGCGCGGCATAACGGACATGCCGCACGAGGCGGTTTAGTTACGCTACGTTTCTTGACCGGCAGCGCCATCGTGCGCTCCACTTGGTTGGGTTGAATGCGTCGTGGCGATGTGTCGGGGCGCGCGGGAGGCATTCGCAGTGTCGGTCATCATTGCACCTGAACTTGCTGCCGTCATGTTGCGCGACGTGGTCGTGGGCCTTCTCCGCCGCGATGCGCCGGCGCTGTCCGCGCACCAGTTCGGGGTGTTCCTGACCTGCTACACGGTGGCGCGTGACCATACGGTGCGGGGCCTGGCGGCGGACCTGAAAGTATCGAAATCGGTGATCACCCGGGCGCTGGACAAGCTGAGCGAACTGGATCTGGCGCAGCGGCGGCCTGATCCGGCGGATCGGCGCAGCGTGCTGGTGGCGCTGACGGCGCAGGGTCACAGGCTGATCGACGAGATGACCGGGGCAGCAGTGGGTGCCGCGCGGGACTGGGTGCCGTCCAAGGCCGGCTGACCGGCCGGTTGGAGCGGGAGGCCTTCTGATAGGCGAAGGCATCCTGCTCCAACGCTTTGTTTGATTGCCTGATGCCAATGGACGCCCTATGTTTTGCTCTCGTATCGTGCGCGGGCGGAGGCCCCCGCACCGGGTGCCGGTGATCGGGGGTGAAGCGTGGCGAGCCTGCTGTTTTTGACGCAGCGTATCCCGTATCCGCCGACCAAGGGCGAGAAGATCAGGGCCTATCGGATGCTGCGCTATCTCGCGCAGCGCTATGAGGTTCATCTCGGCACATTGGTCGATGACCCCGAGGACTGGCAGCATGTCGAGACCGTGCGGGCGTTGTGCAAGGACGCGTATTTTGCGCCGCTCGACCGGCGGGTTGCCAAGCTGACCTGCCTGACCGGGCTGCTGACGGGGGAGGCCTTGTCGGTCGTTTTTTTCCGCAATCGGGGGTTGCGGCGCTGGGTGGCCCAAACACTGGAGATCGTGCGGCCCGATATGGTGTTCGTTTGTTCCGGCAACATGGCGCCCTATGTGTTGGATCATCGGCATCGCGGGCGGCGCATTGTCGATATGGTCGATGTCGATTCGCAGAAGTGGCGTGACTATGGGGCGCGGACCGGCGGGCCGATGGGCGTTGTGTATCGGCGGGAGGCGCGGTTGATGCTGGCGTTGGAGCGGCGGATCGCAGAGGCGAGCGATGCGACGGTTTTGGTCTCCGCGCCCGAGGCGGCGCTGTTGCGGTCGTTGATGCCGGACCAGGGGGGGCGGATTTTCGGGATCAGCAACGGGGTCGATTGCGATTATTTCGATCCGGCGCCG
>CANFKS010000095.1 GCA_947447625.1 Rhodospirillales bacterium | reverse complement strand
CGTCGAAGTGACTCTCGACGACGCCTCCATTGGTGTGACCGTCGAACATATCGGCCAGACCCACACCGCCACCATCAAACCGACCTCGCTGGGCCATCGCCTGGTCTTCATCAACACATGCAGTTGCGGTCAGGCCGGCTGCGCCCACATGGCCGCCGGTGCGCTCGCAGCCCTCGACCGGTTCCCCGTGCTGCGCAAAGCCCAGCCCAAAACCGCGCTCGACCGCCTCTCCGCCACCCCCCGCCCCCCCGCGCAGGCGGCCGAGCGCCAGCGTCTGGTGTTCGACCTTGCCCCCGGCACCCCGCCTTACGCCTGCTTCGTCAGCACCATCCTGATCGGCGAGCGCAGCAATCGCGAAGACCCCACGACCCCGAAGCGCATCCTGGCCGACCGCTCGAATTCCGAAACCAGCCGCATCATGGCCCGGATGCTCGGCAGCGGCGAAACCTCCCGCTGCCCCGTGTCTCCCGCCGCCGTCGCCAATGTTCTCAATCTCCTGGGAAGACTGGGACGCGCCCGCTGGGAGACGACCAAAACCGTCCTGATCCCAGGCGAAGACCGCGTCTTTGCCGCCGACACCCCGCCCAACCTGCCCGCCCACTCCGCCATCATCATCGGCGACACCGGCCCTTGGTATGTCGATGCCGCCTCCGGCAAAATCGGCCGCGCCCGCCTGCGCCAACAGGGCACGACATCGCCTGTCAAGAAAACCGCATCGACCAAGGCAACCAAGGCCGAACGCCCGCAGCGTGCCGAGCCGGTGCGCATCAAGGCCGCCGAACCCGCCATACTCGAACTGCCGCCCGTCCCCGTGCTGCGCCTGCGCCGCATCGATTGTCCGGACGAATCGGGAAAAATCCAGCGCACCGACGCCCTGACGGTGGATTTCGACTATGGCGGCCTCCTCATTGCCAACGAGGACGACCGCCAATTCGTCAAAGTCAAATCCACCAGCTTTGGCCGCGATTTCGACTTCATCCGCCGCGACCGCCCTGCCGAAGCCGCGGCCCTCGCCCAGCTTACGCCGGACGGTTTCACACAGATGCGCCTCGCCGAAGGCACATCCGCCCGCGGCCGCGTCGCCTTCGTTCACCGTGGCCGGGACGCGGGCGAGCGCTGGCAGGGCTTCATTTCGATCCGCGTTCCCGCCCTCCTCGTGATGGGCTGGCGCAACCAGATCGACAGCGAATTCGGCCCCCGTCTCGTCCAGCGCGTCGGCGATTACGACGTCAAGGTCAACGATACCGAACCGGGCACCTTCTCGCTCGATTTCGGCATCGAGATCGACGGCACCCGCATCCCCCTGCTGCCGATCCTCACCCGCCTGCTCGATCGCGGCGGCATGGCCTCGGCCCAGGTGGTCGATGGCGAAATCATCACCAGCCTCGATGACGGCCGCGTGCTCAAGCTTCCCGCCGAACGCATCGGCCGCCTCCTCGCCGTGATGGGCGACCTGCTCGACAACGCGCGGCGGACGAGCGAGAGCGCCATCGAACTCTCCGCCACCGAAGCGCCCACCGTCCTCGATCTCGAAGATCTGCTGACCACCCGCTGGGAAGATGCGGGCGCCATCGAAGCCTATGCCACCCGGTTCCGGGAAAGCAGCGTGATCGCCGATGTGCCGATCCCCGCTTGCTTCAAGGCGAGCCTGCGGCCTTACCAGTTGCAGGGTGTGAGCTGGATGCAGCACCTCCGCGAACACGGCTTCGGCGCTTTTCTCGCCGACGACATGGGCCTCGGCAAAACCGCCCAGACCATCGCCCATATCGTCATCGAACACGAACAAGGCCGCCTCGACCGCCCTGCCCTCATCGTGGTGCCCACCAGCCTCGTCACCAATTGGATCGACGAACTCACCAAATTCGCCCCCCATCTGCGCACCGCCGTGCTGCATGGCCTCGACCGCCACGCCAAGCGCGGCGAACTCGGCGGCATCCACGCCGTCATCACCACCTATACCGTGCTCGCCCGCGACATCGAGGAGATGCGCGAGTTGCAATGGCATGTCGTCGTGCTCGACGAAGCCCAGGTCATCAAAAGCCCCGACGCCAAGGCCACCAAGGCGGTCTGCCAACTCGACACCCGCCACCGCATCTGCCTCTCCGGCACGCCGATCGAGAACAACCTCCAGGAACTCTGGTCCGAATTCGCCTTCCTCATGCCTGGCCTGCTCGGGGATGCCAAAGGCTTCACCAAGCGCTTCCGCACCCCGATCGAGAAAAACGACGACCCGATCCGCCGCGCCCAGTTGATCCGCCGCATCAAGCCGTTCCTGCTGCGGCGCACCAAATCCGAAGTCGCCGCCGATCTGCCGCCCAAGCACACCATCCTGCGCCACATCAACCTCGCCCCCGAGCAGCGCGAACTGTACGAAACCATCCGCGCCACGCTGCAAACCGAAGTTCAGGAACGCATCGCCGAGCTGGGCGCCGCCCAGAGCCGCATCGTGATGCTCGATGCGTTGTTGAAGCTGCGTCAGGTCTGCTGCGATCCCCGCCTGGTCAAACTCGCCGCCGCGCGGGAAGTCGGCGTGTCCAGCAAGCTCGACGACCTGATGGAAATGGTCAGTGAAATGATCCCCGAGGGCCGCCGCATCCTGCTGTTTTCGCAGTTCACCTCGATGCTCGACCTCATCAAGCCGCGCCTGACCGAGGCCGGCATCGCCTTCGTCGAGCTCCGCGGCGATACCCGCGACCGTGCGGAACCGGTCCGTGCGTTTCAGGCCGGCGAAGTGCCGCTGTTCCTCATCAGCCTCAAGGCCGGTGGCCGCGGGCTCAACCTTACCTCCGCCGATACCGTGATCCACTACGACCCGTGGTGGAACCCGGCCGCCGAAGACCAGGCCTCCGATCGGGCCCATCGCATCGGGCAGACGAAATCCGTCTTCGTCTACAAGATGATCGCTGCGGACACCGTGGAGGACCGCATCGTGGAGTTGCAGCGCCGCAAGGCGGACCTCGCCAATATTGCGCTCGGCGAAGAAGGGGAGATCGAGGGGATCGACAATGATGATCTCGCGTTTCTGTTCGCCGGGCCTGAGGATCGGATGGCGGCTTAGAGCCTGATGGTTTTTGGCGGAATCGCCAAGAGCGAGAGCGGTTTGTTTTATCGCGTGAGCCCGCCTCTGGGGATCATGATTGAAGGGAAGGGAAGTGCTTCTTTTTTTCAAAAAAGAAGCACTTCCCTTCCTCAATTTTGGCGCCCCCGAACTGTCGCGAGAGGCGCCACGCACAAGACGGGTGCTGCATGGCGTGCTCAGCGTTATGGGTCCGCGTGCGATCATTGATCGGGCGCCGGCGCCATGGCCGCCGGGCAGGTTGGGCGGCATTGCAGTAAATAGAACAAATAGGGACTTGACGGTCAGGGCGAGGCACGACAGATTAGGAACATAATAGGAACTGAAGGGCAGCGGCCCGGCGTTTCCGACCATAATGGTGAGGTGCTCGATGTCTGCTTCGGTGATGATCGCGGTGTGTGTCGTTGTTTTGGGTCTGACCGGCCGGTGGGCCGCCACCGCGGTGAGCGGGCGGCCGCGGTTCCAGGCGTGTGGCTATCGGCTGGTGCGGCCGAGCCGGCATCCGGCGGTGGTGATCGGCAATGGGTTCGGCATCGGGGTGCTGGGGGGGCTCAGCCTGACGATGCTGGGGATTGCGCTGCTCGGATGATCGGTGGGCATGGCCGCGCACGAATACGGGATTGCGCTGCAGAATTCCGGTTTTCGGTTCATGGTTCGTTCATGAACAGGCGGTAGCGTCGGGCCTGGAGGTGTCCTGCGATGAGCGGCAGTATCGATTATACGGCGTTATTCGGCAGCGGTGGATCCGGCCCGTCGGATGGGTTGCTCAGTGCGTTGTACGGCACAGGCGGGGGTGGAGGGATGGTCAATCCGGCCCAGGCGTTGCGCAGTGCGGAGACCAACCAGACGCGCGATGTGGCGGTGACAGCCCGGCAGCCTGCGGTGGCGCGCGATGTGGCGGCGTTTCGTGCGGCGGTGACGAAGGCGAACACACCGGCAGCATTGCTGAAGTCACCGGCAGTCCTGAAGGTTCTGCTGACGGCGGGCGGTTTGTCGGATCAGATAGACTACCCGGCACTGGCGCAGCGCGTGCTGGTGTCAAACGCAACGGACGCGAGATCGCTGGTCAATCGGATGTCAGCGACCGATCCGCGTTGGAAAACGCTGACACAGACTTATGATTTCGCCAACCAGGGGCTTTCGGTATTGAGGAGGGCCGATGTGCTGACACGGGTTGCCAATGCCTATGCCGAGGTGAGTTGGCGGCATTCGCTCGATGCGACGACGCCGGGGTTGTCCAACGCGCTGGCGTTTCGCGCCCAGGCCGCGACGGTGACGTCGGTCGATCAGATCCTGGGCGATCCGGTGCTGCGCGACGTGATCACAACGGCGCTCAGTATCCCCAAGCAGATCGCCTTTCAAAGCATTCCTGCGCAGGAGCGCGCGGTGGCGACGCGGCTTGATCTGGCCAAACTCAGGGACAGGCATTTCGTCGACACGCTGACCCAGACGTATCTGCTCAACAAGGCCAATGACGGCACGCAAAAGAATGCGCCTGCGACTCTGGATCAGGTGGCGAACCGTTCGGCTGGCCTCGTTGTTTAGGTCGTTGCGCAGCGATCAAAGCGGAGGCGTGGACGGCGCGGGTACGCCAAGCGGGATCATCGCGGCCGTGCGGTGCGGGCATGGACTGGGTGCTGATGGCCCCGCGCGTTGACACCTCGGGGTTCATGCGTGAGCGTAGCCGCAGAGAGACGGGTATGGGAGACGGCGAAGATGATTTCCTCCGATGTGACGGCAGTCGAGCGGCGCAACTGGGCGGAGGGGTCGCTGTCGTTTGACGAGAGCCGGCGTCGGATCGCCGAGGCATCCCAGTGGCTGGCAGGGGGCGTGTCGTCCAATTTCCGCCTTGGCGTGCAGCCGACGCCGCTGGTGTTCGAGCGGGCGGACGGGGCGTATCTGTTCGATGCCGATGGCAACCGGCTGATCGATTATTACCTCGGTCTGGGGCCGATGATCCTGGGTCATACGCCGCGCGATGTGATCGAGGCGGCGACGGCGCAGATGCAGAAGGGGCTGCTGTATGGCGGGCAGTCCGGGCCGGAGACGGAGGCGGCGCGGCTGTTTTGCGAAATGGTGCCGTGCGCCGATCTGATGCGGTTCTGCTCGTCGGGCAGCGAGGCGGTGCAGTGCGCGTTGCGGTTGGCGCGGACGCATACCGGGCGGCGCGTGATCATCAAGTTCGAAGGGCATTATCACGGGTGGTTCGACAATATCTTGTGGTCGACGACGCCGCCGGCGGGGGCGAGCGGACCGGTGCCGGGGAGCAAGGGGCAGCAGGCGACGATCGAGGAGATCGAGGTGTTGCCGTGGAATGACCTGGCAGCGCTGACAGCGCGGTTGGAGCGGGGCGATGTGGCGGGCGTGATCATGGAGTCGATCATGTGCAACCAGGGCGCGATCCTGCCGGGGGCGGGGTATCTCGAAGGGGTGCGCGAGGCGTGCACGCAATACGGCACGGTGCTGGTGTTCGACGAGGTGATCACCGGGTTCCGCGTTGGGCCTGGAGGGGCGCAGGGGCTGCTTGGCGTGACGCCGGACCTGGCGACCTTCGCCAAGGCGATCGCCAACGGGTTCCAGGTGGCTGCGATCGGCGGGCGGCGGGATATCATGGCGTTGGTCACCCAAGGGGTGGTGCATGGCGGCACCTATAATGGGCAGGCGGTGGCGATGGCGGCGACGGTTGCGGTGATGAAGCGCCTGCGCGATCCCGCGGTTCAGGCGTTGATGGCGGCGCGCGGAACACGATTGATGCAGGGCATCCAGGCGGCGTTCGACAAGGCCGGCGAGCCCGCAGTGGTGACCGGATTGCCGCAGATTTTCCATATCGGCATGGGGCTTACGGAGAAGCCGCGCAACTGGACGGACCTGCACCGGATGGACCGGGCCCGCTACATCAAGTTCACCGCGACCTTGGTGCGCCACGGGGTTCGGGCGCTCGAGCGGGGGGCGTGGTTCCTGTCGACGGAGCATGATGACGATGTGATCGATGCGACGCTCGACGCGGTGGCGCGGACGTTGCGTGAAATCTGAGAGACGGGAGATCCGAGGGATGCGCATCGCCGTTGGACAGTTCGGGCAGGAGACCAATACGTTTCTGACGGTGCCGACGACGGTGTCGACATTTGAGGACGTTTATGTCCGCCGGGGCAACGCCGTGCTCAGCGAATACGGCGATGCGCGGGTGGAGATTCCGGCGATGCTGGATGTGATCCGCGAGAACGGGGCGACGGCGGTGCCGCTGATCGGGGCGTTTGCGGGGGCGGCGGGGGCGTTGACGCGGGCGTGTTTCGAGACGCTGGGCGGGGAGTTGTTGCGGCGGCTGGAGGAGGCGGGGCCGGTCGATGGGGTGTTGCTGGCGTTGCATGGGGCGATGGTGATCGAGGACGAGCCCGATGCGGAGGGCGAGTTGCTGGAGCGGGTGCGGCGGATTGTGCCGGCGCAGGTGCCGATCGGCGTGTCGCTCGATCTGCACGGTCATATCACGCCGCGGATGTTGCAGCCCAATACGTTCCTGCTGGGGTTTCGCGCGTATCCGCATATCGATCTCTACGAGACCGGGGAGCGGACGGCGCGGCTGATGTTCGATGTGCTCGCGGGGCGGCGGCGGCCGGTGATGGCGCTGGCGAAGCGGCCGATGCTGGTTTCGCCGATCAACGCGCGCACAACGGAGCCGCCCTTGTCGGGCGTGGTGGCAGCGGCGCGGCGGATGGAGGCCGAGGGGCGGATTTTGGAGGGGTCGCTGTTTCCGGTGCAGCCGTGGATGGATGTCCCCGATCTTGGATTTGCGGCGCTGGTGTGCGGCGATGGCGATGGGGCGGCGGCACAGCGTGCGGCGGATGAGTTGGCCGATATGGCATGGGCGGCGCGCGAGGCTTTCACGCCGGATTTGACGCCGCTCGAGGAGGCGATCCGCATTGGGTTGACCGCGCAGGGGCTGACGGTGGTGGGGGATGGCGGGGATGCGCCGTCGAGCGGGGCGGCGGCGGACAATACGGCGGTGTTGCGGGCGCTGCTCGCGGCAGGGGCGGATCGGGCGGGGCGGATGGTACTGCTGACTTTGTGCGACCCGGAGGCGGCGCGGCAGGCGGCGGCGGCGGGGATTGGCGCGACGGTGGCGCTCAAGGTCGGACACAAGATGAGCAATGATGGTGAGCCGATTGAAATTACGGGAAAAATTCAGGCTTTGACGGATGGCCATTATCGGATGCGCGATGCCGGCGCAGAGGGCATGACGATGGAGATGGGGCTGACGGCGGTTGTCGCGATCGGGGATATCAGGCTGGCGATCCGCTCGTTGCGCGGGCTCGAATGGGATACCGGGATGTATACTTCGGTGGGCTTGCAGCCGGCGCAGGCTGCGCTGGTGTTTGCCAAATCGCCGTCGCATTTCCGGGTTTCGTATGGGCCGATCGCGGCGCGAATCCTGGCGGCGGATACGCCGGGGACGACGACGGGCAATATTTTGCGGCTGAAATTCAACACCGTGACGCGGCCGTTGTATCCGTTCGACGCATTCTGACAGTCGGCTGGGCGCATGACGGCATTGCGCGGGTCCGGCAGGGGGGGAATACCCGCGGGCGCGTGGGCGTGATACAGGGCCTGCCATGCTCAACGATGTTCTTTCACATGAGTCCCTGGTGGTTGCACTGGCTTGCGATCATGCCGGGTTTCCCCTCAAGGCCGCAATGCGGTCGCTTTTGGAGCGCGCGGGTTGCACGGTGTTGGACCGTGGCACCGATGGGGCCGAGCGGGTGGATTATCCCGATTTTGCTCATCGCGCGTGCCGCGATGTCGAGGCGGGGCGGGCGCGGTATGCGGTGTTGATTTGCGGCAGCGGGGTGGGGATGTCGATCGCCGCCAACCGGCATGCCGGGGTCCGGTGCGTGCTGGCGAACGAGCCGACCACGGCGCGGCTGTCGCGGGCGCATAACGATGCCAACGCCTTGGCGTTGGGCGCGCGCATGATCGGCGAGGAAACAGCAGCCGACATCCTGACAGCCTTCCTTGCCACCCCATATGAAGGCGGCCGCCATGGCCAGCGGATCGCCAAGCTCTCTCCCCCGCAGGAAAACGACGCATGAACCACGTGACCGCCTCGCGCTTTTTCACCGCTTCGCTTGCCGAGGCCGATCCTGAACTGGCCGCTGCGATCGGGCGGGAGATGGTGCGTCAGCAGGACGGGATCGAGTTGATCGCCTCGGAAAATATCGTCTCGCGCGCCGTGCTGGAGGCGCAGGGCTCGGTGCTGACCAACAAATATGCCGAGGGTTATCCGGGGCGGCGCTATTATGGCGGCTGCGTCGAGGTCGATGTGGCGGAAACGCTGGCGATCGAGCGGGCCAAGCAGTTGTTCGGCTGCAGTTTCGCCAATGTGCAGCCGCATTCGGGGGCGCAGGCCAATCAGGCGGTGTTCCTGGCGCTGGTGAAGCCGGGCGATACGATTTTGGGCATGTCGCTCGATGCGGGTGGGCATTTGACGCATGGGGCGGCGCCCAATCTGTCCGGCAAGTGGTTCAAGGCGGTGCAGTACGGGGTGCGCGAAAGCGATGGGCTGATTGATTACGAGCAGATGGAGCGGCTGGCGCACGAGACGAAGCCGAAGCTGATCATCGCCGGCGGCTCGGCCTATCCGCGGACGATCGATTTTGCGCGGATCCGGGCGGTGGCCGATGCAATTGGGGCGTTTTTCCTGGTCGATATGGCGCATAACGCCGGGCTGGTGGCGGCCGGGGTGTTCCCCTCCCCGCTGCCGCATGCGCATGTGGTGACGACGACGACGCACAAGACGCTGCGCGGGCCGCGCGGCGGGATGATCCTCAGCAACGACCCCGATCTTGGCAAGAAGTTCAACTCGGCCGTCTTCCCGGGGCTGCAGGGCGGGCCGCTGATGCATGTGATCGCGGGCAAGGCGGTGGCGTTTGCCGAGGCGCTGCGGCCGGAATTCAAGATTTATCAGCAGGCCGTGGTGGACAACGCCCGCGCGCTGGCGGCGAGTTTGGTGGAGCAGGGTCTGGCAATCGTGACGGGTGGGACGGACAGCCATTTGATGCTGGTCGATCTGCGGCCCAAGCGGGTGACGGGCAAGGCGGGCGAGGCGACGCTGGAACGGGCGCATATGACGGCCAACAAGAACGCGATTCCGTTCGATCCGGAGAAGCCGGCGATCACGTCGGGCATTCGGCTTGGAACCCCGGCCGGCACCACGCGGGGGTTCGGGGTGGTTGAGTTCCAGGAGATCGGGCGGATGATCGGCGAGGTGCTCGATGGGTTGGCGGCGTCCAACGACGGGACCAACGCGGTGATCGAGGCTGCTGTTGGCAAGCGGGTGCATGAGATGTGCGCACGCTTTCCGATCTACGGATAGCATCTGATGCGGTGCCCGTTTTGTGGCCATGAGGATACCCAGGTCAAGGACAGCCGGCCGTCGGAAGATGGCGGGGCGATCAGACGGCGGCGGTTCTGCACGGGGTGTTCGCAGCGGTTTACGACCGTCGAGCGGGTCCAGCTGCGGGAACTCGTGGTGGTAAAGCATGACGGGCGGCGGGTGCCGTTCGATCGGGACAAGCTGACCCGATCGGTGCGCATCGCGCTGCGCAAGAGGCCCGTGCAGGAGGAGAAAATAGAGCGTATCGTCAACGGGCTGGTTCGACAACTTGAAGCATCCGGTGACAATGACATTCCGAGCAAGCAGATCGGCGAAGCCGTGATGGAGACGCTGAAGGAGGTCGACGAGGTCGCCTATGTGCGGTTTGCTTCGGTGTATCGGAATTTCCGTGAGGCCAAGGACTTCGAGGCGTTTCTTGGCAAACTGGGCGACGATACGTCGTCAGTGCCTTGATGCTTGCGCCGTCCGCCGATGATCTGTCCCACATGCGCGCGGCGCTGGCTTTGGCGCGGCGTGGGCTTGGGGTGTGCTGGCCCAATCCTTCGGTCGGCTGCGTGATTGTGCGCGGCGGGCGGGTGGTGGGGCGGGGCACGACGGCGCCGGGCGGGCGGCCGCATGCGGAGCCGGTTGCGCTTGATATGGCGGGCGAGGCGGCGCAAGGGGGGACGGCTTATGTGACCTTGGAGCCGTGCAGCCATCATGGGCGGACGCCGCCCTGTGCGGATGCATTGATCGAGGCGGGGGTGGCGCGGGTGGTGATTGCATCGCGCGATGTGGATCCGCGGGTGAACGGCGCGGGGGCGGCGCGGCTGCGTGCGGCGGGGATCGCGGTGAGCGAGGGGGTGCTGCGCGAGGAGGCCGACGAGATCAATGCCGGGTTTTTCACGCGGGTGCGGGCGGGGCGGCCGCTGGTGACGTTGAAGCTGGCTTCGACATTGGATGGGCGGATTGCGACGATGAGCGGGGAGAGCCAGTGGATCACCGGGGAGGCAGCGCGGCGGGCGGGGCATGCGCTGCGCGGGCGGCATGATGCGATATTGGCCGGCGTGGGCACGGTGTTGGCGGATGATCCGGACCTGACGTGCCGGATCGCCGGGATGCGGGCGCTGCCGCTGGTGCGGGTGGTTGCCGACAGCGATTTGCGGACGCCGCTGACGCACCGGCTGGTGGCGACGGCGAAGCAGGTGCCGACCTGGATCATCGCGCGCAATGGGGCCGATCCTCTGCGGCGCCGCGCGATCGGGGCGCTTGGGGTGACGTTGCTGGATGTGCCGGGGGGGGGAAGCGGGATCGATCTGAGGCGCGGGCTTGAGGCGCTGGCGGAGCGGGGGATTACGCGGCTGCTGGTCGAGGGCGGCGGGCGGCTGGCGGGCTCGTTGTTGCGGGCCGGGCTGGTCGATCGGCTGGCCTGGTTTCATGCGCCGGCTGTGATGGGCGGCGACGGGCTGCCGGCCGCCGCCGGGTTCGGGGTGGCGCGGCTTGCCGACATGCCCCGGTTTGTACGCTATTCCACCAACCTGCTCGGCGCGGACATGCTGAGCGAATTCCGGAGGGTCGCCTGACATGTTTACCGGTATCGTGACCGGCCTTGGCACCATACGCGAGATTGCGCCGGCCGGGAGCGGGCGGGACATGCGGCTTGTGTTCAGCAGCCCATGGCCTGAGACGGCGGCGATTCCGCTGGGTGCCTCGATCGCGTGTTCGGGCTGTTGCCTGACGGTTATCGCGGTGGGCGCGGACTGGTTCGCGGTCAATGCATCGGACGAGACATTGTCCAAAACGACGCTGGGTGCGTGGCGGGTGGGCTCGCGGGTCAATCTCGAACGGCCGCTCAGGGTGGGCGACGAGTTGGGCGGGCATATCGTGTCGGGCCATGTGGACGGGGTGGGCGAGGTTTTGTCGGCCGATCCGGTGAACGGCTCGGTGCGCTGGACATTCCGGGTGCCGGATCAACTGGCGCGGTTCATCGCGCCGAAAGGCTCGGTTGCGATCGATGGCGTGTCGCTGACCGTCAATGAGGTGCGTGGGCCGGAATTCAGCGTCAACATCATCCCGCACACGGCAGAGGTGACCGGCTTTGGCTTCCTGCGGCCGGGTGATCCGGTGAACATCGAAATCGATACCGTCGCGCGCTATGTCGCCAGGCTCTCGGAGTACAAATGAGCGAATTCATCACCCGCAACCTCTCGGATTACCTCGCTTCGGCCGAGGCGTTGATCGAAGAGGCCCGCAACGGCCGGATGTTCATCCTGGTCGACGATGAGGACCGCGAGAACGAGGGCGATCTCGTGATCCCCGCGCAGTTCGCGACACCGGAGGCGGTGAATTTCATGGCGCGGTTCGCGCGCGGGCTGATTTGCCTCGCGATGACGCGCCAGCGTGTGGAGCAGCTGGGGCTGCCGCTGATGAGCCAGTCCAACGGGACGCGGCATCAGACGGCGTTCACGGTGTCGATCGAGGCGTATGAGGGGGTTACGACGGGGATTTCCGCGCATGACCGGGCGCACACGATCGCGACTGCGATCAACCCGGATTGCGGGCGGGACAAGATCGTGACGCCGGGGCATGTGTTTCCGCTGATGGCGCGCGAGGGAGGCACGTTGATCCGGGCCGGGCATACCGAGGCTGCGGTGGATATCGCGCGGCTCGCGGGGCTGACGCCGGCCGGGGTGATTTGCGAAATCATGAACGACGACGGCACCATGGCGCGGTTGCCGGATCTGGTGGCGTTTGCGCAGCACCACAACCTGAAGCTGGGCACGATTGCCGATCTGATCGCCCATCGCCGGCGGACGGAGCGGTTGGTCAAGCGGGTTCAGGAAGGCACGATCACCCTTGAGATCGGCGGCGCGTGGAAGCTCGTGGTTTATGCCAACACGGTGGATTATGCCGAGCATCTCGTGCTGGTGAAGGGCGATCTGACCGCGCCGGGACCGGTGCCGGTGCGTATGCATAGCGTTGATCTGTTGAATGATTTGCTCGGGGGCGTGACGCGCGGGCGGCTTGGCGAGGCGATGCGGATGATTGCTGAGGAAGGGCGCGGCGCGGTGGTGTTGTTGCGCGAGATGCAGGCGACGACGATTTCCGAGCGGGTGCGGCTGTTGGTGGGGGCCGAGCGGCCGCAGACCCAGTTGCGGGATTACGGGATCGGGGCGCAGATCCTGCTCGATCTGGGCGTGCGCGAGATGATGCTGTTGTCCAATACGCAGCAACACATCATCGGGCTTGAAGGGTATGGGCTGAGTGTGGTGGAGCGGCGGTCAATCGGGCCGGGGGCGCGGCCATGAGCACAGCCGACGCGCCGTTGCCGGCGGCACCGAAGATCGACGGGCCGGCGCCGCATGTGCTGGTGGTTCGGGCGCCCTACTACACGGATATTGTGGACGGGCTGCGCGAGGGCGCGTTGCGGATCATCACCGAGGCCGGGGGCACGGCGGATGTGTTGGATGTCGCGGGCGCGCTGGAATTGGCGAGCACGGTGTTGTTCGCGGTGAAGGGCACGCGGCGGCGGTATGATGCGTTCGTCACGCTCGGCTGCGTGGTGAAGGGCGAGACCGACCATTACGAGCATGTCTGCCGCGAGGCGATGCAGGGGATCACACGGGTGGCGCTCGACCATGCGTTGTGCCTCGGCAATGGGTTGCTGACGGTGGCGACGGCGGAGCAGGCGATCGAGCGGTCGCGCCGGGACGGCCACAACAAGGGGGCCGAGGCGGCGGCGGCGGCGTTGATCCAGGTGCGGACAGCGCGTTTTCTGGGAGCGGTGTGATGGCGGGTCCAAAAACCAGACCGCGCACGGCGAGTCGTGTGGGTGCGGTGCAGGCGTTGTTCCAGGCGGAGCAGGGTTCGACGAATGCGGAGACGGTGATCGACGAGTTCGTGCGGCATCGGCTCGGGGACTTGACCGGGGCGGGCTATGAGGGCGGGCGGGTGCCGGATGCGCATGTGCCGTTGTTTGCCTCGATCGTGCGGACGGCGACGGCGCAGCAGGAGACGATCGATGGGATGATCATGGCGGCGCTGCCGGTGGACTGGCCGTTGGAGCGGCTGGATCCGGTGTTGCGGGCGTTGTTGCGGGCGGGGGCGGCGGAGTTGTGGATGCAGGATGGGCCGCCGTCGCGGGTGGTGATCAACGAGTATCTCGATGTGGCGCACGGGTTCTTTGAGGGCGAGGCACCCAAGTTGGCCAATGGCGTGCTCGACCGACTCGCGCATGTGCTGCGTCCCGCCGAATTCGAGGCCACTCCGACCAATGGATAGAAGTTTTTTGCTTCTTTTTTTCAAAAAAGAAGGCCTTACTTTTTTTGAAAAAAAAGTAAGCAAAAAAACTTCCCCCGCTCTTCTTTGGATTTAAGCTGTGGAACTTCCCGGCGAATTCGTCAGGATTGCGCGGTATTTCAAGCCGTTGGCGGGGCCGGGGGCTTTGGAACTCGGCGATGATGCCGCGGTGTTCGCGCCGCCGGTCGGGCGCGAGTTGGTGGTGGCGGCGGATGCGATGGTGGCGGGCGTGCATTTCCTGGCGGATGATCCGCCGGACCTGGTGGCACGCAAGTTGTTGCGGACCAATTTGTCGGACCTCGCGGCGATGGGGGCTGTGCCGTTCGGGTATTTGTTGACGGTCTCGGTGCCGCGGGGGACGCCGGATGCGTGGTTTGCGGCGTTTTCGGCGGGGCTGGCGCAGGATCAGGCCGAGTTCGGCGTGGCGCTGCTCGGGGGGGACACGACATCGACCGCGGGGCCGGTGAGTTTGTCGTTGACGATCATGGGCAGCGTGGCGCCGGGGCAGGCATTGCGCAGAAACGGGGCGCGGGCGGGCGACGGGATATGGGTGAGTGGGACGATCGGCGATGGGGCTTTAGGGTTGCTGGCGGCGCAGGGCGCGATCGTGGATGGGTATCTGGCTGATCGTTATCGTGTGCCGCAGCCGCGGTTGGCGCTGGGGGCGGCGCTGCATGGGATTGCGCATGCGGCGATGGATGTGTCGGACGGGTTGGTGCAGGATCTCGGGCATCTGTGTCGGGAATCCGGGGTGGCGGCCGAGATCGAGGCCGGGTGGGTGCCGTTGTCAGACGCGGCACGGCAGGTGGTTGCGGCGGAGCCCGGGCGGCTTGCGCTGTGCCTGACCGGAGGAGACGATTACGAGTTGCTGTTCGCGGTGCCGCCTGCGCTGGACGCGGGGCTGATCGAGGTTGCCCGCGCTGTGGGCATTCCGGTTACCCGGATCGGCGCCTTCCGGACGGGGGAGCCGCGTGTCACGGTGATGGGGATGGATGGTGCTGCGATGGGATTGTCGCGTGGCGGCTGGAGCCATTTCGCCTGATTTCGCGCGTCGAGGGATGTTGATGAACCGCACTGTGTGGCTGCTTTTCATTTGCCAGGGGCTGGTCAATGCCTCGACGATCAGCCAGGTCTCGATCAGTGCGCTGATCGGCTATAGTCTGGCTGCGGACAAGACGTTGGCCACCCTGCCCTACGCGCTGCAGATGACGGCGACGATGGCGGCTTCGATTCCGGCGGGGATGATATTTGCGCGGCTGGGGCGCAAGGCGGGGTTCCTGTTCGGGGCGGCGCTGACGTTCATCGGCACGGTGATATTCGCGTTCGGGGTGATCCAGGCAGATTTCGCGATGTATTGCCTGGGCGCCATTCCGACCGGGATGGGGTTTGGCATCGGGCAGCATTACCGGTTCGCAGCCGCCGAGGTGGCGCCGCCGGCGCAGCGGTCGCGCGCGATTGCGCTGGTGATGGCAGCCGGGGTGATTTCGGCGATCCTCGGGCCGGAGATGGTCAAGCATTCCAAGGAATGGGCGATGCCGGTGCTGTTCCTGGGCACCTATATCGCGTTGGCGGTGCTGCCGGCGGTTTCGATGGTGTTGCTGGCGATTGCGGAACTCCCCCCCTCCCCGCCCCGGATCAGCGCGCCCACTCCGATTTTCGCGCTGGTGACGCGGCCGGGGTTCATCACCGCGGCGGTGGCGGGGCTGGTGTCCTATGGGACGATGAACCTCATCATGGCGGCGACGCCGTTGCAGATGAAATTATGCGGGTTCGGGGTCAATGACAGCACTGATGTGATCCGGGCGCATGCGATCTGCATGTTTGCGCCGGGGTTCGTCAGCGGGCGGCT
>CANFKS010000094.1 GCA_947447625.1 Rhodospirillales bacterium | reverse complement strand
GGCGCTCTCCAATGGCGGCCTGTTCGGCGGCGCGGTGAGCAACCAGACGCAGCAGGCGACCAACCAACTCAACACCATCGGCCTGACCGCGCTCGGCGCCGCCGCCCCCGTCGTCCTCGGCAACCAGACCCCGATCACCGGCACGCCCACCGTCACGATCAACACCATCGCCTCGGCTTATAACTCCACTGGCGGCGTCGGCTCGATCGACGCCGGCACCTCGACCACGATCAACAACACCAACGCGGCCATCTCCGGCGGCGTGAACCAGATGGTCGGCGCGCCGAGCAGCCTCAACGGTCTCTACACCGGTGGCTACGGCCCGACAGCTGGCAACGTTCAGGTCGGCGGCAATCAGGTCGGCATCAACACCGTCAACGGCGTCGGTGCAGCATTCGCATCTGGCACCAATGTATCGCTTAGTCAGCTTCCAGGTGCCTCGTCGCCGGGTGCTGCCCGCGCTTCCGGAACGGCTAGCTTCATGAGCTTTTATGGCAGTGGTTCTCTTACTCTCACCAATGGCGAAACCGTAATAATGGGAGGAAATTCCTACATTATCAGCGGTCTCCCTTCCAGCGGATCAACTTTCGGAATTTTCGATCATGGCAATATTACGCTCACCGCGGTGAACCCTGGTACCGCATCCAATATTGTGTCGAATGCAAATCGAAGCGTTTTGCTTGGAACGACCTATATTGGCGAGCTTGAAGGAACCGCATCAGGGAATTCAGCGGAACACATTGCAATTACGGGAGGAACCTCACAAGTTAATCCGGTTGGTCAGATCATCCAGGGCGGCGCGCTCAACATGAGCACCGTCAACACCCTGCTCGCCTATACCGGCGCGGGTGCCGCATCGGTCAACGGCTCCGGCAGCACGGCCGGCTCGCCCGGCGCACAAACCGCCATCAACACCTTCAACACCGCCACCCTGGTCGGTGACATCAGCGTCGCCACCCAACAGAAGGCCGACGGCCTGAACGCCCTGCAAACCGCTTTCCAGTCCGTCAACCGCGCGATGGCCTACTCCGCGGGCGCCACCTCGGCAAACGTCGACCCGTCGGTCACCAACCTCAAACAGACCGCCGCCATCGGCGTCAACGCGTTGAACCTGATCGCTGGCAGCGCCGGCGCAACCACCCTCTCAGGCACTCAGTCGACCGGCTACAACGCGCTTATCTCCGTCCCCCCGGTTGGCTCCCCGGACACAGGTGCCACCGCAATCCCCGTCGCGACCAACCAGATCGTCGCCACCACGCAGGGCGCCAACGGCTTCCTGCCATCCGGCTCCACCAACCCAGCGGCTTGGAACACGCTCGCAGCCCAGATCGGCGCCACTGACGCGCCAATCCCCGGCTCGCTCGCCATCAGCAGCCGCCTGACCGGCGACCCTGCTGCGATGGGCCTGGGTTCCGGCACCGTCGCTATCGGCAATGTCGGCCAGGCCATCAGCCTGACCAACAACACCGTCTCCGCCGGCACCACCGCCGCCCCGGTTGCGATCACCTTCGGCCCCGCCGGCTTCGCACAGACCGCCGGCACCATCGGCATTGCCAGCAACAGCGCCGGCCTCAACAACGCCACCGCCAACACCGGCGTCGGTGCCGCCGCACTCGATGCGGTGACCCAAGCCTTTCAGAGCGCCAACAACACCCTTCAGGGCACCGGCACCATCTCCGGCGCGCTGACCCAGTCCGCCACCGCCTTGAAATTCTCCGCCGGCGCGATGCTTTCTACTGGCTCGGCGATAGGGTTTAGCGCCCCGTCTGTGACCATCAACGGCGGCTCCGGCCAGTATTACCCGACCACCAACAGCAACGCCGGGCCCTACGAAGTCGCACCCACCGTCAACCAGCCTCCCTCGCTGAACCACGCGCTCGCCATTGCCACCGACGGCACCGCGTCGGTCACCGGCGTCACCCAGACCGGCAACACCTTCGCCAACATTGCCAGCACCACAGGTGCGATCGATCCGGGCGCTGCCAGCACCGTGTCGCAGTCGATGGGCTCCATCAACGGCTATGCCTCAAACGGCACAAACAGCGCGATCGCCTTGGCCGGCCAAGGCAATACAACGCTCTCGACGGTCAGCCAGGGTCTCGCTTTGACCGCAAACGCCGTCTCCGGCAACACCGGCGTCAACGGCTCGATCGCCCAGGCCTCCGCAGCCACCAACACGATGCAGCCCACGAACGTCCTGGGCTCGTACACCTACGGCCAGGGCAGCGCCGCTCTTGCGAGCGACACGCAGACCAACTTTACCACACTGAACTCCATCGCCTCCAACGGCGCCCTGGGCTCGACCACCAGCCCGGCCGCATTCTCGCAGCAATCCGGCAAAACGACGACAGGGGTTCCCGCCTTCGATCCCGTCGGTTCCGCCGGCAACCTGGCATTCGCGATGCCATCGAACTACGCGTATGTCACCTCCACCCTCGGGGCTGGCGGCTCGGCTGCGAGCAATGGCCTGACCCAGGCCGCGGCGCTGACGGTGAACACCATCACCGGCGGCACCGCCGCCGGCACGGGCATCACCGGCAACGCGACCCAGTCCTCGGTGAGCGTCAGCTCGACGATCGCCAACTTCGCGCAAGCCTCCGCCCTGGGCACCAGCACCTACTTCCCAACCGGGGCTTCGCAGCCGACCAGCGTGATGAGCGGCAACGCCACCATGCTGAACACCGCGCAATCCGCCGCCCAGAGCCAAAACACCATGTCCCTGGCCGGTGCCAACAACGGCATCCTGAACCAGGCGACCTTCGGTTCAACCAACCAAACCACCGGCAACGCCAACTTGGCGTCGTCCAACGCCGGCTATGCCGTCGCCACCGGTGCGCAACTCGCCACCAACGCCGTCAACACGATCAGCGCGCACTGATCGCCTGAGCGAAACAACTGGCCGTGCCCCCCGGACACGGCCAGGCTTGGCGACCAGCACCGGGAGCAGGATGCCTTCTGATAGGCGAAGGCATCCTGCTCCCGCTCTTCGTTTGAACGCCTGATTCAGATCTTTGGCGATTCCGCCAAAAATCATCAGGCTTCGGCTGCTTCGCATGCTGAGCCGCATCCCGCGCGCGCCCCCAAACCCATTCGCCTGCCGGTATTGTCCTTGCACCGGTTTTTTCTTCGGTTTAAGAACAAACCATGACCGCGACGGCACTCTCGTCCGAACTACGCGCCCTTGCGCCCAGCCTCGCGCTGCGCCTGGCCCCCATCCTTGCGGGGTTGCAGGCCCTTATTGCTGCACGCTGGTTGAAACGCCCCGCCTACACCCCTCTGATTTGCCCGCTCTGGGCCTATATCAGCCGCACCCTGCGCCGCTTTGAACGCCTGATGGCCCGCCTCGCCGCCGGCCGCGCCCCGCGCCCCCATCGCCCCTCCAAACGGCCCGATCGGGCTCGTCAACACCCGCTGACCCCGCCCCCGCTGATCCCTCTCCCACGCAGCCCCGCATGGCTCATTCGTGCCATCCCCAACGAAGCCGCCTGCTTCGCCTCCCAACTCGAAACCCTCCTGGCCGAACCTGGCCACGCCGCCCTCCTCGCCGCCTCCCCGGCCGCACAACGCATCCTGCGCACGCTGCGCCGCGCCCTCGGCACCGGCGCCGCCCTGCCCCGCCGCCCCCGTCCGCCCCGGTGCGTGCCCACACCGCCCGCCGAACCGGCCGGCCTCACCACCACACCACCCCCCGCGGCGCCGCGCCGCGCGCGCACCGCCCGCTTTTCTTTAGCCCGCTGAGCCCCCGTGTCGAATTTTTTCCTATTCGTTTCGATTTGTTATCAACCGGCGCCGCGCCGCAACTCCCCCTTGGCAATCGCCGCCCGATGCACCTCATCCGGCCCATCGACCAACCGCATCGTCCGCCCCGTCGCCCAGGCATAGGCAAGGTGAAACGCTTGCGAAACGCCCCCCCCGCCATGCGCCTGAATCGCCCGGTCCAGCACCGCCAACACCATCTTCGGCACCGCGACCTTGATCATCGCGATATCCGCCCGCGCCTCCTTGTTGCCAACCCGGTCCATCCGGTCCGCCGCCCGCAACACCAGCAGCCGCGCCTGCTCGATCTCGATCCGGCTATCGGCGATCCATTCCATCACCACGCCCTGCTCCGCCAACGGCTTGCCGAACGCCACCCGCGCCTTGGCCCGGGCACACATCGCCTCCAGCGCCCGTTCCGCCACCCCGATCTGGCGCATGCAATGATGGATCCGCCCCGGCCCAAGCCGCCCCTGCGCGATCTCGAACCCCCTGCCCTCGCCGAGCAGAATATTCTCCACCGGCACCCGCACATCATCGAACGCCACCTCCGCATGCCCATGCGGCGCATCATCATAGCCAAACACATGCAACGCCCGGATCACCCGCACCCCCGGCGTCTCCCGCGGCACCAGCACCATCGACTGCTGCTGATGCCGCGCCGCCCCCGGATCGGTCTTGCCCATCAGGATAAAAACCGCGCAGCGCGGGTCCATCGCCCCCGACGTCCACCATTTCCGCGCATTGATCACATAATGATCGCCATCGCGCACAATCCGCGCCTCGATGTTCGTCGCATCCGACGACGCCACCGCCGGCTCCGTCATCGCAAACCCCGAGCGGATCTTCCCCTCCAGCAACGGCGTCAACCACCGCGCCTGCTGCGCCGGCGTCGCATAGCGCAGCAACGTCTCCATATTTCCGGTATCCGGCGCCGAACAATTGAACACCTCCGGCGCGATATGCGACCGCCCCATGATTTCGCACAGCGGCGCATATTCAAGGTTCGTCAATCCGTCCGGATGCTCGTGCTTGGGCAAAAACAGGTTCCACAACCCCGCCTCGCGCGCCTTCACCTTCAAATCCTCCAACACCGCCGGCTGCGCCCAGCGCGTCGGCCCCGCATCCAGCGCGGCATCGAACACAGGCTCGTTCGGATAGACATGCGCCTCCATGAACGCGCGCAACCGGTCCTGCAGATGACGGACCTTGTCGGAATGTTCAAAGTGCAATGGAGCCTCCCCGGGCAGGTTTGGAAAGCGCCATTTCAGCATATAGTCACTCCAACCACCAGGAGACCCCAGGCATGACCGTCGATATCCCCCTGCCCACACCCCACATGATCGCCCGCATTGAAGGCGCCATCGGCTGGATGATCTTCAACAATCCCGAACGCCGCAACGCCGTGAAGGCCGAGATGTGGCAAGCCATCCCCCTCATCATGGACCGCTTCGAGGCCGACCCCGCCATCCGCGTCATCGTCATCCGCGGCGCGGGCGACGCCACCTTCATCGCGGGTGCCGATATCAGCGAATTCGAACAGCACCGCGCCTCCCCCGCGGCTTTGGCCAAATACGAGGCCGATGCCGACGAGGCCGCCCGGCGCATCGCCGCCACCCGCATCCCCACCATCGCCATGATCCGCGGCTGGTGCATCGGCGGTGGTGTTGGCCTTTCGCTCGATTGCGACCTGCGGATCGCCGCCGCCGGCTCCAAATTCGGCGTCCCCGCCACCCGCCTCGGCCTCGGCTACTGGGCCAGCGGCGTCAAGCGCCTGATGGATGTCGTGGGCCCCTCGCATGTGAAGGAGATCTTTTTCACCGCACGGCACTTCTCGGCCGAGGAGGCCCTCGCCATGGGCCTCGTCAACCGCGTCGTCCCCGAGGCCGAACTCGAACCCTATGTCCGCACCTATTGTGCGATGATCGCCGACAACGCCCCGTTGACCATCCAGGCCGTCAAGCGCACGGTCGAGGAATTGTCGAAATCATCCTCCGCCGCCGATATCGCCGCATGCGACCGGCTGGTGCAGGCCTGCTTCGACAGCGAGGATTACGTCGAAGGCCGCAGGGCCTTCATGGAAAAACGGCGCCCGGTCTTCAACGGTCGCTGAGCAAGGGATCGAAACCATGGCATCCAAAATCGTCGTCGTGCCGCTCGGCGAGTCCGACGTTGAAATTTCCACCAGCATGGCCCCGGCGGGCTTCGATCTGGTCATTGCCCGTCCCAACACGCCCGAATTTCAGGCAGCAATGGCCGATGTGAAATACCTCGTCGGCTTCGGCGACCCCTCGATGAACGACGCCTTCTACACAGCCGCCCCCCGCCTCAAACTCGTCCAACTGCTCTCCGCCGGCTACGACAAATGCGACATCGAGGCCGCGCGTCGTGCCGGTGTGCCGATTTCCAACAACGGCGGCGCCAACTCCGTCGCGGTTGCTGAACACGCACTCCTCCTCATGCTCGCCGTCTCCCGCCGCCTCGTCTGGCAGCACGAAAACGTCGCCGCCGGGCGCTGGCGCGGCAATGACTGGCAGGAGAAACATCTCTACGAACTGCACGGCCGCACCCTGGGCATCATCGGCCTCGGCACCATCGGCAAAAAAGTCGCCCGCCTCGGCAAGGCCTTCGGCATGAACATCATCTATTATGACACCGCCCGCCTCAACGAAGACGCCGAAGACGCCATCGGCGCCCGCTTCCGCCTGATGGACGAAGTGCTCCGCGAAGCCGACGTGGTCAGCCTCCACGTCCCGCTGCTCGACACCACCCGCCACATGATCGGCGCCGCACAGCTCAAAGCCATGAAAGACCACGCCATCCTCATCAACACCTGCCGCGGCCCGGTGGTCGACGAGGTCGCCCTCCATGCGGCCCTCAGCGACGGCACCATCGCCGCCGCGGGGCTCGATGTGTTCGAAATGGAACCACCCCGGCCCGACAACCCGCTCTTTGCCCTCGACAACGTCATCCTCACCGCCCATTTGGCGGGGCCCACCTGGGAAAACCGTTTCAAACGCTTCCGCAACGCGTTCGACAACGTCCAACGCGTCGAACGCGGCGAGGCGCCGTCCTGGGTGATCCCTGAATTGAGGCCGTGACGTTCGGCCTGCCGTTCAATCCGCCGTCCACCCCCCATCGACCACCAGCGCCGAGCCCGTCATCAGCGCAGCAGCCCCCGAGGCCAGGAAGACGATGGCCCCGGTCAGGTCATCGACCTGGCCGACACGGCCGAGCTTGATCTTGTCGATGACGGCGGCCTTGAAGGCGGGATCTTCGAAGAAGGGCCGGGTCATCGGCGTTTCGATGAAGGTCGGGCAGAGCGTGTTGACGCGGATATTGTGCGGGCCAAGCTCGACGGCCATCGCCTTGGTCATGCCCTCCATCGCCCATTTGGACGCGCAATAGACGCTGCGGCGGGCGGCGCCGACATGGCCCATCTGGGAGGACACATTGATGATCGCGCCGCCGCGCCCGGCTTCGACCATGCGCCGCGCAACGGCCTGGGCGAGGAAGAAGGCGGAGCGGAGGTTGAGCGCCATGATGGCATCGAAATTGGCGACACTCACCTCCAGAAACGGCTGCGGCCGGTTCATGCCGGCATTGTTGACGAGAATGTCGAACGGCTCGGACGCGGCGATTGCCGCAGCGACGGCATCGAGGTCGGATACATCGAGCACCATCGTCCGCGCGATGCCGCCGGCGGCGCGGATTTCGGCGGCACCGGCCTCAAGCTCGTCGCGCGACCGGGCGGCCAGGGTGACGTCGGCACCGGCTTCGGCAAGTGCCGCGGCGGCAGCGAAACCGATCCCTCGGCCGGCGCCGCTGATGAGGGCGCGCTTGCGGTCGAGGCGGAAATTGACGGGGTTGGGGAGCATGCGTGAAGTCCCAGGTTGAGGAAGGAAGAGCTTCTTTTTTGAAAAAAAGAAGCAAAAAACTTCTGTCCGTTTGCGGTGCAGGGAAACTGGCGAACGGTGAGCGGCGAAGCCATGATTAGTGTATCGGCTTCGACCCTCTCCATCCGAAGAGAAGCAGATGACGTTTTTTTGCTTCTTTTTTTCAAAAAAAGAAGCGCTTCCTTCCCTTCCTTAAGGCGCCGCCTCCCCATAAGGCACGTTGAGCCCCCCGAACCGACGCAGGCGAATATTGGCCTGTTCGGCGTGGCCGGCAAAGCCTTCGAGCATGCACAGGCGCGAGCAGTAAGCGCCCATCAGCACCGCGGCCTCATCGGTCAGGATGCGCTGATAGGTGACGGTTTTGAGGAATTTCCCGACCCAGAGGCCGCCGGTGTAGCGGGCCGCTTTTTTGGTGGGCAGCGTGTGGTTGGTGCCGATCACCTTGTCGCCGTAGGAGACGTTGGTGCGGGGGCCGAGGAAGAGGGCGCCGTAGTTTTTCATGTTGGCGAGGAAGTAGTCGGGGTCGTGGGTCATGACCTGGACATGTTCGGAGGCGATGCGGTCGGCTTCGCGCAGCATTTCGGCGTCATCGGCGCAGACGATCACCTCGCCGCAATCGTCCCAGGCCTGGCGGGCGACTTTGGCGGTGGGGAGGATTTTGAGCAGGCGCTCGACTTCGGCCATGGTTTCGAGGGCGAGTTTGCGCGAGGTGGTAAGCAGGATGGCAGGCGAGGTGGGGCCGTGTTCGGCCTGGCCGAGGAGGTCGGTGGCGCAGATTTCGGCGTCGATGGTCTCATCGGCGATGATGAGGGTTTCGGTGGGGCCGGCGAAGAGGTCGATGCCGACGCGGCCGAACAATTGGCGCTTGGCTTCGGCGACGAAGGCGTTGCCGGGGCCGACCAGCATATCGATGGGCTCGATGGATTGGGTGCCGAGCGCCATGGCGCCGACGGCCTGGATGCCGCCGAGGCAGTAGATGACATCGGCGCCTGCGAGATGCTGGGCGGCGACGATGGCCGGGGCGGGCTTGCCGTTGAAGGGCGGCGCGCAGGTGATGATGCGGGGCACGCCGGCGACCTTGGCGGTGACGACGGACATGTGGGCCGAGGCGAGGAGCGGGTATTTGCCGCCCGGAACGTAGCAGCCGACGGACTGGATGGGGATGTTTTTGTGGCCGAGGACGACACCGGGGATGGTTTCGACTTCGATGTCCTTGAGGGCGGCGCGCTGGTGTTCGGCGAAGTTTTTGACCTGGGCCTGGGCGAACTTGATGTCCTCGATGTCCCGGGCGGAGAGTTGGGCGAGGCAGTCCTGGATTTCGGCGTCGGTCAGGCGGTAGTCGTCGCGCGACCAGTTGTCGAACTTTTCGCTCATTTCGCGCACCGCGACGTCGCCGCGGGCGCCGATGTCGGCGAGGATGGTCTCGACGGTGGCGCGAATGCGGGCGTCGTCATCGGCGATGGTGGCGGCGTCACGCCCGCGCTTGAGAAATTCGGCCATGTGGTGGTCTCCTGCTGATGGCGGCGGGAATTGCATAGCGCCGCAGCTTCGTCCAGACGCCGGTCTAAATCACAAAGGGCAGATCGGTATCGCCGGTGTCCTGGCCCATGGCGGTGAGCAGGGCGTGGGCTTGTCCGCGGTGATGGGTGCCGTGGTTGAACATGTGGACGACGAGGAGGGCGCGGCTTTGGCGCTGTTCGCGCTGGAGAGCAACGCTGAACCAGACGAGGTCCCGGTCGAGCCAGTCCTGGGTGAGGCCAGCGGCCCAGGCGATGAGGCGGGCATCGGTTGCAATGCGGGCAGCATGGAGATCAGCAAAGCCGGGGTAGAGGCCAGGGCTTTGGCGGAGGGTGACAGCGGGTTTGTCCCAGCCGGCGAAGCGGGACATCCAGGTGTGGTCGGCCCAGAGTATGTGGGCGAGGGTTCCGTGCAGGGAGCCGAAAAATGCACCGCGGTCTGCTGTGCGCTCGGCGTCGGACAGGGCAGCGGCGGCGGCGTAGAAGCGGCGGTTCATTGCGGCGGTGTAGGCGGCCATGGTTTGGACGAAGGCGGGGGTGATCATGGCGGCTCCGGCGCTGTGATGGTGTCGACAGCATTGCACGGCGCACGGCGCGCGCGTAGCCTTGGACGAAATCTGCACCCATCGCGGCTGTGCCGCCCTGAGGAGGCCCGCATGAACGTCCAGTCTCGTGATACCGGTTCGATCCAGACCAGCGCCAGCAGCCGGCTGGCGGTGGCGGATTGCGATATCCATCCCGCAACGCGCACCGAAAAGGATCTGTATCCGTGGCTGGAGCGGCGCTGGATCGATCATATCGCGCAGTTCGGCAAGCCGGCGCGGCATGGCTGGGCATCGGGGCCGGCTTATCCGAAGGGGCAGCCCAATGCCTCCAGGCGCGATGCGATGCCGCCGGAAGGGGGGCGGCAGGGGAGTTCGTTGTCGTTCATGCAGGTTCAGCATCTCGACCCGAACACTGTGGAGTTGGGCATCCTCAATCCGCTTGGCGCGGGCCAGGGGGTGCAGAACCCGGATTTGTCGGCGGCGATCTGTCACGCGACCAATGAGTGGCAGATCGAGGAATGGACGAGCAAGGACAAGCGGCTCAAGGGCTCGATCATGGCCAACTACGAGGATGGGCCGGGGGCGGCGGCGGAAATCCGGCGTTATGCGGGCAACCCGCATTTCGCGCAGGTGCTGTTGCTGACGCGCACGGCCGAGCCGCTGGGGGCGCGGCGCTACTGGCCGATCTATGAAGCGGCGTGTGAGGCCGGATTGCCGGTGGCGATCCATGCGTTCGGCTATGGCGGGGCGCCGATCACCTCGGGGGGCTGGCCGTCCTATTATATCGAGGAGATGGTCGGCCACGCGCAGACCAGCGAGGCGGTGGTCACGAGCCTGGTGACGGATGGCGTGTTCGCGCGGTTCCCGACGCTCAAGATCATCATGGTGGAGGGCGGCTTCGCGTGGGCGCCGGCGCTGTCGTGGCGCCTGGACAAGGTGTGGAAGCGGCTGAAGGCGGAAACGCCGATGCTGACGCGCGCGCCGTCGGAGTATATCCGCGACCATGTGTGGTGGACCAGCCAACCGATGGAGGAGCCGGACCCGCGGGAGCATCTGCTCGACACCATCGGCTGGATGGGTTGGGACAAGCTGTTGTTCGCGACCGATTATCCGCATTGGGATTTCGACGATCCCGCGACCTGCCTCCCGCTGAAGCTGAACGAGGAGGACCGGAAGAAGTTCTTTATTGGCAATGCACGGGCCGTCTACGGCCTGGGGTAGGGCGCAGTCCGCGGGCAGAGGGCTGAGCGAGAAAAAATGAAGCGGCGGCGGTGATTGCGCGCTTGCGCGGCGCGGATCACGTGCCTATCTACCGAATTGGAAATTGCAAATCATTCGCAATTGCGACAACAGAGGCTCTCCCATGCGCATCGCTTCCTTCGCTTCCTTCGCTTTCGCCGCCACCGTCGCCTTGTTTGCTGTGACGCAGGCACAGGCGGCGGACCCTGTTTTCACGATCGTGATCAAGAACCACAAGTTCGAGCCCGCGCGCCTCGACGTGCCGGCGGGGCAGAAGATCCAGCTTGTGGTCAAGAACATGGACGCGACGGCGGAGGAGTTCGAGAGTTCCGATCTCAAGCGCGAAAAGGTGATCGCTCCGGGCAAGGAAGTGACGATCTCTGTCGGGCCGCTGAAAGCCGGGACATATCGCTTCGTGGGCGAATACCATGAGGCGACCGCGAAGGGCGAATTGGTCGCCAAGTAGTCCGGCAGTCGCGAACTAGAGCCTGATGATTTTTGGCGGAATCGCCAAAAACCTGAATCAGGCGATCAAACAAAGGGTTAGAGCGGTATATCTTCGCCTGTCGGAAGGCATACCGCTCTGGTCTGGCAAAGGATCGTTCAACGTGTTGTCCACCGCCATTATCGTGTTTCGTGAAATTCTCGAGGCCGCGCTGATCATTGGCGTGGTGATGGCGGCCAGCCGCGGGGTAGCGGGCCGGGGCGTGGCGATCGCTGGCGGTATCGGGGGCGGCCTGCTCGGGGCCGTGGTGGTGGCGCTGTTCGCGGGCGAAATCGCCGATGCGGTGCAGGGCGCAGGGCAGGAGATTTTCAACGCGGCGGTGCTGATTGTCGCGGTGGCGATGCTGGGTTGGCACAATGTGTGGATGAAGACCCATGGGCGGGAAATCGCGCGGCATATGTCGGAGGTCGGCAATGCGGTGCGCGGCGGCAGCCAGCCGGTGCGGGCGCTGGCGATCGTGGTGGGGGCGGCGGTGCTGCGCGAAGGCTCGGAGTCCGTGCTGTTCCTCTATGGCGTTGCGGCGGGCTCGGGCGGTGGGATATGGGACATGATCTGGGGCGGCGCGCTCGGGATCGCGGGCGGAATGCTGTTGGGAGTGGCGCTGTATCGCGGGTTGCTGCGCATCCCGCCCCGGCATTTGTTCATGGTCACCTCGGTGCTGATCCTGGTTATGGCGGCGGGGATGGCGTCGCAGGCCGCGGCATTCCTGGTGGCGGCCGATCTGCTGCCGACGCTGGGTGCGCAATTGTGGGATACCAGCGCGCTGCTCGATCCGCGCAGCCTGATCGGGCGGACCGCGCATACGTTGCTCGGCTATGATGCACGCCCGGCCGGGATCCAGTTGCTGGTGTTCATCGCGACGCTGGCGGTGATCGGGCTGTCGATGCGCGCTGCCGGTGGACGTCCGCCGGCAGCGCGGGAGCTGCCGGCGCGGTAAGTCCGCCTGCGCTTTGGCCGGGCTCGGAGACGGCGATACCGGCTTCGAGCCGCACGCGGGTCAGCGGAGCGAGAGTTCCTCGCGGATGATGTTGACCCACCAGGCGACGCCGAGGGGGATGATGTCGTCGTTGAAGTTGTAGTGGGGCGTGTGCACCTGGTGGGTCTTGCCGCCGTCGTTGACGCCGTTGCCGATCATGATGAAGGCGCCGGGCTTGGCTTCGAGCATGTAGCAGAAATCCTCGCCCCCGGTGATGGGCGGGCTGTCCGGGTTGACGTTGCCTTCACCGACCAAAGCGCGGGCGGCAGTCACGGCGACATCGGTCTGGTCGGCATGGTTGATGAGGGGCGTGGTGCCCCAGTGGAGCGCCACCTCGGCCGTGCAGCCATTGGCGGCGGCCATGGCGTGGGCGAGTTCGGTCATGCGGGTGTCGAGGATGGCGAGCGTCGCCGGGGAGAAGCAGCGCTGGGTGCCGGTGATTTCGAGTTCGGACGGCATCACGTTGGAGGATTGGTTGGAGCCGCCATGGATGGAGCCGACCGAGATGACGGCGGCTTCGAGCGGCGAGATGTTGCGGCTGACGATGGTTTGCAGGGCGAGGATGTATTGCGCGCCGGCGATGGTGACGTCGGTTGCCAAATGCGGCGTGGCGCCGCCATGCCCGCCGGTGCCTTTGAAGACGACCGTCCAGCGGCCGGCGCCGGCGAGGAAGGCGCCTTTGCGGATGGCGAATTTGCCGGTCGGGATGCCGGGCATGTTGTGCATGCCGTAGACCGCGTCACACGGGAAACGCTCGAACAGCTTGTCCTTGACCATGGCGATGGCGCCGCCGCGGCCTTCCTCGGCGGGCTGGAAGATCAGTTGGACGGTGCCGGAGAAGTTGCGGTGTTCGGCGAAATAGCGCGCCGCGCCGAGCAGCATGGTGGTGTGTCCGTCATGGCCGCAGGCATGCATCACGCCGGGGTTGGTGGAGGCGTAGGGCAGGCCGGTCTGCTCGGGGATGGCGAGCGCGTCCATGTCGGCGCGCAGACCGATCGAGCGCTGGCCCGGCAGGGCGCCGCGCACGGTGCCGACGACGCCGGTGATGCCGACGCCCTCGGTGACCTCGATGCCCCATGCGCGCAGCTTGGCGGCGACGAGGGCGGCGGTGCGGGTCTCCTCCAGGCCCATTTCGGGATGGGCATGGATGTCACGGCGGATGGCGGTGAGTTCGGCGTGATAGGTGTTGATGGTGTCCATCATGGTCGTGTCGGTCATTGGGAGAGTCCTCGCTCGATCTATTGCGATATCTGGCCATGAACCGGAGCGGTCGGCAACTGTGCCGGATGGGTCTCTGGGCATCCGCTCCCGTGCCGCGGGGGGTTGCAATTTCTCCCGGCCGGCGGAACGCTGCAGGCAACACCGGCGCCAAGGCCGGACGTGCAGGAAGGAGAGTTCTGACGATGGCATCCCTTGCCACATTTCGCGCCGAAACGCGCGCCTGGCTGCAGGATAATTGCCCGCCGGTGATGCGCACGCCGGCGCCGGCGGATGAGGCAGTGTCGGGCGGGCGGGCGCCGAGCTGGAAGTTCCCCGAGCAGAAATTATGGATGGACCGCATGGCGGCGCGGGGCTGGACGTTGCCGACATTCCCCAAGCAGTACGGCGGCGGCGGGTTGTCGCTCGAAGAGGCCGAGGTGCTGGCCGAGGAACTGCGCGCCATGGGCGCGCGGGCGCCGCTGCAGGGCATGGGGCAGACCATGCTCGCCCCGGTGCTGCTCGAATATGGCACCGAGGCGCAGAAGCAGGAGCATCTGCCGGCGATCATCAAGGGCGAGATCCGCTGGTGCCAGGGCTATTCCGAACCGGGCGCGGGGTCGGACCTGGCGGGGCTGCAATCGCGCGCGGTGCTGCAGGGGGATCACTTTCTGGTCAACGGGCACAAGATATGGACCTCGAACGCGCATTACGCGGACAAGATATTTTGCCTCGTGCGCACGGATCCGACGGCAAAGAAGCATGAGGGGATCAGCTTCCTGCTGATCGACATGGCGCAGCCCGGCGTGCGGGCGCGGCCGATCCGGCTGATCAGCGGCGCGTCGGTGTTCTGCGAGACGTTCATCGAAAACGTACAGGTGCCGCGGGAGAACCTGCTGGGGGAATTGAACAAGGGCTGGACGATCGCCAAGCGCCTGCTGGAGCATGAGCGCAAATCGATCGGCGGGATCGGCGACCGGCATTCGCAGCGGGCCGACATGGCGTTGCAGGATATCGCCAAGCTGCATGCCGGCGACGCGAACGGGCGGGTTGCGGATGCGGGGCTGCGCGAGCTGGTGGCCGCGTTCCAGATGGATGCGGCAGCCTATCAGTTGACGCGCAAGCGCGCCACCGACGAGGCGCAGGCCGGGCGGCCGCCGGGGCCGATGTCGGCGATGTTCAAATACTACGGCACCGAACTCAACAAGCGGCGCTACGAAACGATCCTGGCCGCCGAGGGGTTCCAGGGCGTGGGCTGGGAGGGCGATGACTTCAAGCCCGACGAGTTGCGCTGGACCCGCGAATGGCTGCGCTCGAAGGCCAATACCATCGAAGGCGGCACGTCCGAAGTGCAGCTCAACATCATTGCCAAGCGCGTGCTTGGCCTGCCGGATTGAGGATCGCCCCCATGCCCCTCGTACTTTCCGAAGACGCGCTCCTCGTCCGCGACCAGGCGATGGATTTTTTCCGCGAGAAATCGCCGGTGCTGGCATTGCGCAAGCTGCGCGACACGGCGGATCCCACGGGGTTTTCGCGCGAATTGTGGCGGGAGATGGCCGATCTTGGCTGGGCCGGGTTTCTGGTGTCCGAGGATGCCGGGGGGTCCGGCTTCGGGATGGTCGGGCTTGGCCAGGTGATGGAGGCCGCGGGGCGGACGCTGGCGGCGTCTGCGCTGCTGTCAACGGCGCTGATCGGGGCAGGCGCGCTCGATATGGCGGGGAGTGCGGCGCAGAAATCAGCGCATTTGCCGGGCGTGCTGGCGGGTGAGACGATCGTTGCGCTGGCGGCGGATGAGGGTTCGCACCATGCGCCGGACCGGGTGGCAACCACGGCGCGGGCGGAGGGCGGCGGGTTTGTGCTGGATGGGCGCAAGACCTTCGTGCTCGATGGGCATGTGGCGGATCTGCTGATTGTTTCAGCGCAAGGAGAGGCCGGCATCACGGTCTTCCTGGTGCCGGCCACGACGCCTGGGGTGGTTGTGCAGCGGCGCTTGATGGCGGATAGCCGCAATGCTGCGATTGTCACGCTGTCCGGCGTGCGTGTCGGTGCCGGCGCGGTGCTTGGCACGGTGGGCGGTGGGGCTGCGCTGCTGGAGCGGATTCTCGATCGGGCGCGGGTTGGCCTGGCGGCCGAAATGCTGGGCAGTGCGTGCGAGGCGTTCGATCGGACTGTGCAGTATCTGAAGGACCGCAAGCAGTTCGGGGTGCCGATCGGCTCGTTCCAGGCGCTGAAGCATCGGGCGGCGGTGTTGTTTGCGGAGATCGAAATCACCCGCTCGACGGTGCTGGCGGCGCTGGTGGCGCTCGATGAAGGGGCGGCGGATGCGGCGCAACTCGCGAGCCTCGCCAAGGCAAAGGCCAATGCGACGTTGAATTTGGCGAGTTCCGAAGGCATCCAGATGCATGGCGGCATCGGCATGACGGACGAACATGAAATCGGGTTTTTCCTGAAGCGCTCGCG
>CANFKS010000093.1 GCA_947447625.1 Rhodospirillales bacterium | reverse complement strand
GCCCGCCGACGTGCTGGGCCGCTTGGCGGCACTGCAGGACGCCGACACGCCGGCGCTGAAGCAGCAATGGCGCGACCTGTTCGGCAAGGAGCCGCCGCCCCACAACCGGGCCTACCTCCAGAGCCGGCTTGGATATCGCATCCAGGAACTGGCCTATGGCGGCCTGAAGCCGGCCACCTTGGCCCGGCTCGAAGCGCTCGGCGAGCAACTCGACGGCGGCAACCCGGTGTTGCGGCGCATTCGGGTCGACGACAAGCCAGTGACCGGCACGCGGCTGATGCGGAACTACCAGGGCGTCGAGCACACCGTCACGGTGTTGGCGGACGGCTATGAGTGGCAAGGGCGGCCGTTCCAGTCACTGTCCGCCATCGCGCGGGCCATCACCGGAACCCGCTGGAACGGCTGGGCCTTCTTTGGCTTGAAGAACAACCGAGGTGCGGCATGAGCCGCCGCCCGCAAGCCAGCGCGGCCACGGCGCCGACGGTGCGCAAAATCCGCTGCGCCGTTTACACCCGGAAATCCACCGACGAAGGGCTCGACAAGGAGTTCAACTCGCTCGACGCCCAGCGCGAGTCCTGCGAGGCCTATGTCACCAGCCAGCGTGCCGAGGGCTGGGTTCTGGTGCCCGACCGCTACGACGATGGCGGCATCTCGGGCGGCACACTGGAACGCCCGGCCCTGCAACGCCTGCTGCGCGACATCGAGGCGGGCCGCGTGGATGTCATCGTGGTCTACAAGATCGACCGGCTCAGCCGGTCCCTGATGCATTTCGCCAAGCTGGTCGAGGTGTTCGACGCCCACAATGTCACCTTCGTGTCGGTGACGCAGAGCTTCAATACCACGACGTCGATGGGGCGGCTGACGCTCAACATATTGTTATCGTTTGCCCAATTCGAGCGAGAGGTCATTGGCGAGCGCATTCGGGACAAGGTGGCGGCGTCGAAGGCCCGCGGCATGTGGATGGGCGGGCCGCCGCCCCTGGGCTACGAAGTGAAGGACCGCAAGCTGGTCATCAACGACGCTGAGGCGGCCTGGGTGCGGCGGATATTTTCCGGGTTCGTCGAGACGCGGTCGGCCACGAAGCTGGTGCCGATGCTGCAGGCCGAGGGCGTGCGCACCAAGACGGGACGCCCGGTCGACAAGGGGGCGATCTACAAGCTTCTGAACAATCGGCTTTTGATTGGCGAGATCGCCCATAAGGGGAACGTCTACCAGGGGGAGCACGCGCCGATCATCTCTCGGCGCGTGTGGGACGAGGCGCACGAGATCATGGCGGAAAGCACGCAGGTCCGCGCCAACGAGAACCGGAGCGAGACGCCGGCACTGCTGCGCGGGCTGATCTTCGGGCCGGACGGCCGGGCGCTCTCGCCGAGCCATACCCGGAAGCACGGCAAGATATATAGGTACTATGTCGCTCAGTCCGTGCTGAAGGGGACGGACAATGGCTGCCTGGTCCGGCGCATCGCGGCCGGGGAGATCGAGACGGCGGTGATTGACCAGGTGCGGGCGCTGCTACGGCAGCCCGAGGTGGTGATGGGAACGTGGCGCGCGGCGCGAGCAGAGGATCGGGACCTCACCGAGGCGGAGGCCCGCGAGGCCCTGGAGCGGTTGGACCCGCTGTGGGACGAGCTATTCCCCGCGGAGCAAGCGCGGATCGTGCGGCTGCTGGTCGAACGGGTGGATGTCAGCCCGACCGGCGCCGACATCCGGTTGCGGCTTGAGGGGTTGGCCAGCCTGATGCGGGATCTGCGGCCGCCCGGTGTTGAGAGGCGGGCGGCGTGAGCGCTATGACCAGCGTCATCGTGCGGGTGCCGATCACCATCCGGAAGAGGGGAGGGCGGTCACTTGTCGTTTCGCCGGATGGGACGGTCGGCGCGCTGCCATCGCCGCGGGCGCGCATCGACAGCACGTTGATCAAGGCGTTGGCGCGTGCGCACCGGTGGAAGCGGATGCTGGACGAGGGGCGCTACGGGTCGGTCAGTGAGTTGGCCGCAGCGGAGAAGCTGGACCGTGGGTATCTCGGCCGCATCCTGATGCTGACACTGCTCGCGCCCGACATAGTTGAGGCAGTCCTGGATGGGCGGCAGCCAGCGGAACTGGGCGTGCACGTGTTGCGGGAGGGGTTTCCGGTGGAGTGGGGGGAGCAGAGGGTGGTGGTGACAGTCTGATCGCGTCGGCTCCAACGAACTTGACAGTGGCGGAACTGACGCTGGTGCCGCCGAACAACCACCTTGCCATCCATCCAATGTGAACAGCAGAGACGTACGACCGACAGTGCCCGCCTCTACGAATAATAGAGGCGTGAGTTCCATTCGAATACTGGTGTCATTCGTCACGTCCATTTTTCGTCAGGTCGGCGCCGGTTGATCCGAAAATCGGCTGCGACATCACCTCTGGCCGGCGGCGGGCAACACTGTCAGAGTTGTCTGACGTTTCGGCATCTAAGGTAGCGACATCAAATGAGCGTTCCCACTATCTTCGACCTGTGCGTCCCGCGTCCTGACGTTCTGGCGGGGACGTCGAGCGACTCCGATTTTGCCGCCGATCTTTCGCATGTGATCCGGGGGGCCGGTGGCCCGGCTGAGTATAGTGATCCAACGCGGTTCTTCGCCAACACCTTCCCAACGCGCGGCCTCAAGAGCCTGCTCGCTAACGTGTGCACCCGCCTCACTGGGAAATCTGGGGCCGTTGCTACCATCTTCCGCCTCGATACCAGTTTCGGAGGCGGTAAGACGCATGGGTTGATCGCGCTGGTGCATGCCGCCAGAGGCATGAAGGGTGTGGCAAACCCGGCCGAATTTCTTGACCCAAGTCTGATACCGAGCGAGGACGTCAAGGTCGCGGCTTTCGATGGGGAGAACGCCGACCCGGCCAACGGCCGCCGGATGGGGAATGATGTGCTCGCGTACACCCCATGGGGAGAACTTGCGTATGCGCTCGCCGGGGTCGAGGGATACGAGCGCGTTCGAAAATCTGACGAAGAGGGCATTGCACCGGGCGCCGAAACCCTTAGCGAGCTCTTCGGTGACCGCCCAGCCCTGATCCTTCTGGATGAACTTTCCATCTACTTGCGCAAGGTGCGAAACCGCCCCGGCGCCCGCGACCAACTGACAGCGTTCCTCACCAGCCTGTTCAAAGCGGTCGAGTCGTCCGCGCGAGGAACACTCGTCTACACGTTGGCGGTCGGAAAAGACGGCAAGGCGGGCGATGCATACTCTGACGAGAACCAGTTCATCGCCGACCGGATGGCAGAGGCTGAGAGCGTTTCAGCGCGAAAGGCAACTCTGCTCAACCCGACCGCTGATGACGAAACTGTTCAGGTACTCCGTCGTCGCCTGTTCGCCCGCATCGATGACGCGCGTGCAGCAGACATTATTGACGCATACCGCCAGCTTTGGCGCGACAAACGCGACAGCCTGTCGCACGAAGCGACGAGGGAGAGCACCTACACAGAGTTTGTCGCCAGCTACCCTCTGCACCCCGACGTGCTCAAGACATTCGCGGAGAAAACGGCAACGCTCGCGAACTTCCAACGCGTCCGAGGAATGCTGCGCATACTCGGTCGGAGCGTTTCGCGGCTCTGGGAAACCAAGCCGGCGGACGCGACCGCAATCCATCTTCACCACATCGATCCCGGCTACGAGCCCGTCCGCCAGGAAATCATCACGCGGCTTGGGCTCTCGATGTATGGGCCAGCTCTCCGCAGCGACATTGCAGGTGATGCTGATCGAAGGGCGCTGGCGCAAGAGCTTGACCACGATCACCACCGCGGTATGCCGCCCTATACGACCTACGTAGCGCGAACGATCTTCCTGCATACCCTGGCATACAACGAGCCTCTCAAAGGCCTGACTGCCGACCATTTGCGCTACTCGATGCTGGCGCCGACGCTTGATATCAGCTTCACGGATGCCGCGCGCCAGCGCTTCATCGAGCAATCTGCCTATCTCGATGACCGACCCGGAGCTCCGCTGCGCTTCCTGACAGATGCCAACCTCACCCAGGTTATCCGGGGCATGGAGCGCAATATTGATCCCGGCGAACTCCGTGCCCAGCTGAACGACCGTATCAAAGGCATCTTTGGCGGCGCGGCTATGGAAAGCGTACCCTTTCCGGGAGGGCCGTGGGATGTTCCTGACGAGATCGGCAACGGCAAGCCGCTTCTGATCGTGTTGTCCTACGAGGGCTGCACTGTGGGCATGAGCCTCGATAACGTGCCTGACCTCATCGCCCGCATCTACGAGCGGAAGGGCGCGGAAGGTGGTAGCCTCCGGCAACTGCGGAATAATCTGGTCTTCATCGTTGCCGATGAGAGCCGCGTAGATGACATGAAGCAGAAGGTTGCTCGCCGCTTGGCACTGCGCGAACTCAAGGCGCCGGAGCGCTTGGCCGAGTTGGCCGAGCATCAGCAGGCCAAGGTGAGGGAGTTGGAAGCAAAGTCGGAAACCGAGGTCGCCGTGGCGATTCAACAGTGCTTCAGGCACCTGCTCTATCCGTCGCGCAACCGTATCCCGAATGCCTCAGTCGACCTTGCTCACAGCGCGCTCGATATCCACTCGGTATCCGAGAAGCCAGGTGCCGGTCAGCAGCAAATCGTCCGTGCCCTGCGCGAAATCCGCAAACTGCGCGCGCAGGAGGACGAGCCAGATGCACCTGCCTACATCCGTGACCGCACGCCCCTCAAGCGCGGGCAGATGACCACTGCGGCGCTGCGCGACGAATTCCGCCGCGATGCCGCCCTACCCATCCTTCTCAGCGAGGATGTATTCGTCAAAGGCATCCGAAAGGGTGTCGAGCAGGGAGAATACATCTATCAGCGCGGCGAGCTCGTGTACGGCCAGGGCGATCCAATCACGCCGATCACAGTGGACGAGCAGGCCGTAGTGTTCACGATGGCCTACGCTAAAGACCATTTGATCTGGCCGCGACCGGCCCCCAAGACAGCTGCTGGTAGCACGGGCGCGACCGGTAGCGGTGGAACCCAGTCGGAGTTTTCCGGCGGCGCAGCTGGCTCCGGCAGCTCGGGCGGAGGCTTCAGAGACAGTCAATCGGGTAGTTTCTCCCACACATCCAGTGGAACATCCTCCGCGGGTTCCGCGCAGATACCTCCACCGACGGAGCCACAGCCTTTCTCAGCTGAAGGGCTTTTGAAGGAGGCGTTGATCCGGCTTTGGGAGCAAGCACGTGCGCGCAAGGTCGACCTTCTCGGTAGGTTGACCATCCGCCTGTTCGATCCGGCTGACGCCTTCCGCCTCCTCAATGTCATCGGCGGGATCCGCAACGCCGGCGAAAAAGTCGTGGTTTTTGAGGGGGAATACGAGACCATCGCCGGGAGCACATTTGCGATTGAGTACCGCGGCACCCCTGGCGATGCCCAACCGCTCAAGGACTTCCTGGAGCCGCAATTGCGCGCCGCAAAGGAGAAATCCATGCAGGCGCGCTTTGAGGTAAGCTTCAGCGAAGGGCTTCCCATGGCTGGCGATGCTGCTGAAAAGCTGACCGAACAGGTCACTCGCTTTGCCACGGGTTCGGCCTATGTTGAGGCGACAGCGGAGGCCAAGTCATGAGTGGGCGGCTACGACGGATCGAAGGTATCAGTACTCCGGTCTCGGCCCCGGTTTACGAGGCTCGCGCGCGCCGGCACGGACCGGGCGATACCGAGATCGAGATTTGGCAGCTTCCATCGCCCGCATCACCGCAATTGAATGGGCCAATGCGTGTCGCAGGGCTCCGTGGGCGCAATCTTGAACTCGTCGAGCACCGCGTTCTGCGTCGCCTGATCCAAGCTGGCGTAAAGCTCACTGGCCGCGAAGCTGACCGCACGGAAGGCCACCGCCTTCCGGAAGACTTGGCGCTCTCACTCGGCTTGCTGTTCCGGGTCCTGGCACCAATGCGATCCCGCGAAAACATGCGCGCGGTGGTCGATGGCGTAGAGGCCATGGGGCGCGAGGAAGCGGCCTACTGGCTGGGCATGGCCATGCATCGGAAGAATCCACGTCGCGTTCTGACGGCATTGCGATTTCTGATGACCGATCCGGCGACTCCGAAGCCGTGACTATCGGTTGGATACAGGAGGACGCCTGGGACGCGTATCTCGAAGCCCAGCCGACGACCGAGCCCCCACCACCGGGGCCGGTGCTGATTCGCTGTCCGTTCTGCGCGGCGAACTTCCGTCATACGAGAGAGCTCACCGATCACCTTAGCGATCGACACCGCGGAGAAAGGCCGATCCTTTTGCTGCAGGGACTTGAGCCTGCGCACAACCAACCGCAGCGTGTTGGTACGTCGTTGCGGCGAACCGACGTGATCTTGCAAAACTGCTCGTCGGCTATCGTCAGCATCAACGGCGGACCACAACAGGCACTCGCCCCCGACGAATTGCCGAAGCTGCTTTCGTCGCAGACCGACGCGCTCATCGACCTCAAGTTAGCAAACAAGTTTGATTCGGCTGCTCAGCCGATCCCGGCAGCCTACCGTATTGTCTTCAGGATTCCAGAAAAGCGTTCGCTCGACGCGGTGGACAGGGCGTTCCGGCGCCATCTAGCTATGGAACCTCTGGATTTCATGGCGGTAGACCGTTTTCTGAACGACCGCGCTTGTGCGGGCCTGGGGCGCGCGTATGCCGGCGCACTTGCCGACTACGTACGCGGCTTGCTGACGAAGGACAGGCCTCATCACCTGAGTGTAACGATGCCATTTGCCCATTATCGGGCGCTTTATAACCAGTCGCTCGAGGGTCTTCAGCCATACCGCCGGCCGCTGCCGGATCTTGTCTGCGCCGTGATCCGGTTCGCGCAGAACAATTTTTCAGCGCCGTCGATCTCCGGATATCCTACTCTCGATGGGGCCTTGCGCACCTTGGCCGCAGGCGTGCTTGATGATCGCAGCGGCGCAACTGACCTGCCTACCGAAGCACCACTGTCATACGAAGCAGATTTCCCGGTTCGAGCGGAAATCTGCCCATTGGACGACGGCGTATCGCGGGTCCTCGATCTTTGGGCCAGGCTGCGGCAGCGGCGGCATTGGACGCAGACGCTCGAAGATGAGTGCCGTCAGGCGTCGAATGCAGCAACACTGGACGCGCCGGACAAGGAGAAAGTCCTTGCGCTATGGGCGTTGGCCGCGCTCAGCGCATCGGCTGATGCAACAGAACCGCTGAGCCGGCTGGCACCGACCTTCCCATTCGGACCCTGGGCCAGCTCGGAACGCGAAAAGAGAATCGGATGAGCGAGACATCCCCGACTGAATCGCATGGCGCTGCCAACGCAGACACCGGCACGACCAACCTGCAGCCAAAGAAGCAAGGGGGGCCTCCGAAGGACATACCCCCGCCGTCGCCGACACTGGCAGCCTATTACGGGAAGCCGTCGCCGCGGCTCACCGACTGGTTCAAGGTCATCAAGGCGGCCAAAATTGGTGCCTTCGCCGATGAGGACTTAGAGGCAGCGCAGTCCGGCCTTGCAGACTTGGATGTCGACCTCAGAAAAACGCTGGTATTGGCAACTGAACCAAGCCCTCCAGCTCCAGTCCGCCTTTGGGTCAACACCGTCACTCAACGAACCCTCAAAGACCGCCTACCAAACCTCCTGTTTGATCCCATGGCGCCGGCAGCCGAGCAGATCGGTCGTATCGCTGAAGGGCTCCGGGCGGGCTTCGCCAGCACAAACAAGCGAGACAGGGCCAAAGACGAAACCCTTCTCCAGCTCGCATTGCAGCTGATCCTAAAGCGTCATTCGGACTTCGATCCCGGTATGCTGCTTGGCGTGTTATTTCAGCCCCTGCGTCCCGTAGGAAACGTCGACACGCGACTCGCTACAACTGAACTCCGTAGGCGCGTGCTTCAGGTTAATGTCAGGCAGCTTCGCGATCTGAGCCTCGTTCAGGCCAGCAATCAGGACCGGATCGCCCAAGCGGACCAGGCTCGGCGCGACTCGCATGAACGCGCCGAGGACTCCCTAGCCAAGCTTCGGATGGAGCAAGACCAGGTAAAGACGTTGAAGTCTGAGCTTGTCCAAAGCCTCTCCCGGATCGCGGCATTGTCCGCCCAAGTGGCAAGCCTAGAGTCAGCCATTCACGATACCCAACAGATTGGCGCACACGGTACCGCGGCGATTTCCGCTAAGATGCGGACCTTGCTTGCTAATCGACTTCCACCACTACTCGAAGACGCGGCCGATGCATTATCCCGCGAGCCATATTACGTCGACATTGCACAGGAACGCATCACGTCGGTGCGCAACATCATCAAAGGGGAGGTCGCATGGCTGGACGAGTCTTCGGACTAGACTTCGGCACAACGAACAGCCTGCTTGCAATTGTACAGGGCGATACTTGCATTTCCCTAGTAGATCAAAAAGACGGGCGGCCTCACCCATCAGTTGTCTGGTACCGGTCTGGTGAGGTCGTGGTCGGACGAGATGCGCGCGAATATCTCGACAGCGCCGACGGCTCGGCAACTCAAGGGTTGCTGCGCTCCCCGAAGATGAGCCTGCGGCGCGATGGTCCGATCCATCTGGAGGGCAAGGATATCGCCCCCTCCGACGCGGTGAAGGAGGTTCTTTCTTACCTGAGGCAGGACGCGCTGATACCGCGCCCCCGCGGGCTGCCGCATGAGGTCGATCGGGTAGTCATGACAATACCTGTCGACTTTCAAGGTCAGCAGCGCCGGGAGTTGCGCGACGCGGCCCGGAAGGCCGGCCTCGGAATTGTCCAGTTCGTCCACGAGCCCGTTGCCGCGCTCTACGGCTACCTTCGCACACTTCCTGACCTACGCCGTCAATTGGCTGAACTGGAAAATCGCGTTCTGCTCGTCTTCGACTGGGGCGGCGGCACCCTCGACCTGACCCTGTGCCGTATGATGGGCGGCACCCTCATGCAGATCGACAGCACCGGCGATAACGAGATCGGTGGCGACGTTTTCGATGAGCGCCTGCGCAACCTTGTGCGCACACGACACGCCGAGCAGTACGGTATCGAGGATATCACCGCTGTCGAAGCACCGGGGATGGGCGCGAAGGTGCTGGCCCGGTGTGAAATTGCCAAAATCCAGATGTCGTCCGAGGGCATTACGGCGCAGAGCGTCTTTGTGCGCGACTACGCGCGTCTGCCCGGGCCCGCCGCCGACCTTCGCGTTTCACTAAGCCTCGCTGATATTGAGCAGGCAAGCCGCTCTCTGGTGCACCACGGCCTGGCGAAGATCGACCAGATGCTGGAGGCCGCTCGGCTCGACTACAGCGACGTGCACCTGTGCCTGCCGACCGGGGGCATGGTCAACATGCCGGCGATCCGGAGTGGCTTGGTGGAGCGCTTCGGCGGGCGCGTTCCGCGGCTTCCAAATGGCGATCGGATCATCGCCGAAGGCGCAGCATGGATCGCCCATGACGGGCTCCGCCTGACTTTGGCAAAACCGATCGAACTGCGCGTGGCGGACGGCACCGGTGCTGGGCACTATCACACCCTGATCGAAAAGGGCCTGCTGATGCCGGTGGAGAACAACAGCGTGCTTGCGGCCAACAGCCAATTCGTCTGCGCCGATCCACGCAATGGAGTCGCGGTATTTGAACTCACCAAGCCAACCCGGGTTGGCTTGGTGCAAGCGACGGATGAACGCGAAACACTGTGCTCCTTGCCAGTCGCGGTGAACCCCAAGACCGAGCCACTGTTCGAACGTCTGCACTGCGAGGTCCGCCTGGACCACGATTATATTGCCCATGTCCAGGTCAGGTCGCAGGGGCGGGGTGCTGTTGCGGAGACTGAGATTCACCGGCTCGATTTCGGCCTCGCGATGCTTCCTGCGCCCTCGGATTTGGATGCCGATGGCGCAGCCAGCAAGGGAGCGTCGCCGACAAAGGCGACGAAGCCACAGGGCACCGCTCGAATTCATGGCAGGGGAGGGGCTGTCGCATTTCGCCCGAACATCGTGCCATTCGATGGCAGAACTGCCGACCTGCGCCATGCCGTGGCGGGTGATGTCGCCAAACTCGTCTGGCCCAGCATGTTCAACCCCGATGCTCCAGAGAGGACACAACGGCAACACCACGAGGCCATGTATTATGCGCCCTGTTCGGTTTGTCGTCGCAATCCGTACCAAATCGACGTTGAGGGACCCGGACCGAAATGCACCGAAAAGTGCTGGGTGCGGAAAACCCAGCGTCGGCTCGCAGGCTAAGGCCGCTTGACGAGACCGATGTTCGAAGATGAAGCATTCAGATAGGGCCGTATGGAACACGTTTTGAAAGATCAGTCCGACGAACCACTTGCGAACGGGACAGACACCCGGCTGATCGAACGCTGGCTGCCGATCGCGGCTTTGGGTATCGAAAGCCTGCGCGAGCGGACGCCGATGACGCCTTTTCCAGCTCCAAATCGGCTTCACGTGTGGTGGGCGCGGCGACCGCTGGTCGCTAGCCGTGCAGCCGTCTTGGCATGCATGTTGCCAGAGGATGCTGATCGGCAGCGCTTTATGCATGCGGTCGGTATCCATGGCGATCCAGTCGCTGCTAAGCAGCGAATTGCTCTTGCTGACCGCAAAGGAGAGCGGCTCGGGAAAGATGCCTACGGGTACCCGCGAGCGTTCGGGCACTCGCTCGATACTCAAGATAAGTCGTGGATCGCTGGGTTATTGGGTGCGACGCGAATTGCCGTCCTTGATCCCACAGCTGGTGGTGGCGCAATTCCGTTTGAGGCCGGGCGTCTCGGGTTCGAGGTGTTTTCGAATGACCTCAATCCCGTCGCCGCACTGTTAGAGACAGCGACGATAAAATACCCAATGCAACATGGCCTTGCGTTGCATCCGGTATTTGTCGCGCTTGGCCTTGAGTTTGCACAAAGAGCGCGAGCGCGACTGCAAGGGGTTTACCCATCAGAACCGGACCCAAATTGGCGGCCCGATGGCTATTTGTGGGCGCGCACCGTTCATTGCCCATATTGTGACGGACTGGTTCCACTGTCACCAAATTGGCGGCTGGCACCCGACGGAACCGGCGTGCAACTGCGCCCCCACGTCGGGAGCGGCCCCGGCGATATCAAGCGGCGATGCGAGTTCGCGATCGTCAACAAAGCAGCCGAACACTCCGCGGCGACTGTTGACGACGGTGATGGCACTTGCCCGTTTCCCGACTGCAATCGCGTGATTGACGGCGATGAGATCAAGAAGCAGGCCCAGGCAGGAGAGATGGGCGAGCAATTATTCGCCATTGTGTTCAAGCGCCGGATCGCGACCAAGACGAAATCTGGAAAAGCGGGTCGCGACAAATGGGAACGCGGGTATCGCGCGCCACGCCCTGAGGACGACAACAGCGTCGAAATCGTCACCCGTCTCGCAGAAAAGATGGAAGAGTGGCAGGCGCTGGATTTAGTGCCAAGCGAAGGTCTCCCTGTCGGCAACAAGACTACTGAGCCCATCCGGTATGGGATGACTATATGGCGTGACCTCTTCAATCCCCGACAGCTTCTTGGGCACGGAACCGCGGTCGAGGTATTCCGCGAGTTACTAGCCGAGCGGGAAGCCAAGGGGGCGCTAAATGACGTCACCCGCGCTGCCTTCGTGTATCTAGCCCTCGCGATGGACAAGATGGCTGACTACAACAGCCGGATGTGCCGATGGCACGGAACGCGCGAGGTAATGGTCAACACGTTTGACCGGCATGACTTCTCGTTTAAGTGGTCCTATGCGGAGATGGCTCCACTCATTGTCGGACTCGGCTACGATTGGGTGATAGGTGCAGTTGGAAAGTGCATCGAAGAACTTGTCGCGCTTGCCCGCCCAGACACGAAACACGATGGCCAGTTGCTGCGGCCAGAAGAGACGAAACCCCCAACAGTCACGATCTCCTGCAAACCGGGAGAAGCGCTCGACCATATTGACGACGCCAGCGTCGATGTCGTGGTGATGGACCCGCCCTATTACGATAACGTGATGTATGCTGAGCTGTCGGACTTCTTCTACGTCTGGCTAAAACGCACGGCCGGCCATGTGGTGCCCGAGCTATTCACCCGGCAACTGACCGACAAAGACAACGAAGCCGTCGCCAACCCGGCCAAGTTCTCTGGCCAGAAGGGTGCGAAGGCCCTCGCCGGGCGTGACTACCAGGACCGTATGGCCCGCATCTTCGAAGAATGCCGTCGGGTGCTGAAGCCCAAAGGTATCATGACGCTGATGTTCACCCACAAAGCCACCGGCGCCTGGGACGCGCTGACCAAGGGTTTGATGCACGCTGGCTTCACGATCACGGCATCCTGGCCGATCAACACCGAGGCCGAAGGTAGCCTGCACATCAAAGACAAGTCGGCCGCCAACAGCACCATCTTCCTCGTCTGCCGCCCCCGCGTCGCAGCACCCGCCAGCGACACCGCCAACTACTGGGAAGATGTCGAGCCACTGGTTGCCCAGGCCGTCCGCAAGCGCGTCGTCGAGTTCCAGCAGGCCGGCATCGGCGGCGTTGATCTCTACCTCGCCTGCTTTGGCCCGGCGCTAGAGGAGTTTTCCCGTCATTGGCCGCTCAAGCGCGGCACCCCCCGCCCGAAGCCCGAGGCCCTGCGGCGCCGCAAGCAGGCGGAGATGTTCGAGGACGAATGGGACCCCTATGCAGTGACTCCTGAAGACGCGCTGGATGCCGCACGCCGGGAAGTGAAGCGCTGGCGCCTGGAGCAACTCACGCACATGAAGGGCAATGACGAACTGGACCCGCTGACCTCCTTCTTCGTGCTGGCGTGGGACGCCTTCAAAGCGCCGGTCTTCCCTTACGATGAAGCCCTGCGCCTCGCCCGCGCCGTCGGTGTTGATCTCGACTCGCAGGTCGTGGGCGTGCTGATGGAGAAGAAAGCCAGCGACCTCGTGATGTGGGACAGCGCACGCCGCGCCGCCAAGGGCGCGCTCGGCCCCGCCGATGGCTCCCGCGGCATGATCGACGCGCTGCATCACGCTGCCCATTACGGGCGCACGCGCACCTTGCAGGCTGCCAGCGACATGTTGTCAAAGGTCGGCGTGGACAAGGAGCAGAGCTTCTACTCGGCGCTGGAAGCCGTGCTGGAAGTGCTGCCGGTGGGCAAGGCGTTCTCCGGCATTGACCTGGAAGGCGACCTGGGGGCGGCCAGCAGTGATTTCGAGGCGCTGGAGAACCTCCGAAAGCTGTCGTTCAGTGAGAAGGTGGACGCGCCAAAGCAGCTCGACCTCTGGGCCGAACCCGCCACCGCATGAGCATCCTGCAAGATCAGTCGTGGAAGCTGAAATACACGCCCGATCATGGCGATCTGGTGAAGCTGCTCTATCAGCCGGCGCTGCTCACCGCCGTTCGCTATGACCGGCTGACCGGCTACTTCTCTGCTTCCGCCCTGGCTTTGGCAGCGCGTGGGATCGAGGGCCTGGTGCTGAATGGCGGCCGCATGCGCATGGTGGTCGGCTGCACGCTGAATCCGCCGGAGATCGCAGCGATCGAAAAGGGGGAGGAACTGCGAAGCCAGGTTGCCCAGCACTTCGCCGCCATGCCCCTGGTTGCCTCGGATTGTGACATGGGCGCGGCCTTGGAGCTGCTGGCCTGGATGGTCGCACGTGGGTTGCTCGAAGTCCGTGTTGGTGTGCCCTGCGACGAGCATCGTCGCCCGATCCCAGCGCACGGTCTGTTCCACGAGAAGGCCGGGATCATTGAGGACAAGACCGGTGACCGGCTGGCTTTCAACGGTTCCCTGAATGAAACCGAAGCCGGCTGGACGCGCAATTGGGAAAGCCTGAACGTCTTCACGTCCTGGCGTGATCAGGACCGGGTGGCTGAGGAAGATGCCAATTTCGCACTGCTGTGGAATGGCAAGGCCAAACACGTCATCACCATCGACGTGCCAACCGCCCTGCGCGACGACCTGTTGCGCTTCCTGCCCACGACGGATGTTCCCGCTCGGCTGAAGAAGCCCGAGGGCAAGCCGCCCGCGCCTGAACCCGTCGCTGCTCCGCCACCTGAGCCCCCGCCGCCGAGCCTCGATCTGCGCAAGGCCGTGTGGGATTTCATCGCTATCGCGCCACAGTTGGCGAACGGCGGTGTCCGGGTTGGCGAGGCGACGTCTGCCGTCACCCCCTGGCCGCACCAGCAACGCGCGTTCCGGCGAATGTACGACAACTGGCCGCCCAAGCTCATGATCTGCGATGAGGTCGGGCTCGGAAAGACTGTGCAGGCGGGGCTGTTGTTGCGCCAGTCCTGGCTGGCGCAGAAGGCCAAGCGTATCCTGATCATGGCCCCCAAGAATGTCTGCTCGCAGTGGCAGATCGAACTGCGCGAGAAGTTCAATCTGAACTGGCCGATCTACGACGGCCAAAAGCTCAACTGGTATCCGTCGCCTGCGATGGCCGGCCGTACAGAGCGAGTAGTCAGCCGAGATGTGTGGCACCAGGAACCGGTCGTCATCGTCTCCAGCCACCTCGTGCGTCGAGCCGACAGGCAACGTGAGTTGCTTGAGGCAGCGGAACCCTATGACCTGATCATCCTTGACGAAGCCCATCACGCCCGGCGGCGTGGCGCTGGCACGACCAATGATAACGGGCCGAACGCCCTTCTCCGGCTGATGCGCGGATTGAAGGAGCGCACCCAGGGCCTGGTGCTACTAACCGCGACACCAATGCAGGTGCATCCTGTCGAGGTATTTGACCTGCTAAGCCTTCTTGGCATGCCGAAGGAGTGGGGCGAGCAAGCCTTCCTGCGCTTCTTTGACGAGGTTCAGGCGGACAGTCCGAGCCATGAGGCGTTCGATCGGTTGGCGGGGATGTTCCGGTCGGTTGAGCACAGCTACGGCGAGGTGTCCGTTTCCGACATGCAGCGCATGGGAGTCTTAAGCACGATTGGCGCCCGGCGCATACTTCGTGCGTTGCGTGACAGTGCCAGCACACCACGCCGCCAGTTGGAAACCGCTGACCGCAAGGCGGCCATACGATTGATGCGTCTGCACACACCGATCAACCGCCTTATCTCCCGTCACACCCGAGCGCTGCTTCGTCGCTATTTCAAGGAAGGCAAGCTCAGCACGCCCATCGCGGATCGGCAGGTCCATGATGAATTCATCCATCTGACCACGGACGAACGGCGCGTGTACGATGCGGTCGAAGACTACATCTCCACGACCTACAATCAGGCTACGGCACAGCAGCGGAACGCCATCGGCTTCGTGATGACTATCTACCGGCGCAGGCTGGCCAGCAGCTTCTTCGCCCTTGGACGCACGCTAGAAAATCACCTGCTCGCCATTGAAAATCAGACATCTTCCAGCGCGCAAGGCGATCTCGAGGAAGGCCTCGATGAGCCGGGTGAAGGTGATGAGCCCGATGGCGATGAGGCATCCAAGCTGGAGCAAGCCGCTCTCGCGCTTGAGGAAAAATCAGACATCGTCGGTTTGCTGTCGATGATCCGGCAGCTACCGCCGGATACCAAGGCTGAGAAGCTTCGCGCAACGATCCGTAAGTTGCGGGCCGATGGCTACCCGCAGGTGATGGTGTTCACCCAATTCACCGATACGATGGATTTCCTGCGTGGCGAGATTGGCCGAGACCCAGACCTTCGAATCATGTGTTTCTCGGGTCGCGGTGGCCAGGTTCCGTCCAATGATGGGACTTGGCGCAATATTAGCCGTGACGAGGTCAAGCGCCGATTCCGGGCTGGGGATGCCGATGTGCTGCTGTGCACAGATGCCGCGGCGGAAGGCTTGAACTTCCAGTTTTGCGGCGCGCTGGTGAACTACGACATGCCATGGAACCCGATGCGCGTTGAGCAGCGGATCGGGCGTATCGACCGACTTGGTCAAAAGCACCCCAACATCCAGATCATCAACCTCCACTACGCCAATACGGTTGAGGCGGATGTCTACATCGCGCTCCGTGAGCGCATAGGCCTGTTCGAGACGGTCGTCGGGCGGCTGCAACCGATCCTTGCCAGTTTGCCGAGGCTGATTTCTGGAAGGGTGCTGGAGGGCAGAACGCGCCCAGACGAGGATCGCCATGCCGTTGTCTCTGAGATCAGGGACGGAGCGGACCGCGCCGAGGCTAGTGGATTTGATATCGACGCGGTGACCGACGCTGACTTGGCCGAGCCGCTGGTCGAGCCATCAGCACTGACGATGGACGATTTGGAATTGGTGGTCGGCCGTCCGGCCTTGCTGCCGCCGGGCGTTGAGATCGAGGCGATGGGTTTGAGGGAGTTCAAACTGCGCGCGCCAGGGATGAAGGACTGGGTCAGGATTTCGACAAATCCGGCGTACTACGAGCAGCATGCCGATGCGATGGAACTGTGGTCGCCAGGGAACCCTACGTTTCCGGCAATCGAGGCCACCCCAGCAGATCTAGAGCATGTCTGACTCAAGTTTGCTCGTAGCCTGAGTTTCTGAAGTAGTTGGCGCATTCGTTGGGGGTGACCTGATCGAGCAGCTTGCCGATGCGGTGCCAGACGGCTGCGACGGAACGTTCGTCGGCTTTGCGGAGGAG
>CANFKS010000092.1 GCA_947447625.1 Rhodospirillales bacterium | reverse complement strand
GCTCGCAAAGCGCGACCCTTGGTATGAGTTTTTTTCCGCGCGCCGCCGCCCACCAACCCGGCGCGCATACCGAAACCCTGTGATCGCGGAAGAGCAGCGATCACAGGGTTGCGGTATCAGGCGCTGAGAGCGTGAAGACCGATGGCAGAAATGCCACAAAATCTGGATCAGGCGATCAAACAAAGCGCCAGAGCGGGATGAATTCGCCTATCAGAAGGCATCCCGCTCCAACCCAGTGCGTGTCGTCTCAGCTATTCGGGCCGCGTTCCATCGAGTAGGGCTGCCAGCGGCGGAGTGTGGTTTTGGTCAGCACGGTCGGGTTGACGCAGCTCATCGGCCAACGGCCGCCGAGCAGGAGCGCGAGTTCCTGGCCAACGCGGCGCTTGCGGGCCGGATCGAACCGGGCGGAGGCCGAGGCATTATGCGGCGACAGGATCACATGCGGCATTTGCAGCAGCGGGTTGTCCTGCTGGGCGGGTTCGACTTCGAAGACGTCGATGCCCGCACCGGCGATCCATTTTTCCTCCAGCGCCTTGATCAGGCCCGATTCCTGGACGGTGGCGCCGCGGCCGGTGTTGATGAAGATCGCGTTCTTTTTCATCATCTTGAAATGCTTCTCCATCAACATGCCCTGGGCCTCCGGGGTGGCCGGGGCGTGCATGGAGATGAAGTCCGATTTGGTGAGCACTTCTTCAAACGTGGCGGGTTCGACGCCGTACTGCGGCATCACGAGTTCTTCGATGAACGGGTCATAGGCGATCATGCGCAGGCCGAACGCCTTGGCGCGCATTGCCACCGCACGGGCGACATGTCCAAACGCAATGAAGCCGAGCGTCATGCCCATCAGCCGCGGCACTTCGAGCAGTTGCGGCCGGCCATCGCGCCAGCGCCCTTCGCGGACCATGCGGTCCTGTTCGATCGCACGGCGGTGCGTGGAGAGCAGCAGCATCATCGCGTGGTCCGCGACTTCCTCGATGAACGTATCGGGGCAGTTCGTGACGGGCATGTTGCGCGCGGTGGCAGCCGCGACATCGACATAGTCGACGCCGACGGTACCGAGCACGATGCCGCGGCATTTCTCGGGCAGGGCCGCGATCATCTTGGGCGTGAAGGACATGCCCTTGGCGTAGATCGCATCGGCGTCCTGCGTGCCGGCAATGAAGCCTTCCTCGGTGGCGGGGCATTCGACGATTTCGACGTCCATGCCGGCGAGGGCTTCCATTTCGAAGTCATAGCCGCCACCCGCCACGGTGAAGCTCGCACCTTCCGGGGTTACGATTTTGAATTTGGACATTCCAGGGGTTTCTCCTTCAGGATTTCGGGGGACGTGCTCGAACGGCCGCCTCGTTGATGTCGATGCCCCAGCCAGGGGCGGTAGGCAAGGCCAGTTCGCCGTTTTCGATGCGGGGCACGTCTGTAAAGAATTCATCCCGCCACGCCACGCTGTCGATGTCGATTTCCATGATCCGGAAATTGGGGATGGCCGCGCAGAAATGGGCGGAAATCATGGTGCAGAGATGGCCGTAGAAGTTGTGCGGCGCGCAGTTGATCTCATACACCTCGGCCATCGCTGCGGTCTTGACGCTTTCGGCAAGCCCGTTCCACACCACGTCGATGATCGCCACATCGGCGCTATGGGCATCGAAATAAGGCTTGAACTCGCGGCGGTGGCACAGGGTCTCATACGAGGCGATAGGGCAGGGGGCATCGCGGCGGACATCGGCGAGCGACGCCGGATCATGCAGGTCGACTTCGAGCCACGTGAGATCGAACGGGGCTGCGGTGGCAGCGATGCGCTTGAAGCCCTCGGTCTTGAAGTGGAAGTTGACATCGAGCATCAGCCCCATATCAGGCCCCGCACCGGCGCGGCACGCGGCAAGGGTGTCCGCGGTCGCGCGCAGGATGGCCGCGTCCCAGTTGAGTTCGGGCCACCCCGGCGTGCGCCCGAAACCCGGGTTGAACGCCACCAGCCTGCCGTCGCGGAACGGCATGATGTTGGTCTTCAGCGCCTTGAAGCCTTGCTTGCGGATATCCTCGCAATGCCGCGCAAGGTCATCGAACGTGATCAGCGGCGCCACCCCCATCAGTTCGGCATTGCGCACCCGGTAGGTCCCGGTATGGGACCAGTACAGCGGCACGGTATCGCGCACGGGGCCGCCGAACAGGGCATAGACCGGGATGCCGAGGTCCTTGGCCTTGACATCGAGCAGCGCGTTCTCGATGGCGGCAATCGCCTGGTGATTGATGCCGCCCCGGGATTGCCGGGTCATGACATGCAGGCGCGCGATGATCCGTTCCACCGGCCGCGGGTCCTGCCCGATAAGGGTGGCGGTCAGCGCATCGATCACGCCCGCCAGACCCGCGCTGCCGAAACTCTCGTTGAACTCGGACCAGCCGATGATCCCGCTATCCGTGGTGATCTTGAGAAACGAGAACATCCGCCAGCCGGCATCGGCGCGCAGGGTCTCCACAGCGCGGATTTTCATGTTTCCTCCATTCGGGACTAGGCTGCTCGGATTGCTAGAGCAACACGTCATGGCGCAGGCGGCAAGCCGCGCAAGGAGGATCGAATGGCTAAACTTGCAGGAAAGATCGTATGGGTCACCGGTGCGGGCACCGGGATCGGCGAAGGCGCGGCGATGGCCCTGGCCGCGGAGGGGGCGACACTGGTGCTGACCGGCCGTCGCGCCGGGCCGCTTGAGGAGGTCGCGGCACGCATCACGGCGGCTGGCGGGCAGGCGCATGTGCAAACCGGCGATATGACGCGTGCCGCCGCCGTGCAGGAGATCGCGACCTGGATCGAGGGCAAATTCGGCCGGCTCGACATTTTCGTCGCCAATGCCGGCATCAACATCCTCGATCGCGGCTGGGACACGATCGATGCCGAGGGTGTCGATACCGTCCTCCACGGCAATCTGGACAGCGTGTTCTACGGCGCCATCGCGGTGCTGCCGATCATGCGCCGCCAGCAGGGCGGGCAAATCATCGTCACCGCCTCGATGGCCGGTCGCTGGATCGGGCTGATGAGCGGGCCCGCCTATGTGGCGGCCAAGCACGGCGTGGTCGCGGCCTGCCACACCATCAACATGCAGGAATGCGTGAACGGCATCCGCTGCACCGCCGTCCTGCCCGGCGAGGTCGCAACCCCGATTCTCGACAAGCGCCCGGTGCCGGTCAGCGCCGAGGAGCGCAACCGGATGGCGCAGAAGGAGGATGTCGGCGATCTGATCCGCTATATCGCCTGCCTGCCGGAGCATGTGGTGATCAACGAAGTGATGATCTGCCCGACCTGGAACCGCGGCTACGTCGCCGGATTGCAGCGCGCCGGCACCAACTGAAGCCACGCGTCTGCAGCCAACGAACGAAGGGGCCGGCGCAAACCGGCCCCTTTTCCAAGGATCGCCCAACACTCCACCAGCCAGACCGGGCCACCAGCCACACCGGGCCATCAGCCCCCGATCAACGCGACGGCGGCAGCCGCAACCCCGCCGCTTGCATCACCGCGCGCGCGATATCCGGCCGATCCGTGCACAACCCATCAACCCCCCAGCCAATCAGCCGCGCCATGTCGCCGGCGTCATTGACCGTCCACGGCAACACCTTCAGCCCCAGCGCCTGGGCTAACCCCACATCCTCCTCGCGCAACGCCTTGACATGCGGCGCCCAGCCGCCCTGCCATGGCGCCCCCTCCGCCGCCCGCGCCACCGCCTCCGCCACCCGGCCATCGAACCCCTTCATTCCCCACCAAACCTCCGCCCGCGCCACCCCATCCGGCGCCGTCAGCCACACCAGCGGAATCTCCGGGCGCACCCGGCGCAGATAGGCGAGGCCCCGCCAGTCGAACGAGCGCACCACCAGCCGCCCCGCCGCCCCGGCCGCATCCACCGCCGCCATCATCGCATCCGCCATCGCCTCCGGGCTCACCGTCAGATGCGGCCGATCCGGCAACGTCTTGAGTTCCGCATCGATCACCACATCCCCCGTCGCGCGCAAAACCTCCGCAAACCGCGGCACCCGCGCCCCATCGACCGGCATTTGGTCCGCAAACAACCCGGCCTGTTCGCTCCCCGGCCTGATCCGCCCCACATCGTAGCGCTCGAGCGCCGCGAACCCCATGTCGCGGATCACCGGCCCCGCCCCCTCCAGCCACGCCCCATCAGGGCCTCGCGTCAGATCGGGATGCAGCGCCGGATCATGGCTCACCACCGCCACGCCATCCGCCGTCACCGCGATATCAAGTTCCAGCGCATCGACCCCGATCGCACAGGTCGCCACAAACCCGGCCACCGTGTTTTCGGGAAACAACCCCCGCGCACCGCGATGACCGGACAGAATGAATGTCTTGCTCATGGCCCCACCCGCTACCCACCGCTTGCCACCACGTCAAGTTGCGGCACACTGCCCCCGGCAACAAAGGAACGGCGATGACCGACACCATCCTGGGCGTCCTCGGCGGCATGGGCCCCCTGGCCAGCGCCCACTTCATGCTCCGCCTCACCATGCTCACCGAAGCGGACCGCGACCAGGACCACATCCCCGCCGTCCTGTGGTCCGACCCCCGCGTCCCCGACCGCACCCGCGGCAAGCTCGAAGGCGGCGCCGACCCGCTGCCCTGGCTGCTCCGCGGCATCCGCGGTCTGCGCACCGCCGGCTGCGGCGCCATCGCCATCCCCTGCAACACCGCCCATGGCTGGTATGACGACCTCGCCGCCGAAGGCCTGCCCATCCTGCACATTGTTGACGCCGCCGCCGCCGAACTGCGCAAAGCCGCCCCCGCCGGCCCCATCGGCCTGATGGGCACCGCCGCCACCCTGCGCATGCGCCTCTATCAGGACCGGCTTGAATCCCAGGGCTGGACCTGCCTCGTCCCCTCCGAGGAGGAGATGCAAACCCGCGTCTCCCCCGCCATCCGCCTGGTCAAAGCCAACCGCGTGCAGGACGCCTACGAGCCACTCGCCGCCACGGTCCAGTCCCTCGCCGCCCGCGGCGCCCGCGCCGTCGTCCTCGGCTGCACCGAAATCCCCCTCGGCATCCAGGCCGGCCCCTGGCAATCCCTGCCCGTGCCCCTCATCGACACCATCGACGCCCTGGCCCTTGCCGCCATCGCCTGGGCCAAACCGTCATAGGCCATGCCGCTAAACCGCCAGCCGCCGCCCCTCAGAATCCGACTCGATACACAGGTCCAACACACGCTGGATTTCCGCCGCCCGCCTGAAATCAGGCGTGCCGTTCACCCCGGCCTGCAACGCCGCCACGAACCGCGCCGCATTCCCCGGCACCGCCGCACACGCCACCCGCCGCCAGGTCTGCGTCTGGATATCCGCGCCGCCGCATACATCCAACGTCGACTCCGACGCCGTGGACCAGATCCGCACCGCCCCCGTCGTGCCATGGATCTCAAGGTTCAGGTCATTGGCATGCCCCGTCGCAAACCGCGACATATGCACCACCCCCAACGCCCCATTGGCGAACCCCACATGCATCACCACCGAGTCGTTCACATCCATCAGATACGGCCCGATCCGCCCCCCCTCCGCCTTGTCGAACACCTTCAGCCGCGCCGACACTTCGGTGATCTCGAGCCCCGCCCCGAACGTCGCGAAATCCACGATATGGATGCCGACATCGCCCAGCACGCCGCGCGATCCATGCGCCGATGACAGCCGCCACAACCAGCGCTCATCCGTCCGCCAATCCCCCCAATGCCCGGCCGTCAGCCACGATTGCAGATAGCTTGCCTCGACATGGCGGATCTCCCCGATCGCGCCCGCCGCGATCATGCCCCGTGCCGCCTGCAACGCCTGCGAATTGCGATAGGTCAGGTTGACCATATTGATCAGCCCCGCCGCCTCGGCCGCTTCCGTCATCCGCAACGCATCGGCATGATCCACCGCCAGCGGCTTCTCGCAGAACACATGCCTGCCCGCCGCCAGCAGCGCCATCGTCGTCGGAAAATGCACCGGATCCGGCGTCGCATTCACCACCGCGTCGAACGCCCCCCACTCCAGCGCCGCCTCCAGCCCATCGAAACTCCGCCCGATCCCATGCGCCGCCGCATAAACCGCCGCCCGCCCCGGCACGCTGTCCACCGCGGCCACCATGGTGCACTCCGCCAGCGCGCCGAACTCCATCGCATGCTTCGCCGCGATCGACCCGGTGCCCAATATCAAAATCCGCGGCCGCGCAATCGGCCTTGTCCCAACAGCGGACAAGGCAGCGGGCAGCGGGGCAGGGGGCATCACCGGAACCCCGCCTCGCCCGCCTTGTGCAGCGAAGCCCCCCGCTGAACGATCGTCTCCCGCGCCGCACTCACGGGCACATTCGGCGCCACCGCCACATCCTTCCATGCCGCCGCCGGATTATGCGCCCAGCGCACCGCATTGCGCAGCACCGTCCGGATCTGCGGATCATGATAGATCGGATAGGTCTCATGCCCCGGCGAGAAATAGAAAATCCGCCCCGCCCCGCGCTGATACGTCAGCCCCGAGCGAAACACCTCGCCCCCCTCGAACCACGAAATAAACACCGTCTCCAACGGCTCCGGCACCACGAACGGCTCGCCATACATCTCCCCGTTCGCCAACTCGATGCAGGGCCCCACCCCGCGCGCGATCGGATGCAGCGGATTGACCGCCCATACCCGCTCCCGCTCCCCCGCCTCGCGCCACCGCAGGCTGCACGGCGATCCCATCAACGCTTTGAATATCTTCGAAAAATGCCCGGAATGCAGCACGATCAGCCCCATCCCCTCCGCCACCCGCTGCTGCACCCGGCGCACCACCGCGTCGGACACATCGCCATGCGCCCGATGCCCCCACCACAACAACACATCGGTCTCGTCGAGCCTGGCCTGCTCCAGCCCATGCTCCGCCTGGTCCAGCGTCGCCGTGGACACCGATATCCCCGCATCCTCGGCCAGCGCCCGCGCGATCGTCTGATGGATCCCGTCCGGATAAATCGCCCTGACGGCCTCATCGTGCCGCTCATGCAGAAACTCGTTCCACACCACCGCCCGGATCGTCATCGCCATCCCTCCATCGCTCCCGCGGACCGCACCACATCCGCTGCCCCGAAGCAACCGCCCCACAGCAATTGGGCCACCACTGGACCCGCCGGTTCCCCCCGTCCTAGAACAGGATCAACAGGGAGCCCCACCATGCGCCATCACCGTATCGCCTCCATCCCCGCCGACGGCATCGGCCCCGAAGTCATCGCCGCCGGCCTCGAAGTCCTCGACGCACTCGCCACCCGCGACGGCGGCTTCGTCCTCGATGTCGAGCATTACGACTGGGGCTCCGAGCGCTACAAAAAAACCGGTGCCTTCATGCCCGACGACGCGCTCGCCACCCTCAAAAAAGCCGACGCCATCTTCTTCGGCGCCGTCGGCGCCATCGACGTGCCCGACCACATCTCGCTGTGGGGCCTGCGCCTGCCGATCTGCCAGGGCTTCGACCAATACGCCAATATCCGCCCCACCCGCGTCCTCCCCGGCGTCGTCTCCCCGCTGCGCGACGTCGGCCCTGGTGATCTCGACTGGCTCATCGTGCGCGAAAACTCCGAAGGCGAATATGCCGGCCATGGCGGGCGCGCCCATCGCGGCCTCCCCGAGGAAGTCGCCACCGAAGTCGCCATCTTCACCCGTGTCGGCGTCGAACGGATCATGCGCTACGCCTTCAACTGCGCCCGCAACCGCCCGCGCAAACACATCACCATCGTCACCAAATCCAACGCCCAGAAATTCGGCCTCGTCATGTGGGACGAAATCGCCCTCGAAGTCGCCGCCGACTACCCCGACGTCACCTGGGACAAGGAATTGGTGGACGCCATGACCATGCGCATGGTCCGCAAACCCCAATCCATCGACACCGTCGTCGCCACCAACCTCCACGCCGACATCCTCTCCGACCTCGCCGCCGCCCTCGCCGGCAGCCTCGGCGTCGCCCCAACCGGCAACGTCAACCCCTCCAAGAACTATCCCTCGATGTTCGAACCCATCCACGGTTCGGCCTTCGACATCACCGGCAAAGGCATCGCCAACCCCGTCGCCACCTTCTGGACCGGCGCCCTGATGCTCGAACATCTCGGCGAACCCCGCGCCGCGGCCGCCCTCATGACCGCCATCGAACAGGTCTGCGCTGCCGGCATCCTCACGCCCGATGTCGGCGGTACATCCACGACCAAAGACGTCACGCTTGCGATGGTTGATGCGATACGGGGGGCGAATACGTAGGACGGAAGGGCTTCTTTTTTGAAAAAAAGAAGCAAAAAACTTTTATCCGTTCGTTTGGGGGGGCAAGAGGCCGCGCGCCGCGCCACCCCAAGGACCAGACAGATAAGGTTTTTTTGCTTCTTTTTTTACAAAAAAAGAAGCGCTTCCTTCCTTCACCCGCTCCCCTCTCCAACCCCCGCCCCGGCCGCCATCACATCGGCGTCGATCCGCCGCGTGTCGCACCCATAATCCGGCGTCGTGCCGCAAAGCCGCGCCTGATAGGCAGTCATCGGCAAATAGCGGCTCTCCCGACCCTTCACATCGAGGACCACCGGCAAGCTGTTGGCGATCGTCGCCACCAGCCGCCCCGCAACATCGCGCACTGCCATCGCCCGTGGCGGCCTGCGACACATCCTCCCCCATTGGGCCCCACCACCGGATGCACCCCGCTCTAAAGCGCGCTACGCGGCAGGTCCAGCCTCGCCAAACACCCGCGTGAACAACGCATCGAGCTGGCGCAGATGCAGCGTCGGGCTCATCGCCGCGTCCAACACCGCAGCCGGCACCCGGCCCGCCACGTCCGGATCGGCATCCAAATTGGCCCGGAAGCTGCGCCCCTCCGGCGTGCCCAGCTTCGTCCATGTCTCCATCGCATTGCGCTGCACGATCCGATACGCGTCCTCGCGCAGAATGCCCCCCTTGGCCAACGCCAGCAGCACCTCGCCCGAATGCACCACACCCCCCAGGCTCTCCATGTTCTCGCCCATCCGCGCCGGATAGACCAACATCTTCTCGATCATCCCCGCCATCCGCATCAGCGCAAAATCGAGCGTCACCGTCGCATCCGGCGCAATCGCCCGCTCCACGCTGGAGTGGCTGATATCGCGCTCGTGCCACAACACCACATTCTCCAGCGCCGGCGTCACCGCCGCACGCACCACGCGCGCCAGCCCCGTCAAATTCTCCGTCAACACCGGATTGCGCTTATGCGGCATCGCCGAGGAGCCTTTCTGCCCCGGATGGAAGAACTCCTCCGCCTCGCGCACCTCGCTGCGCTGCAAATGCCGCACCTCCGTCGCCAGCCGCTCCACCCCCGATGCCACCACGCCCAGCGCACAGAAAAACGCCGCATGCCGGTCCCGCGGGATCACCTGCGTCGAAACCGGCTCCACCGCGAGCCCCAGCTTCTCCGCCACATACGCCTCGACGCGCGGATCGACATGGGCAAACGTCCCCACCGCCCCCGAAATCGCACACACCGCGATCTCCGCCCGCGCCGTCACCAGCCGCGTCCGGTTGCGCGCAAACTCGGCATAATGCCCGGCCAGCTTGAGCCCGAAACTGGTCGGCTCCGCATGAATGCCGTGGCTCCGCCCGATCGTCACGGTATGCTTGTGCTCGAACGCCCGCGCCTTCAGCGCTGCCAGCACCGCATCCACATCCGCGATCAACAAATCCGCCGCCTGCATCAACTGCACCGACAGCGTGGTGTCCAACACGTCCGATGACGTCATGCCCAGATGCACGAACCGGCTGTCATCGCCGATCGCCTCGGCCAGCCACGTCAGGAACGCAATCACGTCATGGCGCGTCACGCGCTCGATCTCGTCGATCCGCTCGACATCCGCAGGCCCGATCGCCGCGATCTTGGCGCCGCCCTTCTCGCGGATATTGCGCGCCGACTCCATCGGGATCTCGCCCAGTTCGGCCATCGCCTGCGCCGCCAGCGCCTCGATCTCGAACCAAATCCGATACCGGTTCTCGGGCGCCCAGATGGCGGCCATCGCCGGTCTTGTGTATCGAGGGACCATCACTCATCTCCACACTAAGCTGTTCGCGCTCCTCTAGAGCCGGGCGCGCCCCGGAGCAAGGAACGCAACATGGACGCAGATCTGCTGACCTCGATGTGGGCACCACTCACCGCCCTGCTGCAAGTGGTGCTGATCGACCTCACCTTGGCCGGCGACAACGCCGTCGTCGTCGGCCTCGCCGTCTCCGGCCTGCCCGCCCACCAAAAGCGCCCGGCCATCCTGGTCGGCATCGGTGCCGCCACCATCCTGCGCATCGCGCTCGGCTCCATCACCCTGCAATTGCTTGAAATCGTGGGGCTCCTCCTCGCCGGTGGCATCCTGCTGCTCTGGGTCTGCTGGAAGATGTTCCGCGAACTTCGCACCACCCCGGCCGAGCATGAAGCTGCCAACGCCGAGCCCAAATCCCTCCGCCAGGCCATGCTGCAGATCATCCTCGCCGACATCTCCATGAGCCTCGACAACGTCCTCGCCGTCGCCGGCGCCGCCACCGGCCATCCCTGGGTGCTCGTCACCGGCCTCGCCCTCTCCGTCGTCATGATGGGCGTTGCCGCCCAGTTCGTCGCCACCCTGCTCGAAAAACACCGATGGATCGCCTGGGCCGGCCTCTTCATCGTTCTCTACGTCGCCCTCAAGCTGGTCTGGGATGGTGGCTGGGAAGTCTGGCACCACCTCGCCTGATCACACCGGCGCGGATCTGGCCTCGGCCAGATCCGCCCCACCCCCATAAACCAGCCCTCACAATCCAGCCCGGCAGATCCGGTAGCCAGCCCATCCGCGACGCGCTAACCTGGCGCAATGCCCTTCCCAGCCCCCATCCGCGCCGTCCTCCTCGACATGGACGGCACCATCCTCGACACCGAAACCATCTATGTCGGCGCCATGTTCGCCGCCCTCGAAGACATGGGCCTCCATCTCGAGCAATCCCTCGTTCACGCCATGATCGGCCTGCCCGGCCAGGACTGCATGGCCCTCCTGCGCGGCTCCTTCGGCGAGCGCTTTCAATACAAAGAATTCCAACCCGTCTACATCGCCCATCGCACCGAGCGCATGAAAAACGGCATCCCCCTCAAGCCCGGCACAACCGAACTCCTCGACCTCATCGACGCCGCCGGCCTCAAGGTCGCGGTCGCCACATCATCCAACCGCGACAACGCCCACACCAACCTCACCAACACCGGCCTCCTCCCTCGCTTCGCTGCAATCCTCACCCGCGACGACGTCGCCATCGCCAAACCACACCCCGAACTCTTCCTCCGTGCGGCCGCCGCACTCGGCGCCGAACCGCAGACCTGCCTCGCCATCGAAGACAGCCATGTCGGCGTCCGCGCCGCGCACGCAGCAGGAACCATGACCGTGATGGTGCCCGACATGCTCCAGCCCACCGATGACATTCGCGCGCTCTGTCTGCATGTCGTGCCGGATCTGCATGCGGTGGCGGCGCTCTTTGAAAAAGCGAGCAAGAGCACGTAAGCGAGCGCTTCTTTTTTGAAAAAAAGAAGCAAAAAACTTTCAACCCTTTGAGGGGGACCCACGATGCCTGAGCTGTTCGACATCATCCGAACCACCCGCGCCATGCGCCGCCTCAAGCCCGACCCCATCCCCGACGACCTCGTCCGCCAAATCCTCGAAGCCGGGACCTGCGCCCCCTCCGGCGGCAACGCCCAGAAATGGCGCTTCCTCGTCGTGAAAAACCCCGAAACCAAACAAGCCGTTCAACGCCTCTACAAACGCGCCTACGACGAAGTCATCGGCCCCCGCTACGCCACCGCATCCCCCCCGCCCGGCAGCGACCCCGCCAAATACGCCCGCCAACACGCCGCCGTCGAATACCTCACCGAACACTTCCACGAAGCCCCGGTCTGGATCGTCGTCTGCCAGGACGACGGCACCACACCCCCCACCCGCGGCGCCGGCGCCTCCGTCTACCCCGCCGTCCAAAACATGCTCCTCGCCGCACGAGCCCTCGGCCTCGGCTCCACCCTCACCACCCGACATATGATGTTCGCCAAAGAAGCCGACGCAGCCCTCGGCCTGCCCGAAAATATCCACTCCTACGCCATCCTCCCTATCGGTTACCCGATCGGCAATTTCGGCCCCGTCGGCCGCGGTCGCCTTGAAGAGGTTGTGTTTTCTGAGAAATGGGGTGTGCCCTATACCAGTTAAGGAAAATAGAAAGCGCTTCTTTTTTGGAAAAAAGAAGCAAAAAACTTTTATCCGTTTTGCATCGTGGGACCAAACACACGAACCAAACGGGGGAAAGTTTTTTTGCTTCTTTTTTTACAAAAAAAGAAGCGCTTTCTTGCCTTCAATCCTCACAAATTATCGCCCGCCCCCTCGTTGACCCGCGCAATGAAGCCGTTGAGCGCCGGCATGTCGATCCAGCGCAGCACCGCAACCACCTCATGCACCGGATCGATCCATGTCACATTCCCGCCCGCCCCGATTGCGAAATACGACGCCCCGCTGGCGTTGGACTGATACACCCCGCCCGGATTGAGCCACCACAGCAAGCCGTAATCGGCCTTGATCGCACATGGCGTGGTCGACAACCCGACCCACCCCTCCGGCAGGATGCGCCGCCCGTTCCACACCCCGTCCTGCAACATCAATTGCCCGATCAGCGCCTGGTCCTCGGCATGGATGCACACCCCGCCGCCCCAATGCCCGCCGCCCGAAACCGAAACCACATCGCGCCCGCCGATCGCCACCACCGACGTCGAATACCCCTCCCAGCGCCAATCGCCGGACCCGCCAAGCGGCCCCAGGATGCGGCGCGCAAACACCTCCGGCAGCGGCGCACCGAAACGTCGCAGCAGCGCAAGGCTCAGCAGATTGACCCGAATATCATTGTATTCCCAATAGGTTCCAGGCGTTTGTAAAGGTCTTCTATCACCCTTTTTATGGGCCGCCTTGCCGGCAAATTCCGACGCGAGAGACCGGTAGCGATCGATCCGGTCTTCCTTGCCGAACAGCGTGCCCTCCCATTCCGAGGTCTGCTGCAACAAATGCCGCCACGTGATCGCCGCATTATGCGCCGAGGCGAATTCAGGCCCCTCGCCAACCGGCGCATCGAGATCGGCGATCAACCCGTCCGCCACCGCGATGCCCGCGAGCAGCGAGAGATAGCTTTTGGCGACCGAAAACGTCATATCGACCTGCCCGGTGTCGCCCCATGCCGCCACGCGTTGCCCGCGCTGCAGGATCAACCCGTTGGGCGCCCCGCGCGCGGCCACCGGCCCGAGAATGGCATTGTCCGGTGGCGGCTCGAAAATCCCGGCTTCGAGATGTGCCCGCAAATCCCGCGGCCATTTCGTTTCATGCGACGCGGCGAAGTCTGCAGCCGAGACAAAAGTCACAATGCCGTCCTTTGCGAATCCGGGCGCTGGGCTGCGCCCTGGTAGAGAATAGTGGTGGTCCGCTCGATCATCGCGGCATGGAAGGCAAGACAAGCCGGGTCATTTTCCCGCACCGGCCGCGGTTCGGGCATAAAATTGTTGAACCGGTCGATGCCTCGGACCAGCGTCGCGCTGTCCTCGTGCCCGGTGGTTTGATGGATCCGGGTCGGGATGAAACGCAACGCCAAACCGATCCGCCGATGCGGCGCCTGGTTCACCCCCGAGCCATGGAACAGCCGCACATGATGGAGCGACATCTGGCCCGGCTGCAACGCGAGATCGACCGCCTCGGCCTCGTTGACCTCGACGGCGATTTCCTGCCCGCGGCTCAACAGGTTGTTCGCCGCATGGGTGTCGCGATGCGCCACCTGGTCCACCCTGTGGGTTCCCGCGATCACCCGCATGCACCCCGAAAGCGGCGTGCTCGGCGTGAACGCGACCCAGGCGGTGACGATTTCCGGTTCGGACAAACCCCAGTAGGTCGAATCCTGATGCCACGAGACGATTTTGCCGTCATTCGGGTTCTTTGCGAAAAAACCGGCGCCCCAGAGCAGGATATCCGGGCCGATCACGCTTTCCACCGCATCGAGAATTTCGGGCCGCCGCACCAGATCGGCGAGCCAGGGGTGGATGATATGCGGCTTCTGGTTGCTGGCAGAGGAGAGTTTCCCGCCATCTGCCGCCTCGATCGCCGCCAACCCGGCCAGAAATCCTGCCGCTTCCCCGGCCGAGAACGCCGGCAGCGGGCTCAGAAATCCGTCACGCCGATAGGCGGCTTCCTGTTCGGCCGAGAGATGGTGGCTCATGGGGGTTGCTCCCTGTTTGCGGCGAGCCTAGCCCATTCCGCCTGCTGCCGACAAAGGGGCGCGAAACGCCGGTCTGTGGGGCTCATGATGCCCATGGCAGTATCGTCAGGCGCGGCCATAAAGCGGCCCAGCGCCGGGTTTTTTCTGCGTAGACGGCCGGGCCGACAAGTGCCCGGTTCGGCCGGACCACCATGGCGAGGAGGTCGTTCAGGCCGAAAGGGGCATGGATGACGGCGGGATTGGCGAGGCTGATGCCGATGGCCGTGGCTGTGGTGGGGAAGGTCGCGATGGCGGCTTGGCTCGATGTGTACGGCTCGATCGCGCGGCCGAAGCGGTATGGATACCACAGGTGAACGCGGGCCTGGTTCTTGACGTCGAGTGGCAGGCCGAAGCGGCGGCGCAGGCGGGTTTCGTGCGCGGCTTCGGATTCGGCCGAGAGGTCGGTGGGGTCGTGGTAGATCAGGTCGATGTCTTGGATGCCGTGGCCGGGGGGGAAATTGTGCAGGTGGTTCCAGACGGCTTGATTGAGCGCGCCGGCGACGAGCCAGGCGTCGGGGAGGGCGAATTCGGCGGTGGCGGCGAGCAGGATTGCGAGGTCGGGGTTGGTGCGCAGCAGGGGAGGGATGCGTGCGGCTTGCATGGGCGTTGGGGCCTGGGTTGAATGGGGGAAAGGGAGATGATGCGATGGTACCGGGATTGAGCGAGACGCAGCGGCGGATGGTGGAGAGTGTCAGGGGGTTGGCGCAGGGGCGGTTTCGGGGGCGGGCCGAGCAGTGGCTGGATGGGAGTTTTCCATGGGTGAATATCAGGGAATTGGCGGAACTCGGTATATTGGGCATGGCGGTGCCGGAGGAATATGGCGGCCTGGGGCTCGGGGTGTTCGATACGGCGCTGGTGTTGGAGGAGATTGCCAAGGTTTGTTATCCGACGGCGATGGCGGTGCTGGGGGAGGTGGGGGTTCAGACGCGGATCCTGACGCATTATGCGCCCGAGGGGTTTCGCCGGCGGATATTGCCGCGCGTGGTGTCCGGGGATGCGATTCTGGCGATTTGCATGACGGAGCCGGATGCCGGGACGGATGTGGCGAATTACCGGACGGCGGTGGAGGTGCGGGGGGATCGGTTGATCCTCAATGGCACCAAGACGTTGATCAGCCGGGCCGATGAGGCTTCGGCGTTTGTGGTGTTTGCGCGGATCGATCGCAAGCCGGGCCGCGAGGGGATCGGGTGTGTGTTGGTCGAGCGCGAGACGCCGGGGTTTTCGGTGGCGGCGCGGTATCACACGATGGGGGGGGAGAACCTCGCGGAAATCCGGTTCGAGAATTGCGAATTGCCGTTGGAGAATTTGGCGATCCGGGAGGATGGGTTTCGCAAGTTGTTGAATGCGTTCAATACGCAGCGCTGCCTCAATCCGGCGATTTCGCTCGGGTTGGCGGAGGGGGCGTTTGACGAGGCGGTGAAATATACGCGCCAGCGCACGGTGTTCGGCAAGCGGATTGCGGATTTCCAGGGGCAGCAATGGAAGATCGCCGATATGTATATGCAGATCGAGGCGGCGCGGGGGTTGTTGTATCGGGCGTGTGCGACGGCCAATCCGTTTCCGGATCCGTTCATGGCAGCCACGGCCAAGGTGTTTTGCAACGAAATGGCGCTCAAGGTGACGTCGGATGCGGTGCAGATGCATGGGGGGTATGGGTTTACCGATGCTTTCCCGGTTTCACGCCTCTATCGGGGAGCGCGGTACGGGACGTTGGGCGGGGGGGCGAGCGAGACGCTGCGGGATTTGATCGGCAAGCGGATCGTGGCGGGGCAGGATGATGGGGAGGGGATTATCAGTTTGAACCGGTTGTAGGGTTTTGGCTGATCGGTTTGAATGTGGAACAATTTGGGCCAGCGGAGGAAGGCCGAGGTTAGATGATTCTGAAAAACCGGACGAAGCGGGTCTGGCGCGGCTTGGGTTTTGGGGCCGGGGGGGGCGGCGGCGGCTTGGGTTTGACGGCGCGGGGTTCGAAGCCGATGGCCAAGGCGCGGCGGATTGGGTTGAGGAGGCGTTGCAGGGTCGGCGCTGCGGTCAGGAGTTCGGCCATGCCGGGCTCGGCGAGGAGGGTTTCGAGATGGATCCGGGTGATGGCGGCTTCGTGCTTGAGGGCGCGGAGCAGCCAGCCCGGGCTGGTGGGCAAGGCCAGGGGGGCGATGGTGCGCGGGGCGCGGACCCGGTTGCGGCGCAGGTCGGGGCGGGGGGCGCGGTGCGTGCCGGCGGCGATGCGGGCCATGGTGGCGGCGATGATGCGGGCGGCGCGGTTGAGGCGGTTGCAGAAGCGGGGCGTGAGGGCGGCGAGGCGCGGG
>CANFKS010000091.1 GCA_947447625.1 Rhodospirillales bacterium | reverse complement strand
TGGCGGAGGGAGTGGGATTCGAACCCACGGTACGCGTTAACGCACACACGCTTTCCAAGCGTGCGCCTTAAGCCGCTCGGCCATCCCTCCAAAGCGCTTTAGCACGGCGGAAAATACACACAGAACCGGCGGACGCAAGATGCTGGAGCGGAAATTGCGCTCCATCCCTTCAAACTCCTTAACTCACCGCGGTCGCGTGTCACGCCGCGCGGAACCACGCCCCTCTTTTGGCTCCTCGTCACGGCCCCGCGGATAGCAAGGCTTGCGGAGTGTGGCTCCAAGGGGATTCCGCGGCCCGAGGCTGATGTGGTTCACGATGGGCGAACGATTGAGGTTCGCCGAGCCGCTTGCGCTGCGCGTTGTTTTTGATGCTGCTTGACAGCCTGGCTGGCCTGCGACGCTGAACGCCAGCGCTCGCGCGGCAAACCTTGGGCCGGGGCCTGCGGCACGTGGGCTACCGCACGCTCTCCGCCCGACCGCGCCATCATGCCCAGGCCGCTGGCGCGATCGGGGGGTTGAACCATTCCCCCCGCCCGTCTGTCCGCATTCTCCCAGGACGAGGGCATCGCTTGCACGTGGTGACGCAGAGGTTTGGTTCGCGGACGAAGTCCGGAAGGGGCAGAGGACCCAAACCCCCCGCCGGTGCACGTCGCGCGAAACCCAACCTTCCGCTCGGATAGATCGGCCCACGGCCTGCGCATCGATGTTCGGCGCCCTCTGCCTCCTGGTGGGCAAGGCGGGCGGGCTGGTCCTGCCCTGGTCCACCATCGTGGCGTTGTCGGCACAATGCCCGACACGCAACCCGCAGGAGAACATCCGGCAGTTCATGCGCGAGGCTTGATTGGCCAACGCGTGCAAGGGGCGCCGCCGGATCGGGCGTCCCGCCATTGGCCGTGCGCTGCTGCGAAATTCCGTTTGCCCTTGGCGGGGGGATGCGCCTAATTGGCCTCGCGCTCCGCCGATGATCGGACGGCATAGCGGAGGATCGAGCCGATGCATTTCCTGCTGACCCGGTTGGGCGCCGCGACGCTTGTCATCGCGCTGAAGAGCTTCATCATCTTCGCGCTCATCGGTCTCATGCCGGGCGATCCGGTCGATCTGCTGATGACCGCCAATCCCGATGCGACGCCCGAAGACGTCGTGAAGCTCCGATCGATCTACGGCGTCGACCAGCCGATCATGGCGCGCTATTTCAGTTGGCTCCTCGCAGCACTTCAGGGCGATCTCGGCTTCTCGCGCATCCAACATCGCCCCGTGCTCGATGTGGTGGTGCCGGCTTTGGGAAACACGCTGATGCTCACCGGTACGGCCTTCTTCATCAGTACCGCGATCGCACTGACCCTCGGCACCGTTGCGGCCCTTTGCCCGGGGCGATGGCAGGACAAGGCAATCAATCTGCTCGCGTATTGCGGGATTTCGCTGCCCGGTTTCTGGCTTGGCCTGCTGCTGATCTACGTCTTTGCGGTCAAGCTCGGTCTGCTGCCCGCCGGCGGCATGCCGCGTGCCGGCGAGGCACATCCCGCATGGGCCTACATCGTGCTCCCATTGGCCACGCTGGTTACAGTCGAGATCGGGGGGTTGACGCGCTACACCCGCGCCGCCGTTCTCGAAGTGATCGGGCAGGACTATGTAAGGACCGCCCACGCCAAGGGGCTGTCAACCTGGCGCGTCGTCATTCGGCATGTTCTGCGCAACGCCATGATCCCGGTCGTCACCATCATCGCGCTCGACTTCGGCCACCTGCTTTCGGGTGTGACCCTGATCGAGACCATGTTTGGCTGGCGGGGCATGGGCCGCCTGATCTACGAAAGCATCATGGGCAATGACTACAATCTCGCGCTGGTTTGCCTCTTGACGACGACGGCCATGATCCTGCTGGGCTCCATTCTGGCGGACATCGCCTATGCCTGGCTGGATCCGCGGATCGGCCTCGGGGACCGGCGATGAAGGGCCGCTGGCAACGCCTCGCCGCCGACCGCGCGGCCATCGCCGGAGCCATTGTGCTCCTGGGTCTTGGTCTCGCGAGCATCGCAGTTCCGCTGTTTGAGGATGCGCTGGGCGTGAGTGGCGTGGAGACCGACCTGCTCGGCCGCTTCGAGCCGTCGGGCGGCCTGCATTTCCTGGGCCAGGACGAAGCCGGCCGGGATGTGCTCGCCCGCCTGCTCCGGGGCGGGCGCGTCTCGCTCGCCATTGGCGTGCTGGGAGCCCTTGGCTGCACCATCATCGGCACCGCCATCGGCACGGTTGCTGCCTATATGGGCGGGATCATCGATGCGGTGCTGATGCGCGCGACCGATTTCGTCATGTCGCTGCCGTCCCTGCCTCTGCTGATCATTCTCGCCGCGCTGGATCTGACCAAGATCGGTTTCTCCATCGATGCGGCACGCTCGCCGGCAGTGGCGTTCTGGCGCATTGTCACGATCGTCGTCCTCCTCGGCTGGACCGGCATCGCCCGTCTTTCACGCGCCACCACGCTCGCGGTGCTGCAGCGCGACTACGTGGTGGCGGCTGAAGCCCAGGGGGCGGGTCTGTGGCGGATTCTGCGGGTCCATGTGGTGCCGAACGCCGTTGCTCCGGTGATCGTCGCGGCGACCCTGGCAATGGGGCGCATCGTGCTCGCGGAGGCAGCACTGAGTTTCCTCGGTGTCGGCATCCAACCGCCCTCCACCAGTTGGGGCAGTATGCTGAACAACGCACAGGATCTTTTGGTGACCGCACCGCTGCTCGCGGTCTGGCCTGGCGCCCTGATTCTCGCCACCGTTGTTGCCATCAACTTCCTGGGTGACGGCCTGCGCGCGGCCTTTGATCCGCGCAGCGAAACCGGATGACCACCATTATTTGACCCGCCAGTTTTCCACCCAGTTCGTCGGTCCACCCCAGCGCCCCTCGGGCGCCACGCCGGTCAACCACCCCGGGGTCAGCACGGCCGTGCTGGTGAAGAACAGATTGATCTCGGGCAACTCGGTGCCGGCGATATCGAGAATCCGCCGCCACGCTGCGGCCCGCGGCGCTTCCTCCAACGCGGCCCACGCATCGGCCAATGCCTTGTCCATCTCGGGGCTGGCAAAGCCGGAATAATTTGTCCCGGTCCAATTGTTCTCCGCCCGCGGAATATAGCTCGAATGGAAAGTTGTGTACGGCACCCAGTCCAGCGGCGGATCGGACTGAAACTGCACCACGCCCTTGAAACTGCGCTTGCGCAGGGTTTCGCCGAACATCACGCGGGCGGGCTCGTTGTGGATCGCGAGTTCGATCCCGACTGCCTTGAGTTGGGTCTGCACCACTTGCGCCACCAGTTCGCGCACGCGATTGCCCGCGGTGGTGGTAAAATCAAGCGCAAAGCGCTCGCCCTGCGCACTCACCAGGATCCCGTCAGTTCCCGGCCGCAACCCTGCTTGCGCCAGAAGTGCCCGTGCCCGAGCCGGATCATAGGGCCAATTCCTCATCTCCGCATGCCGCCCGAATTGGCTGGGATGCAGGAAGCTGTCAGCCACCTCGAACTTGCCCTCGAACACCCGCTTGACGATGGTGCCCCGATCGATGGACATCTGCAGAGCCTGACGGACCCGCCGATCCCGGAGCAGCGGATTGTCGAGATTGACCGCCCAGTGTTCGTAACTCACCGAGGGAACATAGGTCACGGTGAACCGCGCGGCCTGGCTGCGGGCCAGGGCGATATGCTGGTCGAGAGTGAGCCCCAGATTGCCGGGCGCAACGAGATCGACGTCACCCGACAATAGGTTGGCCTGCAAAGCCGAGGTATTCTCGACCAGCCGCATCGTGATGCGCTGGAAATGCGGCGAGCGCCCCTTCCAATGCGCATTGGGCACCAGCGCGACCGACTCATTGGGACGAAATTCGGCGATCCGGTATGGTCCCATCCATAGCCCGGGCTCCTCGGGCTTGCGATTGAACAGACTGCGCTGGCCATATTCGAGCGGATCGCGGGCAGCCCTGAAGATCGGCCCTTCGATATGTTCGGACAGCGGTGCGGGGGCGCTGCGGTCGAAGTCGTAGCGGACGATCTTCAGCGTCACCTTCACATCATGATCGTTGAGCGCCTCCACTTTTTCGACCGTCGGCGGCACGCTGAATGCGCGATCGACCTCGTGGGCAAACGCCACATCCCGAGCAGTCACCTTTTCGCCATCGGCCCAGAACAAATCCGCCTTGAGCGTGAACAGAACTTCCATGCCGGGCGTGCCATCCGCTCGCGCGACCACCCTGGCACGTCCGTTGGCGAGCGTCGGAACCTCGGTGCACAGGATGCAGATGACACGGCCGGTATCGGTAAACCCCGTCATCAAGCGCCGCGACGTCGCCAAGATATAATCCTTGATCGACGTGTTGGTGATGTTGGGGTGCATATCGGGCGGGAACTGCACCATGCCAATCCGCAGCGTCTCTTTCGGCTGGGCGAGCGCCTGCGGCATGAACGGCAGCGCGAGAAGAGCCAGAGCGATAAGCGGCAGGCGCATTCGGAAACTCCATCCAAAGATACCATCACGATGGCACCCGCTCGTATGTGATGACAAGGTCAGCTCCAAACCGTCACGGGCAAATGCGCCCAAGGGATCAGGGCTTGGCAACCAGACGGTAATGGCTCACGCCCCATTCGGTGCCGCCGGCATGGCCGAACAATCCCGCGGTGGCCAGAAAAAACAAGCGCCAGCGCCGCGCCCACAGCGCGGCGTCTGCGCCGTAGGTCTGGCGCAGGATGGGCATCACCGCGGCGCGGTTGGCATCGAAATTGGCAAGCCAATCCAGCGCGGTCCGCTCGTAGTGCCGACCGCTCCAGCTCCATTCGGTCTCGACCGCGAAGAGGTCATCGAAATGCCGGATCATGCCATGGCTTGGCATGACGCCGCCGGTGAAGAAATGCTGGGCGATCCAGTCCTCTCGATCGGCGTGGTCGAAGCGGTAAGGCTGGCTGCGGTGACTGAAGACATGGAGGAACAGGCGGCCACCCGGAGCCAGCCACCCGCGGATGCGCCCGAGCAGATCGCGCCAGTTCGACATATGCTCAAACATTTCGACCGAGACGACGCGATCGAAAACCCCTTCAGCCTCGAACACGTTCATGTCCGCAGTGATGACACGCACATTGCTGAAACCGCGCGCGACAGCTTCGGCCTCGATATGCGCGCGCTGAGACTGCGAGTTGGACACCGCAGTGATCCGGGCCTTGGGGTAGTGCTCGGCCATCCACAACGTCAGTGAGCCCCAGCCGCAGCCCAGTTCGAGGATGTTCTGCCCATCGCAGAGCGCGGCATGCGCACAGGTTTCCGCCAGCGCCCTGGCTTCGGCAGCGCCCAGCGTGTCGCCGTTTTCATAGAGGCAGCAGGAGTATTTGCGGCGAGGCCCCAGAACGAGGCCGAAAAACCCGGCCGGCACCTCATAGTGCTGATCGTTGGCGAGAGCGGTGAATTCGGCAACGGCGCGTCGGTCCATTTTAGCAACGAAATTTCGCTCGACGGCTTCACCTTCTTTCGCAAGTTTGCGACGGGTCCGCTCGACGAGATGGGCGATACCGGCGCGGATCACAAAATCGGGCAGCGGCAGATGTTCGACCAGCGCGGTGGCAGAGGTCACGAGAGTCATGGCACGTGTTCCGATCGGGGAGGGGACGGGAAAAAGACACTGACGCGTGCGGCATAGGCCGCAAATGCCGGACCATATCGGCGCCGCATATGCTCTTCGAGCGGCGGCACGCCCGAGGCATGGCGCAGTGCCCAATACATGAGCGCCGGGCCGGCCAAGGCCCAGGCACCCCATGGCCACAAGCCGGACAAGGCAAACAGCGGATAGGCAACCCAGCACAGCCATTCGAAGAAGTAATTGGGGTGGCGCGACCATGACCAAAGGCCGACATCGCAGACCTGTCCATGATGGGCCGGATCCGACTTAAAGCGACGCAGCTGGGCATCGGCGATGCCTTCGCCAAGGATGCCGAGGGCGAGCACGACAGCCCCCACGAGGTCCATGACGCCAAGCGCGGCAGGGTTCCATGCGGCCAGGCCGATGGTGGCGGCAAGCCCGAGCGCAACTGCGGCCTGCACCATCAGGAACAGATAGAGACGCAGCGGAAAAGCCGGGCCCCACGCGACGCGAAGTGCCGCGTAGCGTGGGTCATCGATGCCGGCGGCTGAGCGGCGTGCGATGTGAACGCCCAGGCGCAGCGACCAGATCGCAACGAGCGAGGCCACGACGATTTGCCGCGGCGCAAGGGGCGCTGAGCCGAGCCCGGATGCGAGCGCGAAGGTGACACCGCCCAATCCGGTCCCGAGCGACCAGGCGACGTCGATCCACCCGGCGTTCCCGGTACGGCGCTCGATCAGCCAGGCAAGGCTCATGATCGCCCAGAGTTCCCCCGCGCCGAGTAAGAGAAGTGTCAGGAAAGTCATACCGTATGCCTGTTCGCAAGGGTGGCGACAAAACGCAAGAAATCGGCACGGCGCTGGATCTTGGCAGGCAGCACGGTTGATCCCGATAAGCCCGTCAGGCCCGCTTTCGGCCAGCCATCACCGCGCGCGCCCGCGTCATGCCGGTTCCAGCCCCAGCCCCAGCCGCGTGGCGCGTAGCGCGCGCGTGTCACCGCCATCATACGCCGATCAGGGGCTGCAAAAGCCGCAGGGCCCAATGGCGAAACCGCAGCCGGCCCTCGACGGCGATCAGGCACAGGCAGGTCTGCCCGCCGACCACCACCGGGGCGTGGTGCGCCTCATCATCGCGCTCAGCGACGTCGCCCGGGCCATAGGTGCCCCGCTCATCCGTCACCGCGCCTGCGATGACCACGCTCATCTCCCGCCCGCCATGACCATGGTCGCCCAACGCCCTGCCCGGCGCGAGGCGAAGCAGGTGCAGCCCGGCGCGGCCCCGTTCCGGCGGCAGAATGCTGGCCAGTGCGACGCCCGGAAAGAGGCTGCGCCAGCGCCCGATCGTGTAGCCTGCAAGGGCAGCCGGCAGCCCATCCGGCGGCGGGGCTGCCGGTCGGTCGGCCGGCCCTTGCTCATCCAGGCGAGCGAGGGTGCGGTCGAGCGCATCGCCGGTCATCGCGGTGGCTGCGAGCGTGTCGAGCATCTCCCCGCCGACCTGCTCAGCCCGCAGGACCAGACTGCGACACTGCGCGCAGGCCGCGATGTGAACGGCAACGATCACCCGAAAGGCCTCGTCGAGTGCGCCCGCCGCGTGGGCCAGCAGGGTTTCATCGCTCGGGTGATGCAGAGGGCTCATCGGCCGGCCTCCAGGATCGCACGCAGCCGCGCCAGCGTTCGCCGCAATTTGGACTTCACAGTCCCGAGCGGCAGGCGGAGCGTGTGGCTGATGGCGCTATGGGGCTGGTCCTCGAAGAAGGACATGCGCACAAGCATGGTCTCTTCTTCGCTGAGCCCGGCGAAGGCGGCACGCAGCGCCTGTTCGGATTGTGCCGCTGCCATGGCGCTGTCGGCCCCAGCCGCCTCATCCGGGACATCGGGGACAGCCCCGCCATCGAACGGTTCAACACACCGCTCGCGCCGCAGCGCGTCGATGCGCAGATTCCGCGCGATGGTGAACACCCATGTTGCGGCACCCGCGCGCGTCGGATCGAAGCGCGCAGCCTTGCGCCAGATCGTGAGCATGGCCTCCTGAGCGAGATCGTCGGCCTCAGTTGGGCCGGCGCCAAGCCGCAGCATGTAACTCTTCACGCGGGGCGCGAAGTGGTCGAACATCTCAGCGAACGCTGCGCGGTCACGCAGCGTGGCAATGCGAACGATGAGTTCGCTCAGCCGTGCCGGCGATTGCACGACGCTGCGTGTCATGCGCGCCACCGGCCAGGACGGTGCGCAGCGACGGGCAGCGTCACGGGGCCAAGCGGGCAGGTCCGATGCGGATAGTGTTTGAGCATACATATCGGTTATACGCCGGCTTCGCGGGCTCGGATGCGGTGTGTCCGATTTCTTTTCGATGCATCCGGTTCCCGCAGCGCACCGTATACAGGTTCACGATACAGTTTCACGTCCGCCTGTTGCGGCCGACGACAGGATGCAGGCATGGCTTTGGACGACATCGGCACTTCCAACCCCTCCAACGGCGCGGCGCGACGGATCGCCGTGGTCGGCACCGGCATTTCGGGCCTGTCTGCCGCCTGGCTGATGGCACGGCGCCACGACGTGACGGTTTACGAGGCTGCCGAGCGTGCAGGTGGGCATAGTTGCACCATGCACGCGCCCGACGGGCGGGCGGTGGATATCGGGTTCATTGTCTTCAATGAGCCGAACTATCCCAATCTGACCGCTCTTCTGCGACATCTCGGCGTGGCGAGCCGGCCGACGGTCATGTCGTTCGCGGTCTCGCTCGATCGCGGCCGGCTCGAGTACAACGGCACAGACCTTGCCGGGCTCTTCGCGCAACGGCGCAATCTGCTGCGGCCCCGCTTCCTGCGCATGGTTCGTGATGTGCTGCGCTTCTATCGCACCGCGCCCGGGCACATCTCGGCGTTGTGGGACACGCTGGAGCCATTGGGCTCATACCTCGATCGAAACGGATATTCGGAGGCGTTTCAGCATGACCATTTGCTGCCGATGGCCGCGGCAATCTGGTCGACACCCTGCGCCGAGATGCGGGATCATCCGGCCGCTGCCTTCCTGCGGTTCTGTGACAATCATGGGCTATTGCAGGTCAATGACCGGCCGGAATGGCGAACGGTGGTGGGCGGTTCGCAATCCTATGTCGCCCGGCTCGAAGCCGCGCTGGAGCGGCGCATTCTGACCGGACGGGGTGTGACGGGGATCGCGCGAGACGAAGCAGGCGTGACCATCCGGGACGTAACCGGCGCGTCGAGCCGCTTTGACGCGGTGCTGATCGCGAGCCACGCGCACCAGGCGCTCGCCATGCTCGACACCCCCACGGATGACGAGCAGGCCCTGCTCGGCGCGTTTCGCCCAAGCCCGAACCGTGTCGTGCTGCACACCGATGCCTCGCTCATGCCGCGACGCAAAAAGGCCTGGGCCAGTTGGAATTACCTGGGCACCACCAGCGCAACTGGCGCGCCCGATATGGCGATGCCCTGCGTCAGCTACTGGATGAACCGGTTGCAGGGTATCGCCGGGCCGGACCTGTTCGTCACGCTGAACCCGCCGGTGCAGCCCCGCTCGGGCACCGTCATCCACAGCCAGGACTTCAACCACCCGATGTTCGACGGTGCTGCCATCGAGGCACAACGGCGGCTCTGGTCATTGCAGGGCGTGCAGCGCACGTGGTTTGCCGGGGCGTGGTTCGGCGCCGGGTTCCATGAGGATGGGTTGCAGGCGGGCCTGGCCGCCGCGGAGGAAATCGGCGGGGTCCGGCGGCCCTGGTCGGTCAGCGACGAATCAGGGCGCATCCACCTGCCCCCCGCGGCGTGCAGGCGCGTGCCGGTATCGACCCCATGAGCGTCTCGGCGCTCTATGGCGGGCGCGTCACCCACGCGCGAACCAGGCCGCGGCGGCATCGGTTGGCCTATCGTGTCTTCACCATCCTGATCGACCTCGACGAACTCCCGGTGCTGCATCGGCGGCTGCGGTTGTTTTCAGCGGGCCGGTTCAACCTGATGTCCTTCAACCCGCGCGATCACGGGGATGGGTCCGCCACGCCGCTGCGCACCCAAATCGAGCACCACCTGACCGCAGCCGGTGTCGCAGCAGGGGGTGCCATCCAGGTGCTCTGCTACCCTCGGGTGTTGGGCATGGTGTTCAACCCCCTCAGCACGTTCTTCTGCCATCGCCCGAACGGCGAACTCGCTGCCATCCTGTACGAAGTGAACAACACCTTCGGGCAGCGCCACACCTACCTGATCCCAACCGATGGCGCGGCGGACCCGATACGCCAAAGCTGCGCCAAAATGTTCCATGTCTCCCCGTTCATGGATATGGCGATGACGTATCACTTCACCGTGCATCCCCCGGGAGACGCCGTCTCCGTCACCGTGCGGGGCAGCGATGCCGAGGGAACGCTGATCACCGCCAATTTCACCGGCCAGCGCCAACCGCTGACCGACACTTCGATCGTCTCGACACTCCTGCGTCACCCGCTGCTGACGGCGAAAGTGCTGGGAGGGATCCATTGGGAGGCGCTGAAAATGGTGCTCAAGGGATTGCGCCTCCGGCCTCTGCCTGCACCGCCTGCGGCAGCCGTCACGGTCGTGCGCGGCGCGACGATCGTCGAGGACGAGCAGAGCTTTACGCCGACTGGTATCGTTGCGCATCAGTCGAATTGATCACGTCCGTCGCTCAGCGCAGGACGGGGCGGGGCTGCTCAAGCCGATGCCACAGCGCCTTTGCTGCTTGGTCGAAGACGAAACTCCAATCATCTTCGCCGCGCGGACGAAACAGCCGCATCGAAGGGTACCAGGGACTATCCGTCCGCTCGGCCAGCCAAAGCCAATGGGCATTGCGACCGAGCAACACCCAAACCGGCCGTTGCATCGTGCCCGCCAAATGGGCCACCGCACTATCGGTCATAATGATCAAATCGAGATGGCTGAGTGCGCCGGCCGTGTCATCGAACCCCTGCAGCAGGGGCCCCAAATCGACGACAGTGTCTGCCGCAGCGTCGGCCAATTCCTGGGCGGGTGGGCCTTTTTGCAGGCTGTAGAGTTGCACACCGGGGAGGTCGAAGGCGTCAATGAACGGGGCGAGCCGCGTTGCCCGCTCGCTATTGCGGCCAAAGCTGGTGCTGCCGGACCAGATAATGCCGACCTTCAGCTTGCCGTCGGCCGGGGCGAAGATCGGCTGGAAGCGCGCGCGGACGGAGGGCGTGGGCGTCAATTCAACCGCAGGCGGCAGGGCTGCGATGCTGTCCGCCAGGAGGCCGGGCAGGCTGCATTGCCACAGATGGAAATCGGCGGGCGGCAATGCGTCACCCTGAATGACCACCCGATCCGCGAGCCCGGCGGCGCGGTGCAGGCCGGCCAACTCGGGGGGGGATTCAACGATGAGGTCGCCGCCGAGCGCCTTGACATGCGCGATGAAGCGACTGACCCAGATCATGTCGCCGAAGCCTTGCTCGGCCAAAAGCAGCAGGCGCCGGCCGGCGTAAGGTTGGCCCTCCCATCGTGTGCCGGGTACAGCGCGAGGCGGCACCAGGCCGTTGCGCAAACGGACCTCGTAATCAGCCCAGCCCGCCGCGAGATTGCCAAGATGGAGGTAGCTGCGGGCCCGGTCCCAGGCGGCCATCGGGTGATCCGGGGCATGGCGCAGGGCGGCTGTGAAGGCGGCAATGGCTGCGCCATGGTGGCCGGCCTCGGCGAGGGAAATGCCGCGGTTGTAATGCAGGAGCCCGTCATTGGGCGCACGTGCCAAAGCGGCATCATGGCACGCGACGGCGCTGTCAAACAGCTTCAGAGTGGTGAGCGCATTGCCCAAATTCGTCCAGACGCCGGGTTCTGCACCCTCCTGGCGGAGGGCCTGACGATAATGCGCAACCGCATCCCGCGGACGGCCAAGGGCGGCTTGCATCACCCCACATGCGTTGTTGAGAATCACTGATTGTGGGTGGAGACGCAATGCCGCGCGCAGCATTGTCTCGGCTTCCGCGGTTGCCCCGTGCGCGTGAAGCCCGGTTGCCTCCCGGACGATACGAGCGGGATCATCGTCGAGAGGATGAGGCCAGATCGCGGGAGGCACGGGAGAGGGGGCGATGGGGAGCATGGTGGGTCCGAAGCAAAACTCTGGGTCAAGACGGCGTTTCGAAACGAACGGAAAACAATAAAACACATTCTGAAACCGACCAACCCACCATAACAAAATTTCAATTGTATGTGATTGTAAATTTGTCAATATTTAATTTCTAACTGCTTGTTTGCCCTAAAACGGATTGCTGAGTCCAAGAGATTCGGGTGAATGCACAATTCCAATGGACATGATCCGGTTTGACGGGGTCATGAACATTTGCGTTGCGTGAGAAAGGTAAGGCGATGTCGATTTGGCGGTTGGGGCGTTCGACGCGTGCGGGGAAGTCTGGCAAGGTCGCAAGTCGTGCGCCCAAGCGGGCCGTGTCCAACTTGGTGATCGAAAGCCTGGAGCCGCGGATCCTGCTTTCGGTGACCCCGACCCAAGCGGCATTGCAAGCGCTTGAAACCAATTTGCAACACGCAGAGACCGTGCTGCTCGGGCTTGAGAGCGTGGGTGACCTTGCCCACACCGTATCGCTCATCAGTTCGAACGGAATGACCACTGCCGGTGGCATCACGCAGATGCACCAGGTGTTTGAAAATGTTGTCATAGCAGCGATCCAGAATGAACTTCTGCTGCCAGGTGCGACCCTGAATAATGACCTCGCAAGTTCCACCAGTCTTGCCACGGCGTTGACAACGCAACTGCAAGCCTTGGTGGGAAATGCTGCCGGTAGTTCCGCCAGCGTCGTCGATAAAACGCTGGCCTCTGATACTGATATGACTTTAGAATTTTCTTTTACTACTTCAACATCATCATCGTTTAATTTCAGTTTTGGTGATGTCGGTGCGAAGTATGGAATTTCTGTCCCCGATAATACAGGGACAAATTTAGCACTTACATATTCGATGCAATTCGACGCAAAAATATCGCCGACTTTGACTGCTGGCGATGCCGCTGAATCGACTTTCACGCTTGGTGCGGCGACTTTTGCAAACACGCTGCACGCGACGGCTGATTTGAGCGGCAAAGAATTCGACATCGGCGTCATCGCGATGACGGTTGATCCGTCGACGACGTTCGATGTGTCGGCAGCGTTCAGCGGCACGCTCGGTGCGGTGGGCGGAACCGCATTGAGCGCGGATGCCGCAGCGATTGAGGGGGGCGATTACAGTTCGCTCACCGGTGCTTCGCCCTTGATCAGCATGGCGATCACCACGCAAACCAACGGCACGCTGGCGGATATTCCGCTGACACTCAGCGCCGGGCACAGCATCGCCGGAATAGCGCCGATTACCACTGCGGTGCATCTCGTCTTCTCCGGCGATGAGGTCGGAACACCCGGCAGCAGCGCCATTTCGGACATGAGTGCAGCGACGGCGGATTTGGTGGCGGCGCTCCAGACGGCGACGGGCAATGTGAGTTTCGATCCTGCCAGTCTCAATACGTTCCTGCCCGCATCGCTGGCGAGCCAGTTGGCCAAGGTGGGCAGTTATCTGAATGATTTGTCGCAAGTGCCGGAACTCGGGATCGTCATCCCGTTTACCAATGGCACCACCCTGGGGTCGTTGATTGATATCGCGACAGTGTTCAACACGGAAATCATCCAGCCGCTGCTGAGCACGGTCACTGCGGTGGGGTTTATCGAATCGCAAATCAGCGATGCGAGCACAGGATTTATTGAAGGGATCGCGCTCACGGCGGGTGATCTCGCAAGTCTGCCGTCGCACGTCTCGATTGCGATTGGCCTCAGCGATGGGGCGGGTGGTGATGTCAAGCAAGCCACCTTGAATTTCAGCAATCATTTTCTTTCGGGATCGACCGAAACGAAGATTGCCACCGTGAGCGATTTGGCGGCGGCGCTGAATGCGGCGATCGCGGCATCGTCCTTGGCTGGTTCAGGTTTGACCGCTTCTGACGACAATGGAAAGCTGAAACTGGATTCGGGCAACCCGCTCACCGTGATCAAGCTGACGAGCCCGGCCAATGCCTCGCTGTTCTCCAATATTCGCGATTTCGGCATTTCGCTGGCGAAACTGTTGCATCTTCCGGTCGATTTGAACCTGCCCACGGCCGACCAGGCCAGCGAATTGTTGCGCAAACTGGGTCTCGGTTATGACCCCACGATCAATGCGATTACGTTCAGCATTTCCCATGTTTTCGACCTGCCATCAGTGACGGTGCCGGTCAGTTTTGACTTTGACATGGGCAGTGTTGGCAACCTTGCGCTCAGCAACGGAACGTTGCAGATCGTTCCGAGCGTGTTTCTGAATTTGACGATCGCATTGTCCCTCAATCCGCTCGGCAGCGATGTGAACCAGCCCGGTGGCCCGGTATTGGGTGATGGGGCGAGTGGCACAGACGTTCTGTTGACTGCGGTTCCGGTGATTTCGCAGGCCTCGCGGAGCGATTCGGTGCCGCTCAGCGCAAATGCGATTGCCACGGCCGCGGAACCGTCGGGGAGTGCGGCGGTGACGGGTTTGGCCGATCTGCAGCTCATCGACCGGCAGGGGCGCGTCCAAACGATTGAAATTTTGCCGACCTGGCACATGTCCGACCTGGAGCACGCGCTGGCCACGCTCGCCAATTTTGACGTGCTGAGCGCTGTGTATGATCCGGTTTCCTACAAGCTGCACATTACGGATACAGAAACGGCCTATGCCGGGCCCACCCCGAATGAAGTTGGGTTGACCACGAATACGCTTGCTGACTCGAGCCAGGTTGGCAGTACTGCCGAATATGTCGCGGTGCTGTCCGGCTCGGCGGTGTCGTCTCCAGATTGGAGCAAGGAGACGAAATTTATCCTGAGCCTCGGCGCATTGGCGCCGGTTGTGGTGGACGTGGCAGCAGGCGCCAACACACAGGCTTCGTTTGTTGCGCGGCTTAATACTGCCCTTGATGGGATTTCGGTTGATTCCGCCAAGCTCGGGCTGGACGCCACGGACGTCGTGCACATGGGTGACCTGGTTCTGGCGGCAGCGGATACGCATGGCATCAAGCTGACGACCACAACCTATACCAAGCTGCATGACGTGCTCGGTGCCGATCCCAGCCTGATCACGCAGCAAAATGCGGTGCAGTGGGGGGTGCAGGTCAAGCAGATCGATTTGACGATCTCGGCGTTGAACGGGTCGCGCCTGCCGGGGCTGCTCGGGATCAACAATACGGATATCAATGCGCCCGGCGGGCCGACGAGCGAGATCGTGGGGGTCGCGCTCCATGGCGAGGGTCTCACGGATCGGATTACATTCCAGAATACCGGCATCTCGGCTGCGGTGGATGTGGCCTTGGTGGCAACGGACATCAGTTTGCCCGTCGTCATCTCTGGCTCGCTCGGCGCGTTTGATTTTTCGGCGTCGTTGAATCCGAGCAACGTCTATGTCTCGCTCAAGGCGTCGTTGATGCTCAATGACAGCGCCAGCGGCGCGACGAACAACGTGATCTCGCTGCATCGCCTGACCGATGCCATCACCAGCGGCGCGTTCAAGTCGATGTGGTCGTTCCAGCTGGTGTCTGGGCGCAGCGGTCAGCCGTTTGCCAGTTTCGACATCTCCAGCGTTGATCTGTCGGCGGGCGGTGTGAGTCTGACAGCGGCCGCAGCGCCCGGCATTCATATTTTCATGGACGATCCGGCCCCGCTGCTTGATCTCACGATGCCGAAAGTCAGCGTCGTGGTCACGAACATGAGCGCGACATTGATGGCTGCCGATATTTTGTCGGCTGTTCAGCAGACGATCGAGAACCTCGACAGTTCGCTGCTCTCGACCACGATTCCGTTGATCAACGTCAACCTCGATCAGGTCTTGAATTTCGGCCAGACCATGCTGGACGCAATCAGCGCCGCGCAGGCTGATCCGGCCGGAACGTTGAGCACGGTCCAGGCCGACATCAACGCCGCGTTGGGGGGCGACTACGTTACGCTGTTGGTGGATGGCTCGAATATCATATTCAAGATTGCCTATGCGCCGGCGTCGTTCAACACGACTCTGCCGTTCAATTTGGATATGAATAGTCTTGCGAGCATGATGGGCAACGATGCAACCCTTCAAACGATTGCGAGCACTCTGAGCAGCCTGGTCAGTGCGAGTGCGAGCGGCACGTTGAGCGTGACCGCGGGGGTGAACCTTGCGCTGACGCTCGGGATTAACCTGGGCACCAATGTTGCGCCGGCCAAGACCACCGATTTGTTGAGTGACCTTAATGGTCGCAAGGGGTTGCGCAGCGGCACGAAGGGCGACGATCTGTCGGTCACGCTTGGCAATGGCAATAGCTTTACCTTCAGCATGGCAAGCCTGGGTGCCAAGCCGACGGTTCAGAAACTGATCGACAAGCTCAATACGTTGGCGTCGGCGGACGGGGTGAGCGGCTTTGCGACCTACGACGATACGACCGGCGTGTTGACCTTGACCGACAACAGCACCAGTGCTGCGAACGGGTTGGATGATCTGGGCCTGACCAGCGCCCCCAGCACGCCGGTGGTTGGCGTGGATGCCGACAATCACCACACAATCACGGGCGCGACGGCGCTGAGCGCTGCGAAGGCCGGCGAGGCCTTCAGCTTCCAGATCTCGGTGGGCGCGGTCAACGCCGAGGTGGATGTGCCTGCTGATGCTGCGCGTACGACCGTTGACGATTTGGTGGGTGCCATCCGCGCAGCAGTGGCTGCGACCGAGGTCAGCGCGACCGACTTGCAGCAGGCCAACGTTATTCTGCCCGGGAGTGAGGGGACGAGCCTGGCGAGCGACTTCCAGGTTTCGCTCGGCACCATCATCACTGTGAGCGAGAGTGCTGATCACAAACTGGTGCTGAGCGCCAAGAACAGCGTTCTCGGCGAAACCAGCGGAGTTCCGAATACGCTGAATATCGCGGATATTACGCCGGTTTCGAAGTTGGAAGTCACCTCGCTCAACGGCAGCCATGTTGCACAGGATCTGGGGCTGGGCTCGGATGATGCAAGCACGACCGGGACCGCGCCGCGCAGCTTGACAGCGACACTCACGCAACCCGGCGCGTTTG